>JAZOMC010000041.1:0-85452 GCA_045653545.1 Akkermansia sp.
AGCAGTGGGCGTAAAATTGCTCCGCTCGTACTTGGAATTTGCTCAGCAAGGTGTCAATGCATTGATCAATGAAGTCACCTATGATGCTAAGATCATCGATTGTGAATCCCCGTTCGAAGAGTCAGTGTACGACTACCTTTCTGCTCGTGGATATCAGGTGCAGACACAGGTAGGTTGTTCCGAATATCGCATTGATATGGCAGTTAAACATCCGTCCATGAATGGTAAATTTGCTATAGGCATTGAATGTGATGGCGCAACATACCACAGTTCAAGAACAGCTCGAGAGCGCGACCGCCTCCGTCAGGCTGTTTTGGAGGATATGGGCTGGACTATATACCGCATTTGGTCTACAGATTGGATTAAATCTCCGGAAAGCCAAGGGGCAAAATTGGAAGCCGCTATACGCGCAGCGTTCGAGAGAAACACTGTAAAACTTCCCATTTGCCCGGTTTCCCCTTCAATTGATGAGGGCATCCAAGAGTTACTGGAGCTTGAACCTGTTTCAGAAAACGAGTCTATAGAAACGCTGGATGGAGAGAAAAAAACTTCCCCGAGTGAGGAGAATTTTTATGGTTTTGTCGATTACGAGTACGCCAGTCTTAATCCGAATTGGTCGCAAGATTATATTTCAATAGCCATAGCTCACATCATTCGTATTGAGCAGCCGATTCATATATACGAGCTATCTAAGAGATTGCTTCCTTTGTACAATCGTCAGAAAGTGTCTGCAATTTTCCGTGGAGAAGTAGAACGGGAGTTGAGAAAAATCCTTGCTAGTTCTAAAATCGAACGTAAGGGTGATTTCTTACAGTTCTCAGACTTCACAGAATTAAAAGTTCGTATACCTTCCACTGGGGCAACAGGTCGTGATATAGAGCATATCCCTGAAGAGGAAATTAAACTTGCCTTCATAGAGATTGCTAAGAAGTCATATGGAATTCCCAAAGATGAACTTATCAAGCTTGCTGCAAATCAGTTTGGATTTATGCGACGTGGTGGCAAAATTATGGATATTCTGGAGAGGGTATATAAAACTGCGCTTGCAGATAAATCCTTGATAGAAATTAAAGGAAAGGTTACCGTTTAATTGTACTACATATAAAGAGAGTAATATTCATCTATTATTCTTGACAAACTGTATCGTATGTGTAGAATGAGGGCGGGTTGGGTTTACCCATTCATTTTACGAAAAAAGGCGGCCGCGTAAGTGAGAGCTTACGCGGTCGCTGTTTTTATGATAGGAAAGCTTGTGCGGGAGTGTGTATTACTCCTTACCGGTATAGACGGTACCGGGGTAGGTTTGGGTGTGAGGGGGTAGGACACGGCCGGGGAGGATAACGCATTTGGCGCCGATGCGGGAATGGGGGCCGATGTGGCAGCCGAGTTTGTTCAGGCCGGTGTGGCAGAGAGAGCCTTGCCAGGGCATGCGGATTTCAGCGGCGTCATGCCTGAAGTTGCTGAAGATGCAGCCACCGCCCACGTTCACATCATCCTCAATGACGGAGTCTCCCACGTAGGTGAGGTGTGAGATGAAGACGCCGTTACCGATGATGCTGCTTTTGATTTCCACGGCGTTACCAATAACGCAGTTGTCACCTATGCTGACGTGGCCGCGCAGGAAGGCATTAGGGCCGATGGTGCAGTTTTTACCGATGCGCACGTGGCCTTCAATAACGGTGCCTGCTTTCACGCAGGAGCCTTCTGCGAGCTCCAGCACGCCATCCACCACGGCGAGGGGGTGTACGCTGCCCTTGCAGGAGGGGGTGAGGGCAGAGAGCTCTGCGGTGTTTTCCTGCAGGCGCTGCCAAGGGGGTGTATCCGTGCTCATGGTTTGGAAGTTGTTGTAGTTTGCGAGGAGGCGCGGCCGGTTATGAGACGCTTGGCCGCGCTGATGAGCAGCTCATGGGCGGAGTGGGTTTGGCCGGGGGCGCGGTCTTGGAAGAGGGGGCCGGGCTGGGCGTGCTGGTAGCGGCGGCCGGCGTCGTCACGCTCATCACCACTGAAGACGATATTGACATCCGCCTGCGGGCATTCGCGCCAAGGGCCGCCAATGCTGGCTGCTAAATCCTTGAAGTGGCGGTAGGGGCGGCAGTAGGCATTCACCCAGTAGTCCACACCGGCGGCGCGTTCACGCGGGTGGGAACGCTCACGGCAGCTGACAGGATCCAGCGTGACGACGAGGACGCGCCCGTGGGGGGTATTCAGGTGGCGCAGCACATCCATGATGGCGGAGCCGCCGTAGCTGTGGCCAATGAAGATGAGGTCAGCGCCGGGGTTCGCGGTGAGGAAGGCGCGGAGGTCACGCTGGATGAGGCGTGTGCTGTGCCAGAAGAGGCAGCCGCGGCCGCCGTCCCATGCATAGAAGGCGCGCACCTGTTTGCCGGGGCAGGGGATGGGCGGTGTGGTTTCATACACGCTGCGCAGGTGGGTGAGCACTTGCTCAGAGAATCCGCCGATGAAGATGACGGCCACATCCGCCTTCTCCGTGGTGAGGCGTTCTTGGAGGCGGCGGCCGATGAAGGAGGTATCAGGCTCGGGGTATATGCCCGCGGGAGGAGTTGGCTGCTGCTGGCAGCAGATTAGTGTGCAGGCCAGCAGACCCGCAGCAATCAGGTGGCGGGCAGGGCTCATGGGCGATAGTTGATAGCCTTGATGAGGTGCGGCAGCAGCAGGGCATATAGCTCACGGCTGTCTTCCTCATTCAGCTCGATGTCATCCATGATGATTTGATTATTCTCCACGCGGCAGCCCAAGCACTGGTAATTGCTGCCGTACAGGTAGAAGACGCCTTTAATCATATCTTCACGCACACCGGGGATGTCATCGTGATAGTGCTCTTCGGAGACCACGCGCATCTCCCCACGGCGTAGGATGGTGCGCAGCCGCTGCATTTCGGCATTACTCAGGCGGTGAATCTGCTGCGGTTCCAGCAGGAAACCGGGTATGCGCGGGGTGACGGCGATGGCGTCAGACGTGAGGGTTTCCGCCACGGACTCCTGCGCCACTGAGCCATAGCGCTGCACGCACGTCACCAGTAGTACGCCGCCGGTCAGTGAAATCAGAAGTGCATATATCGGGCTTTTCCTCATCATTACATTATTTTTCCTGTGCTGAGCATTCTAGCGCGTTATGCTCCCCCTTGCAAGCTAAAAGCGGTTTGCCGGGTGAAATTTACGCTTAAAAAACGGCTGAGGACGGCTTCAGGCCTGAAGTTTGGCGCTGAGTTCGGCCACGAGGCGCTGCATGCTGCGGGTGAGCAGAGCCACCACGGCATCAAAGCCGGCGGGGCCGCCGTAGTAGGGATCCGGCACGGAGCGCTCCGTTTCCTCCGGGGCGAACCACTGCCACATGCCGCGCACGCGTGAGCGGTCCTCCTCATGACGTGCGAGGGAGAGTATGTCCTGCTCGTTATACTCGTCCTGCGGGATGATGAGGTCAAACTCGCTGAAATCTGCGCGGCGGAAGGTGCGGGCGCGGTGGCCGCCATAGCTGTACCCGGCGCGTTCCAAGGCGGCGAGCATGCGGTGATCAGGCTTGCTGCCGGTGTGGTAGGAGGCGGTGCCGCAGGAATCCGCTTTCACGAGGTGGGAGAGGCCTTCCTGAGCAGCCACGGCGTTAAAGATAATCTCTGCGGCGGGGCTGCGGCAGATGTTACCGAGGCAGACGAAGAGGACGCGGTACGGGGTGCGAGAGCTCATGGTGGTGAAAATCAGCTGATGAGGTGAAAAAGCGGTTGACGTGGCGGCTTACTTTTGGTATGAAGCCTTATGTACAGCTGAGTATAACACGGAGCCATGAATATTGCACGCCTGAAATCTGAGCCGGAGATTTTTTATTCACTGCAGGGGGAAGGAGTCCGCGTGGGCTGCCCCGCTGTGTTTCTGCGCTTGGCAGGTTGTAATTTGCACTGCAGCTGGTGTGATACGCGCTACAGCTGGCTGTCCGGTTGTGAGCTGGCGGAGGCGGATGTGGCAGCGCGTGTGCTCAGCTATGGCTGTGGCTCACTCGTTATCACAGGTGGTGAGCCCCTGCTGCAGGCGGCCTCCATGGAGCGGCTGCTGAGCTTCCTGCCGGAGGATATGCATGTGGAGGTGGAGACGAATGGCACTGTGCCGCCCACACCGGCTCTGGCCGCCCGTGTGAACCAGTGGAACGTATCCCCCAAGCTTACGCACTCCGGGAATGATGCCGCTGCTGCTCTGTGCCCGGCGGTGCTGGAGGCATTTCTTGCCACAGGTAAGGCTTGGTTTAAGTTTGTGGTGCGTGGTGAGGAGGATTGGCCTGCCATTCAGGCCTTGGGCCTGCCGCAGCAGAGAATTATTCTCATGCCCTGTGCCGCTACCCGTGCGGAGCTGAATGCTGCCCGCCCGGCAGTGGCTGCCATGTGCCTGAGCCACCACGTGCGTCTGGGTGAGCGCCTTCATGTGGTGCTCTGGGATGATGAAAAGGGCGTGTGACGAAACGCTCTGCATCAGGATTTCCGGAGATAAAAAGCCCCGCATCTACCCGGTGGGGCAAGATGCGGGGTGCTGAAAGCTTGGGATGTGAGAATCAGGCCTTGGGCTCGTCAGAATCCTCCTCCTCCTCGTCCTCATCATCATACACCTCAATGGCGCGGCGCATGCGGCGGGTGAGGAAGGGACGTACAACGAGGCCATAGCCAAGGTAGCACAGGAAGATGATGGCGGGAGCAATCCAGGGGAAGCACACGAAGGCGCAGATGGCAGCAGCCACCAGAAGAATAGCGGTGATGGTACCGCGCTTCTCGAAGTTCACGTGCTTGAAACTGGGGTAAATCACGCGGCTCATCATGAGCAGGGATACCAAGGCCATTGTACCACCCATGATGTACTGCCACACGGGGTCAATCACGAGATTGTGGTGCGTGGTGACATCAATCACGAGGTACATGGTGCTTACCACAGCACCTGCAGCCATGGGTACGGGAAGGCCCACGAAGTCCATGCTCTGGTTCGGCTTCTTGGGAGCTGCAGCCATGCAGTTGAAGCGTGCCAGGCGCAGGGAGGCGCACAGCAGGTACAGCACGCCGATGCCCATGCCGAAGGCGTCCGGCAGGTCAAAGAGCACGGCGCGGCTCAGCAGCATGGCAGGTGCCACACCGAAGGAGATGACGTCCGCAATGGAGTCAAACTCACGACCGAAGGGGCCATCTGCCTTGCACATACGTGCTACTCGGCCATCCAGCAGGTCAAAGATGCAGGCGGCGAAGATGAGGTATGTGGCTTGCTGGTAATAGTCAAATGCTTCCGGCGTACCATCCTGAAAGGCCATGCCTTTGAAGATGGTGAGGATGGCGAAGAAGCCGCACAGCAGGTTGCCTGCTGTGAGCATGTTCGGCAGAATGGGGATTCTGGGTTCGTCTGGGTAGACCGGGGGAGTGTTCTTAGCCATATGTGTAAGTATGGGTGAGGTATTCAGGTGAGATTAAGAGAGAGCCTGAGTGGCTTTTGCCAGGAGTTCATCCTTAGCACTGAGCTCCTTGCCGGAGCCGCGTGCCATATCTGCCTTTCCGCCGCCTTTACCGCCCACGATGGGGGCGAGGGTGCGGATAAGGTCCCCGGCTTTCAGACCGGCTGCCTGTGCGGCTTCACCGCAGTAAGCACCCAGGGAGAGGCCGGTGCCATCATCTGCCACCAAGAAGGCGGCGGCAGCGTAATGCCGCTTGCGCAGCCCGTTGAAGAGCTCGGTGAGCAGGTCATTTCCGCCCTCCGTGCTGATGACGACGTTTCCGCCGGTGAGCTGCTCAGCCAGAATAGCATCAGCCATGCCGGCAGCAGCAGCAGAGATTGCCTTCTTCACACGCTTATCAGCCTCCAGTGCAGCTTCCTTCAGCTTATCGCAGTAGGCGTTGTACTCATCCAGCAGGGCGTTCACCACGCGGATATCGTGTGATTGGAGAGCCTTTTCTGCGGGGTGGCCATCACTGGTAGGCACGGGGATGGTGGGCTGGCCGAGCTGCTGGAGCTTGCTGTTAGCGAGGCTGAGCTTTTCAAGGCTTTCCTTACCCTCAGGCATGCGGGCCTGAATGATATCCTTCACGATATCCAGACCGGCTTTACCGGAAGCAGCCTCGATTCGGCGCACACCGCTGGCGATAGCGCCTTCGCTCTTGATTTTGAAGAAGCCCACCTTGCCGGTGGTGGCGGCATGCGTACCGCCGCAAAGTTCCATGGAGACGCCGTTGAAGCCGCCGGCCTCACCGCCCATCTGAACGAGGCGCACCACATCACCGTACTTATCACCGAAGAACTGGCATACTTCCGGGTGCTTGCGGATTTCGGTCATGGGATACTCACGGCAGAAGATGGGGAGGTCCTCCTCCACCCACTGGTTCACGAGCTCTTCCACGCGGCGGAGGTCTTCCTTGGAGATGGCGCCGCTGTTCACGTCGAAACGCAGGCGGTCCACATCCACGAGGGAGCCCTGCTGGGCGATGTCATCGCTCACAAGCAGTCGCAGAGCCTTGTGCAGCAGGTGAGTGGCACTGTGGTGGCCTTCAATGGCGCGGCGGCGCTCGGTATCAATGCTCAGCTCCACGCTGTCACCCACGGCGGGGCGTACGCCATCCGCCACGGCAATGAGGTGGGCGCGGGCCTGGCCGATCTGCTGCACACCCAGTACAGCGGCGCTGTCGCCACCGGCCTGCAGGGTGCCGCCATCGCTCACCTGGCCACCCATCTCGGCATAGAAGGGGGTCTTGTCCGTGATGATGAAGAGCATGTCATCAGCCTCGTGCACCTCCGTCACAGTGGCGGTGATGCTGTCACCGGTGTAGCCGGTGAACTCCGTGATGGCCTCAGTCTTCAGGTCCAGAGCGCGCACCACCTGCTTCTTCTGGGCGGCCTTAGCGCGCTGGCGCTGCTCCTCCATGAGCACGTCAAAGCGCTCCGTGTCTACTGTCAGACCGCGTTCGCGGGCCATGAGGGCGGTAAGGTCAATGGGGAAGCCATAGGTATCATACAGCTTGAAGGCGAAGTCACCGCTCACGGTGCCGGTGGCAGCCACTTCCTTATCAAAGAGGTCAAGGCCGCGGTCCAGCGTCTCATTGAAGCTGGTTTCCTCACGCAGCAGCACTTCCTTGATGGTGGCGGCGCGGCCTACAATCTCGGGGAATACGCGACCCATTTCAGCGGCCAGAGTGTCTACCAGCTCGCTCAGGAAGGGCTTCTCCAGCCCGAGGGTGCGGCCATAGCGCACGGCGCGGCGCAGAATGCGGCGCAACACATAGTTGCGGCCGTTGTTGCCGGGCAGAATGCCATCTGCAATGGAGAAGCTCAGGGTGCGGGTGTGGTCCGCAATCACGCGGAAGGCGATGCTTTCCTTCAGGGTGGCGGCGTTCTCCTCCGTGGCGTCCTGCGGGTAGATATCCACATACGTGCGGCCGGAAATCTCCTCGATTCTGCGGAACAGGGGGCGGAAGACGTCCGTGCTGTAGTTGGAAACGCGGCGGGAGAAATCCGTGAAGCCGTTGGTGCACTGAATCATGGCGCAGGCGCGTTCGAAGCCCATGCCGGTATCCACATGGCAAGCGGGAAGGTTACGGAAGGTGCCATCACTCTCGGCATTGTACTGGATGAACACGAGGTTCCAGATTTCGATGCAGAGAGGGCTGTCCTGGTTCACGAGGCTGCCCTGGGTGTTGCCCTCAGGGGTGAGGTCCACGTGCAGCTCGGAGCAGGGGCCGCAGGGGCCGGTCTCGCCCATCATCCAGAAGTTATCCTTCACACCGCCGTTCACGATGTGTACCTTCGGGTCCAGACCCTTGCTTTCGAAGAGGGGTGCCCAGGTGTCATAGGCCTCCTGGTCAAACTCGCCGGGGTTGCCCTTGCTCTTGTCCGGGTAGTACACGGTGGCGTACAGGCGCTCTGCGGGGAAGCCCCAGCGCTCCACGATGAGCTCCCATGCCCATGCGATGGCTTCTTTCTTGAAGTAATCACCGAAGGACCAGTTGCACAGCATTTCGAACATGGTGTGGTGGTAGCTGTCCTGGCCCACATCCTCCAAGTCATTATGCTTACCGCCGGCGCGGATGCACTTCTGCGTGTCCGTGGCGCGGGCAGGCTTCCACGGCGGGGTCCATACGCCCAAGAAATAGGGTACGAACTGGTTCATGCCGGCGTTAGTGAACAGCAGGCCGGGGCTCTGCGGCATCAGGGAGGCGGAGGGTACTACGGCGTGCTGCTTCTCGTGGAAAAAGTCCAGGAAGCTCTGGCGAATCTGTGCTGCGGTCATCATATCGCTTTGTCAGATGGTGTTATAGGAAAAATTTCGTCTGAGCACATTATACACTTTCAGCTTGCGCGTGTAAAGCAGAAACAATGCAGCGCAGTATGTTGAATTTTCTGAGTTGTAAGAACAATTTATCCGCTCGTCAGTGAGGCGAGCGGATAAATGAATAATGAGTAATCTTTAGCACCGTGTATAGAGCCATTACGGAGTTGATTACTGCTGGTATAATCAAAACACAGCAAGTTGGTTGTATAGCTCTTTTCTTGGGCGTGGTGAAGTGGTATCAGCTCCTGTCCGCCAGAACTTTCTCCAAGGGGAGGAGGCGGGTAAGGAGTTCTTCCCGGCTTGCCGCTTTCAGGGTGGGGACGTCCACGGCCTCTGATATATCAAAATGACCGGAGCGGATGCGGCGCAGGGCGGTGAGGTGTGCTCCGCAGCCGAGGTGCTGGCCGATGTCATGCGCATAGGTTCGCACATAAAAGCCCTTGCTGCAGTGCACGGTGAAATCCACCTCCGCGGCGGCGAGGTCCACGCGGGTAATCTCATAGCTGAGCACCTTCACGTGGCGGGCTTTGCGCTCCACTTCCTGGCCTTTTCTGGCGAGTTTGTAGCAGGGAACGCCATTTATTTTCACGGCAGAGTACATGGGAGGCACCTGATCAAACTCACCCATGAAGTGCTCAAAGGCGGCGCGGATGTTTTCCTCCGTGATGCCATCGGTGGGTTTTTCAGCTACTACTTCGCCGTCAGCATCCTGACTGTTGGTCTCGATGCCGAGCTTCATGGTGGCGGTGTATACTTTGTCCTCGCACATGAGCAAGTCCTGCACCTTAGTGGCCTTGCCGATGACGACGATGAGCATGCCGGTGGCCATGGGGTCCAGCGTGCCGCAGTGGCCTACTTTTTTGGTGTTCAGGATACGGCGGCAGAGGGCCACGGCATTATGTGAGGTGAAGCCGGGGTCCTTATCCACAAGGAGCACGCCACAGGGCTGTTCAGGAGTGGTATTCATGAGAGACTGCGCACAACGGCGCGGATGGAGTTCAGTACTTTTTCACGGGCGTCCTCCAGCGGGCCCAGCATACGAATGCCGGAGGCCATGCAGTGTCCACCGCCGCCGTGCATGGCCGCGATGGCGGAGACGTCCACCTGCGGATCCTTGGAGCGGAGTGACACGCGCACCTTGCCATCCTCCAAGTCCTCAAAGATGACGGCCACTTTCACGCCCTGCATCACGCGGATGATATCCACGAGGTCCTTGGTGTCTTCCAAGCCCACGCCGAGCTCAGCCTTTCTGCCGGCGGGCATGGAGTAGTGCGAGATGGTGCCGTTTTCTTCCACCACCATGTTATTAAGCACTTCACGCTGAGTGATGAAGCATCCTTGGGGCACTTCCTGATAGATGCGGCGGTTGATATCCCCCACATCCACTCCGGCCTCAATGAGTTCAGCGGCAGCGCGCATGACATCAGGCGTGGTGGAGCTGTACTGGAAGGAGCCAGTATCCGTGCTGATGGCGGCGTACAGGGCCTCAGCCATGGCGCGGGTGAGCGGAACACCTGCGGCGCGGATAATCCGGTGCATGATGCAGCCACAGGCAGCGGCGGAACCTTCCACGATGTTCAGCTGCGCGTAGCGCGTGTTGGTGTGGTGGTGGTCTATATTGATAGTGAAGGGGGCTTGGGAGAATAACTCCATGGCCTCATTGCCGAGGCGCTTGAGGTCACCGGTATCCACGCAGATGAGCACCTGAGTCTCCGCAGGTAGGGTGGTGGGCAGGGGGCGGATGAGTTCTGCACCGCTCAGGAAGGCATAGCGCTGCGGCACGGAATCCGTATTCCACATCTGCACTTTCTTGCCGAGGCTCTGCAGCAGCAGGCCCATTGCCAGAGTGGAGCCTATGGCATCACCATCCGGGCGGAAGTGGGAGATAACCACGAAGTTATCATGCTCGTTCAGGGTCTGGATAAGTTCGGTATACATAAAGGCAGGGTGGGTGAGGGGGTGAAATCAGTGCTGTTCTTCCTCGCCGAAGTATGGGATGTTTTCCGGGCTGGTTTCAACCGTGGCCGCAGGTGTGGAGATGACCAGCTTGCCAGTGGGCTCAATAATCTTGCGGTACATGACCGCCTTAGCAAGAATGGCGCAGAGCACCAGTACGAAACCGCAGAGCTGACCGGCCTGCAGGGTTTCTCCGTACAGTACGCAGCCGATGATGGCCGCCTCCGTGGGCTCCAAGCAGGATACGATGCCGAACTCCAGCGAGCTGAGGCGCTTCATGGCGTAAGCCACCAGCAGCAGTACACCCACGCCTTGGCAAACGCCGATGCCTACCAGCCAGCCCCAGCCGCTGCTCAGGTTCTCCCACACGCTGCCGCTGCCTGTCAGCAGCGGAGCCAGCAGTACCAAGCTACCGGCCATGGATTGCCAGAAGGTGCGCTGCAGCAGCGTGACTTCCGGTGACATGAGGCGGTTCAGCATGATGTACAGCGAGTAGAACAGGCCGGAGAGCAAGCCGTATATGATGCCCAGCGCATCATTTTGGCCGCTGCCGCTGTTACCCGCGAAGAGGCTTACCAGCACGATGCCGAGCCCGGCTGTCAGAATCAGCAGTCCATCACGCCGCGGGGGCAGGTGGTGCTGCAGCAGGGCAATCCACACGGCGGAGAACAGCGGGCCTGTGGCCGGCAGCAGTGCCGCTATGCCGGCAGAGGTTTCCTTAATCGCAAGGAAATAAAACAGAATGCACAGGCTTATCCCGATGCCGGAGATGAAGGATTTTCCGCTGAAGCGCAGGTTTCCATGCTTGCGGCATATCAGTGCTACTCCCGCTGTGCCTATCATGAGTAATCCGATGCTGAAACGAGCAAAGGAGCACAGCTGGGCGCTGCATGCGGATTCTCGCACAAAGATGCACAAAGAACCCATCAGCAGGGCTGCCACCACTGCTGCGAGAAATGCCTGAATATATCCTTTGTTCATTTGCTCACCGAACGCGCGCGGATTATAGCACCTCTCCGGCAGCTGCGCAATAACTTTTTAGGCTTTTCCGTGCCGTGAATCGTGTCACCTTTCAGGTGCTTATCGGCCAGTGGAACCGGTAGCATTTCTTCTCAAATTGTGGCGAATCATGTATTCACGGAGGAGGCGTGTGCATTCAGTATGGCCTTGTTCTATGGCATAAGCAAGGGGCGTATATCCATCGTGCTCTAAGGTGACATCGATATTAGGAGCGGAGAGGAGTTCTTTCACGCAGCCTACATGCCCTTTGAAAGCTGCTATGCAGAGGGGGGTAGCGCCTGTGAAGTTTGGGGCGTTTACTTCGATATAAGGAGCTTTCAGTAGTTCACGCACACAGTCTGCGCGGCCATAGCGGGCTGCGGTGTACAGGGGCGTTTGTCTGTTATTATCCGTTACATTTACATTGATACCACGCGCATTTACCAGAAGGCGTACGCATTCGGAACAGCCATTTTCGGCTGCCTGATAAAGGGCTGTTTTTCCGCCCGGACATCTGTAATTCAGGTTCAAATCCTTAACTTGCAGCAAAGCAGCTACGCATTCAGTATAACCGGATGCTGCTGCAATATAGAGAGGAGTTTTTCCGGAGTTCAGATGATTCACATTTGCCCCTTTCTGGATAGCTTCCTGGAGTAGTGCCACGTTATTGTTCATGACTGCCTCATGGAGCATGGCATTGGGATTTCTTTGTCTTCGCGCTTGCTCTTCGGCTTGTCTGCGTTCTTCCGCCGCGCGTCTGCGAGCCTGTTCTTCGGCGTGCCTGCGGTCCTCTTCTTCAGCTTCTCTGCGAGCTTCTTCTTCAACTTGTCTGCGGACCTGTTCTACAGCTTGGCTGCGAAGCTGTTGTTCAGCTTGCCTACGGGCTTCTTCCAAAGCGTGCCTGCGGGCGACTTCTTGGCGGGCAACTTCCCAACGTGCCTGTCTGCGGGCCTCTTCCTCCTGAGCCTGTTGTTCGGCCAGCCTACGGGCTTCTTCTTCTTGGGCCTGCTGTTCAGCCAGTCTGCGGGCTTCCTCTTCCTGAGCCTGCTGCTCGGCCAGTCTGGTAGCTTCTTCTTCCTGCGCTTGCTGGGGGGGCTCTTCTTCGGGAGATGAGTTCAGCAGTAAGGTGCCGATAATGCTGAAAGCGGCGATAGCGAGCCCGATGAGCCATGATGTTTTATTCCATTTCTGGCGGGGTGCGGAAGGTGCGGGCTTGGGATTTTGTCCTGCTGAGGTGGGTCGCAGATAGATACCTCTCATGGCAGCAAGCCACTCAGCGGCGTTTTGCCAGCGCTCGCGGCGGTTCATGCGGAGGGCTACGTCAATGCTGTGAAGCATGGGCTGCGAGAAGCGCTGCTGCAGCTCAGCTCGCTCAGCAAGAGGGCTGTATAAATCTTCATCCGCGCGCTCATGCACATCCGGCGGCAGTTCGCCGGTGATGAGGTGATAGCAGGTAGCCCCCAGCGCGTAAAAATCTGTCCACGGTCCGCGCTTGCCATTGACTGAGTATTGCTCCAGCGGGGTGTAGCCGGGGGTGCCGATTTTGGTGTGAGTATGCGTGTTCCTCAGGGCTCGTGCCGTGCCGAAATCAATGATGACGGGCGTACCGTCCTCATGTACGAGGATATTGTTGGGCTTGAGGTCGCGGTGCAGGAGGTTTTGCTCGTGCATGTAGGCGAGGCCGTCCAGCAAGCACTCCAGAATGGGGCGCAGCCATTGTTCTGTGATTTCAGAGGGATGGGGCGCAGCCTGATGGAGCTCACGGCCGCCGATGTGCGGCATGACGTAATAGGCCGTTCCCATCGCCTGAAAGCAATGAAGCACAGGTACGATGTTCGGATGGCTCAAATCAATGAGCAGTTTGCCTTCATCCAGAAAGCGTTGCAGCGCCCAGTCATAAGTCTCTTGCGTGTCAGGTGAGGAGGCGCGCACAGTATGGGTGCGCTGGTTTCTCAGGGAAGCATCTCTGGGGAAGTTCTCTTTGATGACGACTTGTTTACCCTCCACTAAATCCAGAGCGAGGTAGGTGATGCCGTAGCTTCCTTGGCCAATAACGCTTTCAATTTTGTAGTCGTTCAGAATATATCCATTCGGCAGTGTGAGCGTCACAGTCTCTTCCGGGGGATTGAAATACGTGTTATCTGTGAAACTTTCCGGCATGTTTATGTGTGCAGATTGCTACTGTGCTAGTAATACCATAAATGTGCGGGAAAATCAACCCGAAACCAGTGTGTTTTTAGTTGTTCGCGTTGATAAGCGTACGACTGATTTCGTGCTTTCGCTAGGGTAGTTGAGAGGAATATGACGTCCAGCGGGCTAAGCCGGGTGAAGGCGTACCTGCGTCTTGCAATAACTTATAGACTTTTCCGTGCTGTGAATCGTGTTACTTTTCAGGCGCTACTTATCGGCGTGGAGAATTGGCGGCATTATTGCTCAGATTTTTGCGTCTCATGTATTCGCGGATGAGGTATACGCATGCTAGTTGTCTCTTTTCGATGGCTAAATCGAGAGGTGTTTTACCGTAGCGCGCTAGAGTGATATCAATATTTGGCGAGGCAAGGAGTTCAGTAACGCAGTTTTCATGGCCCTTGAATGCTGCGATGCAAAGGGGAGTGGCCCCTGATAAAATCTGGGAGTTTACATTAATATTAGGAGCTTGGAGCAGTTCGCGTATGCATTCTGCGTGGCCATAGCGAGCCGCGGTGTACAGGGGAGTTTGTCTTTCATTATCTGTTATATTCACATCGACATTGGGAATATTTATCAGAAAGCGTATACATTCTGCGTGGCCTAAGCGGGCCGCGACAAACAGCGGATTTACATCTGCATTATTTGAATTAACAACATGAACATTGATGTTGGGGGAACTCGAGAGCAGGCGTACACATTCTGTGTGCCCATAAAAAGTCGCGATATACAGGGGAGTTTGTCCCTCATTATTACACATGTTAACATGGATATTGGAAGTGTTCATGAGCAAGCGTACACATTCCGCGTGGCCATAGCGAGCCGCGATGTACAGGGGAGTATTTCCCTCATTATCATTCTTGTTAACTTTGATATTGGGAGCATTCATGAGCAGGCGTACACATTCTGCGTGGCCATAGCGAGCCGCGATGTACAAGGGAGTTTTTCCTTCATCATCATCTTTGTTAACATCTACATTGGGAGTATTTACCATATGGCGCACACATTCTGTGCGGCCGTAGCGAGCAGCGATGTACAGAGGAGTTTTTCCCTCATTACACCTCATGCTAGCAGTGGTTTGTGAAACATCCATCAGAAGGCGTACGCATTCAATATGGCCAGCTTCGGCTGCATGAAAGAGAGCCGTTCTATGAGAGATTGAATCATGTACATCAGCGCCATTCCGGAGAGCTTCCTTGAGTAATGCCACGTTGTTGGTCTTGGCTGCCTCATGGAGCATGATAAGGGCATTCTCTCGCCTGCGCGCATATTCTTCGGCTCGCCTGCGTGCTTGTTCTTCGGCTTGTCTGTTGGCTTGTTCTTCGGCCTGTCTGCGTGCTTGTTCTTCCTGCGCTTGTTGTTCAACCTGTCTGCGTACCTCTTCTTCCTGTGTTAGCTGTTCGGTTTCCGGAGCCAGCTGTGAGGAATCTAAGGGGGGGTGTTCGGGTGAACTGGGGAGTAGCAGTAGTGCGCCGATAATGATGAATGCGGAGATGGAAAGCCCGATAATCCATGAGGTTTTATTCTCATGATGAGGGGGCTGCGTGGGTGTGGGCTCAAAATTATCTCTCTCTTCCGTGGAGCGTAGGTTAAGTCCTCGCATGGCAGCAAGCCATTCTGAGGCGTTTTGCCAGCGCTCGCGGCGGTTCATGCGGAGGGCTACGTCAATGCTGTGAAGCATGGCTCGTGAGAAGCGCTGCTGCAGCTCAGCTCGCTCAGTTAGAGGGAGGTAGTTGTCCTCATCTGCACGTTCATGCACGTCCGGCGGCAGTTCACCGGTGATGAGATGATAACAGGTGGCACCCAGTGCGTAAAAATCAGTCCACGGGCCGCGCTTGCCATTGACTGAGTATTGCTCCAGCGGGGTGTAGCCGGGGGTGCCGATTTTAGTGTGGGTATGTGTATTCCGGAGGGCTCGGGCCGTACCGAAATCAATGATGACGGGAGTGCCGTCCTCATGCACGAGGATATTGTTGGGCTTGAGGTCGCGGTGCAGGAGGTTTTGCTCGTGCATGTAGGAGAGACCATCCAGCAGGCACTCCAGTATGGGGCGTAACCATTTTTCCGTAATTTCAGCGGGGGGTGGAGCGGCTAACTGGAGCTCTTGTCCGCCGATGTGCGGCATGACATAATAGGCCGTTCCCATCGCCTGAAAGCAATGAAGCACAGGTACGATGTTCGGATGGCTCAAATCAATGAGCAGCTTGGCCTCATCCAGAAAGCGTTGCAGCGCCCAGTCATAGGACTCCTGGGTATCAGGGGAGGAGGCATGGACGGTATGGGTGCGCTGGTTTCTCAGGGAAGAATCACGCGGGAAGTTCTCCTTGATGACCACTTGCTTTCCTTCCACCATGTCCAAGGCGAGGTAGGTGATGCCGTAGCTTCCTTGGCCAATAACGCTTTCAATTTTGTAGTCATTCAGAATATAACCACTAGGAAGAGCAAGCGTTACAGCATCCTCATGGGTGCTGTAATCTGTGTTATCTCTGAACTCTTCCTGCATGGTTTTGTGCGTGGAATGATACTGAGGAGAGAAAAAGAAACAGGGCTGCTTCACTCATCGTGAAGCAGCCCTGAGTAAAGAAGAATTAGTTATTGTTCACACGGGCGAACTGCTTGAGGCGCAGGCCGTTGAGGTGAATGAAGCCGCTGGCGTCATCCTGGTTGTAATCCTCCTCCGTGTAGTCAGCTTCCATGGTGGCCATGGCGTAGCTGTAAAGGCTGTTCGGGCTGCGGCGGCCGGCGTACATCACATTGCCCTTGTAGAGCTTGAGGCGTACCTCGCCGTTCACAGTTTCCTGAGTCTTGGTCACGAGGGCCTGAATGGCCTCGCGCTCGGGAGCGAACCAGAAGCCGTTGTACACCATGGCGGCGTAGTCCGGGATGAGGGAGTCACGCACCTTCTGGGCTTCGCGGTCCATGGTGATGGTCTCGATGTCGCGGTGAGCAGCCAGCAGGATGGTGCCGCCGGGAGTCTCATAGATACCGCGGCTCTTCATGCCTACGAAGCGGTTCTCGATGATGTCCACGCGGCCGATACCGTGCTTGCCACCGAGGTAGTTCAGCACGAGCATGACGCCGAGCGGGTCAAGCAGGGTGTAGCCGTCCTTCTCACCGGTGGCGGTGGTGCCTACCTGAGCCATGATTTCAGCAAGACCCTCGGTCTGCAGACCGATGATGTTGCCCTTCTCGAAGAGGCACTGCAGGTACTGGGGAGCATCAGGAGCATCCTCCGGGGCGGTGGAGAGCACGTACATGCCGCGGTCTTCCTCCTTCGTGGCATCATACCAAGTGTCTTCCAGAATACCGGCCTCGTAGGAGATGTGCAGCAGGTTGCGGTCCATGGAGTAGGGCTTCTTCATGCTCTGACGGATGGGAATGCCGTGCTCTTCAGCATACTTAATCATCTCGGCACGGCCGGGGAACTGATCACGCCACTCCTTCATGCGCCAGGGGGCAATCACCTTAAGCTGGGGAGCCAGGGCATTGATGGAAAGCTCGAAGCGCACCTGGTCGTTACCCTTACCGGTAGCACCGTGGGCAATGGCATCAGCGCCTTCAGCAATGGCTACATCCACCATGGCCTTGGAAATGCAGGGGCGGGCAATGGAGGTGCCCAGAAGGTAGCGGCCTTCGTACACGGCGTTGGCCTGGAACATCGGGAAAATGTAATTGGCGGCAAAGTCAGCCTTCAGGTCGCCAATGATGCACTTGGAAGCACCTGTGGCAAGGGCTTTCTCAATCACGCCATCAAGCTCTTCAGCCTGGCCTACGTCTGCGCAGTAGGCAATGATTTCAGCATTGTACTTCTCTTTGAGCCACACCAGAAGCACGGATGTGTCAAGACCACCGGAGTATGCAAGAACGATTTTCATTTTCTTATCACAGGACGCAGCGGTTGCAACTGCGCACGCGTGTGAGTATACAATGAATCCTTTGCTAATGAAAGCAAAATATGCGGGATTGACACAGAATATGTTTTATTTTTCGGGCATGCAAGCCTGCAGCGAGGGGCAATATCTGCCTCCGGGTGAGGGGAGCACTTTATCTTCTACCACCGGTGGTGTATATGCTTCTACCACCGGCGGCGTATATGAGTTCATAGCATCTGCGGCGTCCCGGCATATTTGTGGGGCGGCTTATGACGGCTCGCAGGGGAGTCCATCCGCGGTGGTCCCTCGTATTCACTTTGATGCCGCGCTGCCGGAGCAGGAGTTCCACACAGGTGGTGTTGATTCTTTCTGCCGCGTGATGGAGCGGGGTTCTGCCTAAGTGGTCCGGCTTGTTGATATCCACTTCCGGTGAGGTGAGCATGAGTGCCAGGCACTCATAATACCCCTTGTTCGCTGCGATGCAGAGGGGCGTGACGCCATTTTTATCCCCTGCATTGGTGTTCAGGCGTGAGCCGGCAAACAGCAGCGCACGTACGCAGTCGAAATGGTTGAACCTGGTGGCGGCGTACAGGGGGGTAATGTTATGATCATCCGCGAGATTTACATCCGTTCCTGGCAAGCTAGCGAGGATTCGCACGCAGTCCTCGTGGCCGTTTGCTGCGGCTTCGTAGATAGCTGTGCGCCCGAGGGGGGAACGCCAGTTGAGATTAATACCGGGATAGGTGGCGAGGGCTCTGACGCTTTCAGTCTTGCCGGTGGAGGCTGCGATGTGGAGGGCAGTTCTGCCCATGCTAACGTGGTTGATATCCGCCCCTCTTTCCAGCGCAATGAGGATATTGCGAGTGTCATTCTGGGTGGCGGATGAGATGAGGAGCGCGTTCGGGGAGGGCTGATTTTGCTCTTGGCTGGCTCTGTCACGTGCGCGGAGAATTTCCAGTTGTCGGGCGTGCTGTTCAGCCAGCTGCTCAGCCCTACGGCGGGCTTCTTGTTCAGATTGGAGGCGAGCTTGTTGTTCAGCCTGCTCACGGGCTCTTTGTTCGGCTTGTTCCCGTGCGAGTTGCTCGGCTTGTTCACGAGCTTGCTGTTCTGCGAGCTGTTCGGCCTGCTCCTGGGCCTGTTCGCGGGCGTATTGTTCCTCGAGCTGCTCGGCTCTTTCCAGAGCCTGCTGTTGTTCAGCTTTCAGGCGTGCTAACTGTTCGGCCTGTTGCTGAACCAGAAGGGCCGCTGCATCATCCTCCTTGTTTATGGCGGGCAGGAGGATTAAGGTGCCTGTGACGCTGAGTACTGCTATGCCCAGCCCAGTTAATATGAGGGGAATCTTTTTTTGAGGGGCTTTTGCCTCTTCTTCTTTTTGTATTACGAACGGGCGGGCCGTGCCGCGCCGGAAAAACAGGGCACCATGGAGAGCAGCAAGCCATTCGCTGGCGCTTTGCCAGCGCTCGCGGATGTTCATGTTCAGCGCGATATCTATACTGCTGAGCATGCGTTTGGAGAAGCGTGAGGAGAGCTTTGGCAGGTTTGCCAGCGGCTGGTAGCTATCTTCATCCACGCGCTCATGGACGTCCGGTGGCATTTCACCGGTGATGAGGCGGTAACAGGTGGCACCCAGTGCGTAGAAATCTGACCACGGGCCGCGTTTGCCGTGTGAGGAGTACTGCTCCAGCGGGGTGAAACCGGGTGTGCCGATTTTGGTATGGGTGTGGGTACTCTGAAGGGTGCGTGCAGTGCCGAAATCAATGAGGACGGGCTCGCAGTCCCCATCCATAAGGATGTTGTTCGGCTTGATATCTCGGTGCAGGATATTCCTTTCGTGCATGTATGCAAGAGCATTCAGCAAGCACACCAGCACGGGAAGAAGCCATTTTTCCGTTATATGCTCAGGCGGAGGAGCTGCTTGTATGAGCTCTTTACCACCGATGTGAGGCATCACATAATATGCTGTTCCGAACTCCTCAAAACTGTCCAGCACGGGTACGATGTTCGGGTGACTGAGCTCTTTCAGCAGGGCCGCCTCATCCAGAAAGCGGCTGAGGGCCCATTGATAACTTTCTTCCGTATCTTTCGCGGAGGGGATGACCTTGTGGTTGCTTTGGATGCGCAGGGATGAATCCTTCGGGAAGTTTTCTTTGATGACCACCTGCTGATTGTTCTCTACGTCCTGAGCAAGGTAAGTGATGCCGTAGCTACCTTGGCCAAGCATGCTCAGGATTTTGTAATGCTTTACCACAATACCCTCCGGAAGTGTACTCTGCGGGAGTGTCACATCTTGATGCTCAACGGAGACGCTTGCATCTTCGCTGATAACGCGGATTGTGGATAAATCACTCATGGTGCTGGTGGAGAGCTGTAATGAGATGGTTCAGGTGAGAGAATCTCTCTATTTCTGATGCAGTATCTACCTGTTATGTTCAGAGAAAATAGTAGAAAAATATAATCAGTGGTGATAATGGTGAAGGAGTAGGATTTATTGCCGGATGAGGAGGGCGCATTCTTCCTCATTCACTTCTTCCACATCACTTTCCTCCGTTTCGGGGAAGGTGGGCTGAGGCTTGGAGGTGTAGAGGCTCAGCAGGCGCTCGCGCAGTTCTTGGGGCATGTCATCCGGGAGCATGATTTCAATTTCCTCACGGGGGTCAGCACAGTAGAAGGCCGCTTGGTGTGCTACGAGGATATCCACGATACGGGTGAGTTCCTCCGGCTGCCAGCGGCTGGTGCTGATACGCTGGAGCAGGGCACGTGTGACAGTGGTGCCATTCTCTGCGCAGCCGTAGATGTTTGCGCCATTTGCCAGCAGCAGCTCCAGTGATTCGGCATTCCACACGGCAGCATTCAGTACTTCACCGGAAGGGGTGCCGCCGTAGCGGAGCATTTCCTGCAGCAGGGTGGGGTGGAAACGCGCTGCGCGGCTCATGGCGAATGGCGTGGGCAGCGCATAACGCTTAAGCAGCTCGCGCGCCACTTCGCAGTGCTCAGGGCTCAGCTCATCCATGAGCGCGTAATCCAGAGCTGTGTTCATGGCGGCATCCGCATAATGAATGTCAGCACCTTCCTCAATGAGGTACAGCAGCACGCGTGTATTACCGGCCTCGGCGGCGGCCTGAAGGGGGGAGGTGTCACCATCCTTTCCCTGTATGGTGGCACCGGCTTCCACAAAGGGGCGCAGGCAGCTTACCGGCAGCTTGTTATCCTGCCCACCGGCCTCAATGAGGCGCACGCAGTAGGGAAACTCATTTATGCCTTCATCCTGATTGCTGTATTTGGTGAAGTGCTGCAGGATTTCGACGGAATCATCATATTCCTCTTTAGGCTCTTCATTAATAATACCATAGCTCAGCAGCCTTTCTATGGCCTGCGGCATATCCGGCACGCCGGGGGCCGGCGCCTGAGCGGCTGCCAGCCCGGTGCTGAGTATATATGCTGTGCTGATAATCAGATTCTTCATTCCTTGGCTGGGCATTATATCAACTGTCGGTAGCATGGCAAGGATAAATGATGCCATGCTGCCGACTTGCCGGGAAGGGATGGGAGTTTTAATTTCCGCCTGCCTCCCTGATGAGGCGGGCGCATTCGTTTTGCTTGAGGTGCTCTGCCAGGCCGAGGGGTGTTATGCCATTGGTGAGGCGGGCGTTGATGTTGACGCCGGGGTGGTCCAGCAGGGTTCGTACACACTCCGTGGCACCTTTTGATACAGCTATGTGAAGGGGAGTTTGTCCATTGTCTCCCGTTGCGTTAACGTCTATATCAGGGTGTGCCAGCAGAATTGCAAGAGATTCATTCTGCAGGCCTGATGCCGCGGTATGGAGCGCCGTAATTCCTTCCTTATGCTTGAGATTCACATTAATACCGGGTACTTTCAGCAGGGCCCGTAAGCACTCAATTTTGCCCATAGCGACAGAGACCAACAAGGGAGAAAGTCCTTGGGGTACTACGTCATTTACCTCTATGTCCGGCCTGTTGATGAGGAGTTTTAAGCAATCAATATGCCCGGAACCGGCAGCTGCCATGAGAGGTGACAAACCGTTATTCATGTGGCAGTTAACATTAATGTCCTGCCTTTCTAACAGGAGACGCAAGGCTTCTGTATGCCCGGAGATACATGCAGCTATCACGGGAAGCATACCAACGTTATTTGCCTTATTGATATCCAGCTCAGGGAATGCAAGCAAGTCGCGTATGCATTCAGTATTTCCCGCGGCAGCTGCGATTAAGAGGGGAGTGTTGTTTTGTGTTTTATCGCCTAGGTTCACGTCCACTCCCGGGGCCTTGAGTAGGGCTTGTATCACTTGATTATTAGCTCGTACTGCAGCTTTTATGAGGGCGGTTTCACCGTTGGCCGCGTAGATGTTCACATCTATACCGGGTGCTTTGATGAGCTGTTGCACGCACTGTGGATAGTCATAGAATGAGGCTACAGTCAGCGGGTAGTTTCCTTGGTTATCCGCGGTGTTCGGATTTACTTTTCCTGTGGCTATCAGGAGCGCTGCACTTTCAGAATTACCATTGGTGCATGCCATCATGAGTGGGGTTTTTCCCTCACTATTTGCTGTATCCGGCTGGATGTTTTCTGCGTCCAGCAGGATTCGCACACAATCGTTGTGCCTATGGATGACGGCGAGGTGCAGGGGGGTATTTAAATTGTTAATGCTAGTGTTTACATCTGCTCCAGCGGCGATGAGGTACTGCAGCTGGTCTAGTTTTCCTTGTTCTGCCGCGGAGCAGATTGCTCTGGAATATTCAGAAGGCTGGATGCCCAGTTCCTGAAGCTTTTCAGCTGCGGCCTCCGGGGTCAGCTCTGAGCTGCTTGTTTCCGTGGTGGGCTGTTCCATTTGTGGCTCAGTGATTGGAGCTGTACCACCCTCGGGATGCGTGGGGGGATTTTCAGTGTCTGGCTGCGGTTTTTCCTGCTCAGTGGTAGGCTGAGCCGTGCGTATGAAGTAACCTGCAGCGGAAAGACTGCTTAGAATGAAGATGGTAGAGAGAATAATTCGGAATTTTTTCCAGCCCCCCTTTCCATGTGTTTGTGCTGACAGCGGAGATTTGCCGTTGGGTGGGAGTTGTGAGGGCTGCTCCTTAGCGGGAGGCAGAGTGAGGGGCACAATATCAGTTGCCAAGGTGCTCATCCATTCATCTGCCCGCTGCCAACGTTGCTCCGGGCGCAGACTCAGTGCTTTATCTATGCTTCTGAGTACGTGAACAGGGAAGCGGTACTGGAGTTCCGGCCGCTTTGCAAGGGGAATGTAGGAATCTTTCAGCATGCGCGCCATGGATTCAGGCGGACATTCACCGGTGATGAGGCGGTAACAGGTGGCACCCAGCGCGTAGAAATCCGTCCAAGGGCCTACGTTACCTTTAGGGGAAATCTGTTCAAAGGGGGTGTATCCCGGTGTGCTCATTCGCGTCATGGTATGGGTGCACTGCTGATTGCGGGCAGTGCCGAAATCAATGATCATGGGCTCGCCGTTCGGTTGCAGTAGGATATTCTCCGGTTTGATATCACGGTGGATGAGGCCTTCTCCATGCAGATATTTTAACGCAAGGAGGATTTTTTTCAGCACGGGTAGCAGCCATGTGTTCGTGATGTCAGATGGTGCCGGAGCTGATTTTTTAAGGTCTTTACCGTTAATATGCGGCATCACGTAGTAGGCTGTTCCCAGAGCCTTAAAGGCTGTTGTCACCGGTACGATATTTGGGTGGTTCAGGCCGGCCAGCAGCTGGGCTTCTTCCATGAAGCGCCGGAGTACTTTTTCATAAGTCTCCCGCATTTCCGGAGCTAGAGGGCTTACGCTCAGGTTCTGCATATGGCGGTAAGAAAATTCGGTAGAAAAGTTTTCCTTGATGACCACCTGTTTTTTGGTTTCCGTGTTGGTGGCGAGGTATGTGATACCGAAGCCTCCTTGGCCCATTACTTTTGAAATTTCATACTTGCCCAGCTGGAGTTTGGGCGGTAGAAAAAAGGAAAATGATGCCTCTGGGCCATTGATGTCGGGGAGAGATTCAGTATGGAGCTCCGGCATAATTTTAGTATCTTGTTATGTACGAGTATGGATATTGTATCATTTATTTTTCCGATGAAAAGCCGGAAATGAATAATCTGCGTTGAATAGCGGCACCGCGAAGATTATACATCCGGTGATGGGCTATATTATAGAGGATGAATGAAATGGTCATTTTGTTGAAAAAAGGCAGGAAAGAATTTTATACACTGAGGTTTGAAGCTTAATGCTCGTTTTTACTGTTTACATCATATGGGGTTCGTGATATGATGCTGAACGTCAAGGATAGGTCATATATGAGTACACTTGGAGCAGAGGAGGAAGAGATAAGTATTGCTTTGCCTAAAGGATTGAAATTAGGTGAGTACCGTATTTTGCGTGCTATAGGTCAGGGTGGGTTTGGTATCACGTATCTGGCAGAGCATGTGGATACCAAGAAGGAATATGTGATAAAGGAGAATATGCCCGCCTCCTTTTCCCGGCGTGATAATCTCACGTACAAGGTGACTCCCACGGGGTCGGAAATGGTTTCTACCTTTGACTGGGCGCTGGACCGCTTCCTGCAGGAAGCACGCACACTTTCTAGGCTGCAGCACCCGAATATCGTGCGGGTGAAAGCTGCCTTCAAGGCTCTGGGCACGGCTTATTATGTGATGGAGCGTATCAAGGGGCGCGAGCTGCATGAGGCAGCACCGCCTCCCGGCCTGATTACTGAGGCTTGGCTTCGTCCGGTACTGGAGGAAATTCTTAAGGCTCTCAATTACGTGCACTCTCAGAATCTTCTGCACCGTGATATTAAGCCGAACAATATTCTGGTGGATGAGAATTGTCACCCTGTGCTCATTGATTTCGGCACTGCGCGTGAGCTGGTGAGCGAACGAACAGCCACGATGGTGGAGAGCGCCGGTTATACTCCCTTAGAACAGCTGCAATCCAAGGCGAAAAGAGGAGCATGGACGGATATTTATGCTCTCGGCTGCACCATGTACCGCGTGATTACCGGGGAGAATCCTCCCCGTAGTATTGACCGCCTTACGGAGGATTCCTGCCGTAAACTTGCTGAGGACCGTAGCTTGATGCCGCGTTTCAGCAGGGGGTTCCTGCAGAGTGTGGATAAGGCGCTTTCTGTGCAGCCGCGTAATCGCTGGCAGGATACTCAGGAGTGGCTGCAAGGGATGAATGGCGCCGCTTTCTATGTGCCGGAAATTGAGCCCTTGCCGCTGGATCCTCCGCCTGCGCCATCCGTGCCGGCTTCATTGCCGCCCGTGCGCGTTCGTGGTGCTATGCCGCCTGTTTCTCCCGGAGCATATCCTCAGTCGCCGGTTGTGAATATGCCCGCTCCGTATGCTGATTTGAAGAAGCGTAGCTTTTTTAAGGGGCGTTGCGGCTGCGGAATGTGGTGGCTGAATTTGCTGATTTGTGCTGGTCTCACACTAGCCGGCATGAAAATGGGATCTGGGATCGGCGGTCCGCTGATGTTACTTTCTCTTGTATGGTACGTCATTGCGCTGGGGCGGCGCTTTAATGATTTCGGGTATAGCGGCTGGTGGAGCATTCTCTATTTTGTGGTCACATTCTTCCTCGCAGCTATTTTCTCTGAAAGTGGCGATAAAGATCTTTTAACCGTTGTAGTTCTAGTGTTTATGATAATTATACCAGGGGCTATACCGGGTCAGAAAGGGCCGAATAAGTACGGCGTGTAAGAGCGCAGCTTATCCATACAGCTTTCCCGCAGGAAATGAAAAATGAGGAGACCAGGCCTCTGCCTGCTCTCCTCATTATGAGGCATATAGGATAGATATGCTGCTGAATTAAAGATTAATTGAGACGTTTACGTTGGTGCGCCTTGCGGGGGCCGGAGGGCAGGGCCTTGGGGCCGGAGGGCAGCAGTGGTGCCCATGCGGACGAGGTGCCGGAGGTGGGCAGTGATGGTGCCCGTGGTGATGATGCGGCCGGGCCGGACGGTGGCGGTGGGGTGCCGGTGCCGTGTGGCAGTGGCCGTGATGATGATGATGCGCTGTTGGGCGGTGAGGGCGCGGGGAGGCGTCTTGCGGACCTGCCTGCGCTACTGCCGGTAACAGTGCTAATGCTGCGATGAGGATGAGCTTTTTCATATTGATGATATTTTGATATGTTAATGTTATAAAACAGTTCAGTTTTTAGAACCTTTACACTGGGGAGAACGCACTCCGCCGCGAGAATCTACAGAAAAAATGAGTTTTTTCTGTACATCATCAGAAAAGCTGCGGCATGAAGGGCCGGGGTATATGGTAATCAGGCAGATGCATTATTCTGATGGCGTCATTACATAGCCAGAAAGCCCCAGTCATCATACTCCATGCTGAATGATTCATCCGGCGAGCACAGCGTGTAAAGCGCTCCACCGACTGAGCCTAGAACCGTACCGGGAATGTCCACCAAAGTAAATGCGATGACGGAAAGAGGCGCTGTATACCATGCGCGGTCATTATTTTGCATGGGGGTAAGGGCGACTACGGGATCCGGGGAAGTATTTTTCCCGGTGTCAGATGCACAATAATCGTAGTAGTGGAACGGCGTTATTGGGGTGCCTCCTCGCATTGCCCCGGCCGGTAAGGTGCGTTCCGTGTGCCGCGGTGTTTCGTTTGAGTTGAGACGCACATATACCTCCTGCTGCGGGGCTCCGGGTACGGGGGCATAGGCATTCCGGTATGAGGGGCACTGGTAATAAGCGAGTTCACAATTCACACGCTCCAAGCGTGTTTGTATGCCTTTCACATAGACCGTGTTACCGACATGGTATAACTCAGCATTACCGCTGCCACAGCCCTTGAGAATGACACCTTCACACTCTTGCCCGTGCAGGCGAATCGCCTCAGAGGTTTGCACTTGGCACACGCAGGAGGAAACGGCCAGCAGCACCGGCAGAGGTGCGAGTATTTTAAGCCTTTTCATCATTTTAATCACCGTTTAATTTAAGGCGTTTGTTCGGGGAAATGCCCATTGTGCGCAGGTCATCAAGCTGCTTGGCATAGTTGGCGCGGCCATTGAACATTTGGCTGATGGCCAGCTGGTAGGCGCTTTGAGCTTGGTTGATGCCTTTGCCCACTTTTTCCAAGCTTTCCTGCACGGTGGCAAGTTTATCGTAAAGCTTGGTGGCGCGGTCAATGATGTTCTCCACATTTTGGGTTTGGCGCTCTTTTTGCCACAAATTATATGCCAGCTGCAGGGCCATAATCAGGTTAGTGGGGCTGATTAGCACAATCTTCTTACGGTAGGCATCCTGAGGCAATGAGGGTGCAGCTTGCACGGCCGCCATGTAGGAGGCCTCGTTAGGCATGAACATGAGCACGTAGCTGATGGTGCCTTCCACCAAACCCTTGTAATCCTTAGCTGCCAGCTCATCAATATGCTTGCGCACCGAGGCAATGTGCGCATCAAGGTAATTACTGCGCTCAGTATCATTCTCCGCAGCTGAGTACATGGTGTAAGCCGTAAGGGAGACTTTAGAGTCAATAATCACACAACGATTCTCCGGGAAGCGAATCACCACATCCGGGCGGAAGTCCTTGCCGTTCTCGTCTTTGTGATTCTCCTGCACATAATACTCCTCCCCCTTGCGCAAGCCGGATTCCTCCAGCATGCGCTCCAGTATCATTTCACCCCAGTCACCTTGCTTTTTGGTATTACCGCGCAGGGCAAGGGTGAGGTTCTCGGCGTCTTTACCCAAGCTTTCCGTTTTCTCCATCATGGCCTTGATGGCGGCCTCAAGTGAGGCTTTGTTACCGGCGGCGGTTTCGTTAGTAGCCGTCACAGCTTTTCCGAGGCTCTCCAGCTGCACGCGCAGCGGCTTCAGGAGGCTATCCATGCTCTCCTTGTTCGTGTCTTTAAGTTTACCGGCATTCTGCTCCAGAATTTCGCCTGCCAAGTTACGGAACTGCGCGAAGTGTTTCTCTTGCATCTCCTGGATTTTGCCGGCCTCCGTCTTGCGCTGTTCTTGCTCTTTTTCGAGCTCGGTTTTATAGCGAGCCAATTCTGCCAGGGTAGAGGTCAGCTCATTACGAGTTGTTTCATACTCGCTTTGAAGTTTAGTATAACGGGTAGCCTCCGTCTTGCGCTGCTCTTGCTCTTTTTCGAGCTCAGTTTTATAGCTGGCCAATTCTGCTAGGGTAGAGGTCAGCTCATTACGAGTTGTTTCATACTCGTTTTGGAGTTTTGTATAATGGGCAGCCTCTGTTGCTCGCTGTTCTTGTTCCTTGGTCAGCTCAGTTTTCAGGCTGCCGGCCTCAGTACGAGAGTTAGCGAGTTCCTCCCTTAGCTCATCTTGTTTGTCTTGGAGTATTTTTACTTGTTGCTCAGCCTCATTTTTTTGCTGTTGCAACAGGCTAAGCTCAGTCTTAATTCGTTCGACTTCTAATAAAGTGGCTTGCTGTTTGCGGGAGGAAAATAGGAGGCAAAGGGCATATCCCAATGCGCTACCTGCTACAAATAAAAGAATGTATAAGGCTATCATAACTTAGGCAGAGCGTGAGAAAATAGGTAAAATGACGGACGGAGGTACACAAGCCACCATGAGTTGGGTAATATGTGGTTGGATTCCAGAGATGATGAGGGCGGTACGCCTCTTCGTTAGATTGTACAGCTAATCAGGTGGTTGTCAAGCCATTCTTCGTGCGGAAATGGAGGGGCTGTTTCAGATTTACAGGTGTTTATTTCTCACTTGAACCGGTTTGTTGAAGTTAAGTCATTGAAGCTCATACCAAAGCAAAGCCGCGCGGCCAAGTTATGGTCGCGCGGCTGAGTTTTGACAAGATTCTATTCCTTACTCCCGGTTCCGTTGCTGAGCTTCGGCGGCGAGTAGCAGGTTCGCGCTCTCGTCATGCCCACGCTCATTTGCAAATATCAGACTGGTCATGCCATCCTTGTCGGCGGCATTCACGTCGGCTCCGGCCGTGAGAAGGGCTTCTATAACTTCTGTATTCCCATGTTCTGCTGCAAACATCAGACTGGTCATGCCATCCATGTCGGCCGCATTCACGTTGGCCCCGGCTGCCAGCAGCAGGTTCACACATTCAGGCTCATCTGATTGTGCTGCGTACATCAGACATGTTATGCCTGAGAAGTTGGTATGGTTCTCATTAGCCCCAGCAGCAAGCAGTAACCTAGCAATTTCTACCTGGTCCCCGGCGAATGCGCGCATTAAGCAGCTGTGCCCACGTTTATCCACGGTGTTCACATCAGCCCCTGCGGCAATCAGCTATCTAGCAATTTCTACCTTTCCCCCTACGACGGCACGCCTCAAGCAGCTTTCCCCACGATTATCCACGGCATTCACATCTGCTCCAGCACCAAGTAACAACTTCACGATTTCGCTGTTGCCTTCGAAAGCTGTAAGCATCAGATACGTAACCCCGCAAGAATTAGTAATCTTTACATCAGCTCCGTCGGCAAGCGCAGCTTTCCGGCCTCTACGTCACCGCTTGCTGCAGCTTTCCATAATTGTTTGTTAAATTTATTTCCTGATGTCTCCATATACTTGTTATTGGTAAAAAATGTGCGAACATCGTCACCTGTACCTTGTCCGGCAGACGAATTCCTTTCTACCGTATCCTTATTCTAATATAAAAATATTATGGATTTTTCCAGTTTCGCATAGACAACTATAGGTTGTAATATTTCTTGTTGTTGATTTTTTTCGCAAGCGAATTGTCATATAAAGGCGAACAAGCTGCCCTTTATTTGTCTCTTTGCTTAACAAAACGGCCAAAGGCCTTCAAAGCATTAATAACTGTACTTTTACTTTTTCTTCCTTCTTCTTCCTTGCTCCCGCCCGGACCATACAGTGCTACAAGATTTTCTATCTGCTCGACAAGTTCATTCCAACCGAGATTCTCGCTCTGTCTGACATTTTCAACGGCATTGCTATAACTATACACGGTACTCGGATTTCCTGCCGGAGTATACTCTTTATACCCCTCGCTCTTTAGAAATTCTTCGAAGGATGTACGGGGAGACAGAAGAGATTGAGATTTTTCCGTTGAAGTGCGGATTGTTTTTTTCGGCTCCGTGTGATAAAAACGCACATCCGGTTCCTGACTAACGAAATTCATAAATGCCCTCAAAGCATTAATAACTGTACTTTTACTTTTTCTTCCTTCTTCTTCCTTGCTCCCGCCCGGACCATACAGTGCTACAAGATTTTCTATTTGCTCGACAAGTTCATTCCAACTGAGATTCTCGCTTTGTCTGACATTTTCAACGGCATTGCTATAACTATACACGGTACTCGGATTTCCTGCCGGAGTGTACTCTTTATACCCCTGACGAACCATATAATTCTTATATGCAATGCGGATATTTTCCTTATAGACGAGCGCATTAGTCACTTCATCCTGTAAGGCCTGTTCAATCGCCACCGTTTCTGTCACGATGTTTTCTGCCTCGGTGCTGGTAGCATCCTGCGGTATCTGTAACTGAAGCCATCCTTGCTCAGCGAAGCCTGTAACCACCATGTCGATGCTGTCTCCGATATTAATTTTGCTATCATCAGCTATGGGGCAACGGTGAACAGCACCCATAATATTATCGGAAACGCATACGAATCTACGATGACCGGCGGTCTGCTTCTTCATGAGCACCTTGAAGGAATAGACCTCCCCGATTGTAAAATGCCTTGGAAGCCTCTCCAGATGAGGCGGTTCAAATAGCAGATTTCGATTTTCAATTTCGAGCACCCGAAGGCTGATGGGTTGATTATGTGGATATTCTACTCCATACGTGGGCAAGTGGTGTTCAAAACCGAACCTATCCTTTGCATAGTACCGCTTTGTGTCTCCTTCCTCCTTTTTGATAACAGTGAAATCATCATACCGATAACCTTCCTGATAATAGTTTTTGAGGATAGAATTAATATCCTGCCGCAGTAGCGGAAATTCTGAATACTTCCCGCCTTTTATTTTCTTGAACCCTGTAACGATGCACGGGATAACGCGATCCTTCAGTTCCGGCAAGCCCCACGTTTCTTGAAAAGGATAGGGACTCACCACGAAGAACCAGACAGCATCCTCGTACTCGGGAAGTGTCTCTGAATTATTGTATTTCAGCACATAATACTTTTCGTTATTAGAGGTTATTGTGCGACTGTACACAAAACTATATATATTATTGCGTTCAAACATATGCAAATGATGGTTTAAATTATTCTGAGGTCGCGGAGCATAACCGGAATTGAGAGAGACGATTGGCACGACCTTCTTTGATCATTATGAATTTAGCACGTTCAGCGGCTAAAAGCAAGCATCTTTCATGCAAGCTCCGTTATCTGCTAAGGATTTGTTTTTACACTCTTCAAAATAGATTTTCTGTAGCAGCGGGTAGATTTTGTGCTTGCAGGGAAATGGGGGTAGGTGTATAGTGGGGGCATGGCTACAACCATTGAGAATCTGAAGACGGCTATCGTGGGCGAGAGCACCGCCTGAGCTATGTATGCCTCCTTTGCCAGCAAGGCGCTGCAGGAGGGGTATCCGCAGATTGCTAAGCTTTTTGAGGCTACTTCTGCTACGGAGAGAATTCACGCTGCTAATCACACCAAGGCTCTGGTGAAGATGGGTGAGCAGCCCATCGAGTATGATATGAGCTGGCACGTGGGTACCACTCTGGAGAACCTGAAGGAGGCTATGAAGGGTGAGACCTACGAGTACACTGAGATGTATCCCCCCATGGTGGCTCAGGCTGAGGCTGAGGGTGCCAAGGATGCTCTGCGCAGCTTCAACTGGGCTCTGGAGGCTGAGAAGGTGCATGCTGCCATGTATGCTGAGGCTATTCGTCAGCTGGAGAGCGGCGAGCCGCTTGACCTGCCGAAGGGCTATGTCATCTGCCCGCTCTGCGGTGATACCTTCCCCGTGGAGACCGCTCCGGAGAAGTGCCCGCTTTGCAATATGCCCCAGGCTAAGTATATCGCTCTTCCCTGAGGATATCTTACCACGGAATATTACCGGGAGCAGCTCTGAAGAAGGGCTGCTCCTTTTTTAGTGCGCTGAGAGGGGGAATCAGTGGCTTTGCTCAGGCTGAGGTGTGGCAGCGGCCTGTGAGGTGGCGCTGCGATACACGGGGATGATAAGCACGGCACAGAGGGTGGCAAAGGGAATGAGAAGGCAGAAGGCGCGCAGCAGGTAGAGCCCGCGCCAGCTGCTCATGCGGTGGTGCAGCAGCAGTGCCACGCCCACCAGCGCCGGCACAGCCAGAGAGCAGAAGTAGCAGATGGCGGAGGTAAAATCCATCTTCCCCATGCCGTACAAGATGGCTCCGCCGGCAAAGGCGAGGCCCAGCATTATCATCGTGAATCCACGGCGCTCCGGGTGGCTGCGAGAGATGGTGACAGCCGCGGCCGGGAAGAGCACCAGCACGCCGAGAAGTACGGGCAGACTGGCTGTGTATTCACCCTCGGCGTGGGGGAGATCCACTCCGCTGAGCGTGGCTGCGGCCAGTGCTGCCGCGGGCAGGGCGCCACCTGCTATACTCATGCCCAGAGCTATCAGCAAGTGGCGGCGGTTAATCCACAGCATGAGCAGCCCCACCGGTATGTAAAAGATTTCCGCCCCGCAGCGTGAAAGCAGCGCTACTCCAGCTGCCATGCCCAGCACGAAGAAGTGACGCGGGCGAAACTCGGCTCGCTTGCCACGCGCCCAGCCAAGCACATGGTACAGCACCACGAACTGCAGGCACATGCTCAGCTCTGCAGGGTGTGCTGAGCAAAAGGGTGTGAGCGCAAAAAATGCACAGCTCACCGCCCAAGCCGTACTGCGGCGTATGTACAGGGAAGCCAGTTTCAGAATGTAGAGCAGCATGATACCCAGCAGCGGCGTGTGCAGCAGCGCCACTCCACGGTAGCCGGAGCAGTACATCACCAGCGTGGCCATGATGGTGAAAAACAGCCACGCGCTCATCTGCTCATGCTGCTTCAGGTATACGCTTACTTTGCTACGTTTCTTCTGCTCTGATATATCCCCTGCCATAACTCAGGGTGTCATTCTAGCATATCTGAAACACCGTAGCAAGGATATTTGTCCGCGTAATTGGGGGCGAATTGGTGATTAAATGTTCATGGATGATTGACATCACAGTTATTTGTGATATAGTGCCAGAGTGTAAGATTTGTTTATGCTGTCCTGTGAAATAGGGCCGCTCAGAGTCTTCTCTCACTCTTATCTTCTTATAAATCGCATATGAAATATTATTATTCGAAAGGGGGGCAGCCTGTAGGCCCCATGACGAGGTCTGAACTGGACGCCCTAGTGGCAAACGGCACAATTACCGCACAGACTCATGTGTATAAGAAGGGGAATGCTGCTTGGATGCGTTATCATGAGCTGGCCGCAGCTGAGCCTGTAGCTTCCCCTGAGCCGGTTTCCGCGAAATCTATTTCCGTGGCTATTGAACCCATTGAAGATGAAGTTAAGGTGGAGCCCGTTATCGAACCTGTGGTCGCAGAGCCTACTGCTAAGCCCGTAACTCAGCCTGCCTCTGAACCTGCACCTCAGCCTGCACCTCAGCCCGCACCTCAGCCCGCACCTCAGCCTGCACCTCAGCCCGCACCTCAGCCTGCACCTCAGCCCGCACCTCAGCCCGCGCCCCAGCCTGCGCCCCAGCCCGCGCCCCAGCCCGCGCCTCCCGTACCTCAGCTTGCTCCTCCCGTGCCTCAGAATGGAGCGCCTGCCGCCCGCACAGCTTTGCCTATGTGTAGCGTCATGAAGTTCCTGAGTTATAACCAATGGGTGGATAATTTCCTTGCTCGCATGTTCAAGCTGCCGCGTTGGTTTGGCGATACTGAAGAGGCTCTGCATGAGAAGATAACCCTCGTGTCGTCCTTAATAGCATTTATCAGCTGGGTAGTACTTGTGCTGTGCGCCATAGGCCAGATGGATTTAGTAGGAATCATCATTGCCTTGGTAGGTGGCGCTCTGGTTCAGTATGTTGTGTATTTGGTGTGCAGCATGCTAGCCGCGCTACTGAAGGGTCCGCGTGTGGTGCTTTCCTCCATGGCTGCTCCGAGGCTTGTGGGTTATTTGTCCTTGCTGTCAGCCCTCGCATGCCTCATCACAGCCGGATATATGGTATACGGGGAGATATATGGTGCAGTCATTGCATGTGTAGGGCTGATGGGAGTATGTGTGGTAACGGCGTACGTCAGTTTCAATGCTGATAAGCTCATCGTTTCCGTGAAGCCTCAGGAAAGCAATCCCGGCCGTGATTTCAATAACCTGCTGAAGTTCATTCTGCGCTGCTGGGCCACGGTTCAGTTCCTGCTGGCACCGGTTATCATGGTTATCTCAGCTATCTCCAACATTATTTTCCAGATTCAGATTGCGGTTAAGGAGTCGGAGTTGGAAGAACTCGGGTATGGTGGTTGGATGATGAGGAGCGAAATTGACATCCTGAAAGAGATGTCTGATACGACTCTTGCCGTTGCCGTGTTAACACCGATTGCCATTTGGCTTATTTACAGCCTGATTTCTTGGCTGCTGGATTTGCTGGATGGCTTGTTCTCTCTGGGCAGCAGCTCTTGCAAAGAAAAGGAGCAGGGCTGATAGGCCTTTTCCTTAGCTTTTCATTATACAATTCCCCCGCGTGTACCTTATGGTGCCGCGGGGGTATTCTTTTAATGGCCTTGACTCATAGTGTCAGCTGGAATATAATGCTGCCATGCGGGTGCAGATATTACCGGAGGTGACATTCAGGGAGCGGCTTACGGCTGCGGTGCTGCGCTATGGTGGCGCTGTGATGGCTGGCGGTGGCTATATGCTGTTGGTTGCCGGCCTCTTTGCTACGCGCGGTGCTCATGCTGCGTATTTATTGGGGATGTTGGCAGCCTGTGGCGGGAATGCCCTCATCGCACTAGGGCTTTATGCCTTTCGTGTAAACACATACCGCATGAATCCGCAGCAGAAGCAGGGCCCGTGGTGGTGCAGCTGGTTGCTGCTGCAGTTGCTGGCGCTGCCCGCCGGCGTGGTGCTTTTTCTGCTGTTGGTGGGGGTGAACGCCTTTGCCCAGTATTATGCTCAGCTTTCCTGAGGCGGCTCCTGCGGGGAGGATGTGATTTTACCGCGGGGGTGGAAGTGGCGGTGCAGGGAGACGAGGCGCTTTTTCTCCACGTGGGTGTAGATTTGCGTGGTGGCAAGGTCAGCATGGCCCAGCATATCCTGAATGACGCGCAGGTCCGCACCATTCTCCAGCAGGTGCGTGGCGAAGGAGTGGCGCATGATGTGCGGATATACATTCTCAGGCAGGCCGATGGCGCGTGCACGGTCCTTGATAATCTGGCGTATGCGCTCGCGGGTGAGGGCGGTACCGCGCACGGAGAGAAAGAGTGTAGTGGCGCGCCGTCCTGAGTGTATCAGCTTGCTGCGGGCGTGCTGCATGTAGTGCCGGAGAGCGGTGGCAGCCATGCCACCGAGGGGCACATAGCGGGTCTTTTGCCCCTTGCCCAGCACGCGCAGGAACATTTCATCCCAGTCCACCTGCTCGGGGCGCAGGCTGATGAGCTCGCTAACGCGCAGGCCGCTGCTGTAGAGCATTTCCAGCATGGCGCGGTCTCGTGCACCGAGGGGGATTTCCTGCGGGTCTATGCTTTCCAGCAGGCTGTTTACCTGAGCAGCGGCGAGGGTTTCCGGTACTTTCATGCCGGGGCGGCCACCCTGCACGAGCTCAGCAGGGTTTGCGGGGATGATTTGGCTACTGCACAAGTAGCGGAAGAAGCGGCGCAGGTGCACCATGGCAATGCGGCAGCTGGAGGGCATGAGCCCGCTGTTGTGCAGGTCCAAGCGGTATTCCGCCAGTAGCGGTTCTGTGATGTCTGCCGGCTCCAGAGAGCGCTCGGTGCACCAATGAGCAAACCGGGAAAGGCTGCGGCGCACCCCTTCCCGGTAGTTGACACTCAGCCCGCGCTCGGCTGCCAGGTACAGCAGGAACTGCTCTGTGAGCGCTCCGTAATTCATGACCGGTTTAGCAGCAGGGCGGGGCTGGCTTATGTATAGCTTAATTTATTAGTTGCCGGAGCCGGAGGGTTCAGGCAGCTCTTCCCAATCATCCTCTGCGGTTACGGGGGAGGGAGCAGCGGGGGAGGGAGTAGCAGCGGCGGGAGTGGCGGTTTCAGTGCCATCCATGGAGCGGCCGCTTTCCAGCGCGCGGCGGCGAGCCTCGAACTCCTGAGAGTTGGACTTGCGGCCTACGATGACGACGTTGCGACCGCGGTTATCCGTGCGCACCTGTCCGCCTTCAGCGTTCGGGGAGAGGGGAGCCTGCTCGAAGGGCAGCACGCCATCCTCACCGGGCAGAAGTCCTTCACCCACGGGCATCGGCACGAGGTCAGAGGTGCCAATGAGGGTGATGGTTTCAGGGTTCACCATGTCGGATTCACGCAGGAAGCCACGCTTGCCGTCATCCGTTTCCACGAAGTAGTATGTACCCTCGCAGGAGATGACCTTAACCTTGGAGGTCTCCACCATGCGGCCGGAGGTCTGGTTATCGTAATCCGGGTTGCGGTAGAGAAGGTAGGCTCTGCCCTGCTGCACTTCCGGGGTATCCCCGGCTTTGAAAGTACCTTCCTTCACGCGCTGGGCACGCATAGCGGCGCGGGCTTCATCCGTGCCCGGAGGGTCCAAGGGGGAGGGTTCAGTGAGGTACAGGGGGGTATATTCTCCCTTTTCGAAGAGGCTGCATGAGCTCAGCAGCAGCGCTCCGGCTGCCAGAAGTACGAGGGGTTTCATATGTGTCAGGTATTATATATGTTTGATTTATAAATTGGCAAGTCTATATGGCGTCATGATGCCATAAGGGCTTCACGGTTTACGAAGAACACGGCTCCGAGTACGCAGAGGAAGGCCCACAGGTAATCCCACTTCCAGTGCTCTCCCATGAAAAAGAGCATGAAGGGCACAAACACGGAAAGGGTGATGACTTCCTGCATGATTTTCAGCTGGGCCAAGCTCAGCCCCGCCGAGCGGCCTATGTGGTTTCCGGGCACGAGGAAGCAGTATTCAAAGAATGCTACACCCCAGCTGAAGAGTATCAGTTTCCACCAGTTGCCGTGGTCCACGGCTTCACCCGGCCGGCGGAGTGAGCCGTACCAGGCGTAGGTCATGACGATATTACTGATGATGAGCAGCAGTACTGTGAGGGCTATGCGCATGGGGTGGGGCAGAATCAGCGTACGAGGAAGAAGGAGCCGAAGAATGTATTTCTACCGGGCAGGTGAACGAGAATTTGGTTCTGCAGTGCATCCATACCCAGCATGGAGCGGTCATCATCCGGGCAGATGAGGGGAGATACCTGCGGGGAAATGATGCCCGGTGACAGCTCAAGGTCTGCAGCCTTGCCGCGCATCACACGTGAGCGTGTGGCGCTGTCCACATCTCCCAGCTGAGCTTCCACCTCACGGTCCGTACCGGGTTTCCAGTCATTCCGGTACACGCGGGTGACGCTGCTGCCGGTATCCAGCAGCAGTTCCATGCTGTGGCCTTCGCAGTTTACCTGTATCATCATGCGGCCGTTATCATCACGGCTGCCATGCAGCGGCACGAGTGTGGCTCCTTCCGGGCTGCCCCAGTACATCTTGCCGGCGCGTAAATCAAAGGTGAACGGCAGAGAGCCCAGAATATCCATGCCCACAATGCCGTCTATCGGTTCCGCCATCATGCTGCGAACGGCACTCAGGTTCACCACCATCGCCACATGCTGCGGTGCCCGGCCGGGGCCCACGCGCAGGGAGGCCTGAATGAGTTTGGGCCTTTGGCTGGAGTTGCCGCGGAACTGCATGCGGCTGGTGTCTATCCACCTCACATTCTGCAGGCGGGCCACGCTTTCCTCATGCAGCACGGTGTGCGTGGCGCCGGTATCAAGCATCATTCGCATGGGCTGGCCATTCACGAGGCAGGTCACCACCACTTGGCCGCAGCGGGCATCCTGCTCCATTTTCATCAAATCCACCATGGCGCTGGCCCGACGCGGGGCCGGAGCTGCTGTTTCCGCCCCGGGGCAGAGGCTCATCATCATGCAGATAGCTGCCAGTATGCGATATGTCTTCATGGGCTTATTTTAACTGCTATTGATACGCCCGTCAACGCCTTTTTCCTTAAAAATATATGTCTTACCGTGTTATTCTCGTCTTTAGACTTGCAATTTTCCTTAAGAAAGTTAAGATATCCTCGTATGATGAAAAGCACACTTACAGCACTGAGCCTCACGCTGCCGGTGCTTGCCATTGAGATGCCTCCCATGATACCGGACGGTCCTGTGACGTACGATTCCGTATCGTATGAGGCACCCGCTCCCTCTCAGCCGTGGGCACAAGAGCCCGGTGTCACTGCACCGGCTGCGGCAATGCCGACGGACAGCTTTTATGGCATGCCTGCGGCCGCCGCACCCATGACTCCTTCCGTAAACAGCGGTAATAACGGGTATGTGCGCCTGAATGCCTACACGAGCAATTACAACGTGCGCGGCATGGGCTTTACGAATGACCTGACGAATTATGGTTATTCCAGCGTGTCCGGCAGCTACATTCTGCCGAACCGTGATATGTTTAACCGCGGTATCTACCAGCGCCTGAGCGGTTCTTACGGCATCATTTGGGGTGCAGGGGACTACTTGGGTGATACGGATTTGGCTAACTTTAACTATGCTATCGGTAAGGAAATTTTCCCGAACTGCACGGTTGAGGTGGGGTACTCCCTGCGTTACGGCGGTTTTGAGGGCTTCATGGCCAAGAGTAATGATGGCGCCGCTCATCGTCTTTCCCAGGATTTGAACCTGACGCTGAGCTTCAATGACCACCAGCGCGGTTTCTTCGGCAGCATGACTTGGGGCTGGGCCTTCAAGGGGCTGAATGGTATTTACGGTGACATCGAGCTCGGTTACCGCTTCACTAATGTGCTGAACGGAGCTGTGCTTGGGGCTGATCTGGAGCTTTCTGCCGGTATTGCACCTTCCTTCTCCTACTGGGCTTCCGGTGCTGATGGTATAGATGCTTACCGCCTGCGCGCGGCTCTGCCCCTCTTTACGCACAGCGGAACTCTGGGCCGTGATGCCCGTGCTCAGCTTGTGCCGTGGATGCAGGTTTCTTGGTCCGGCAGCAATGCTGGTAAGATTGACCGCGATTTCCCCATCGGTGCCGTGGATCACTTCATCTTCACCGTGGGTGTAGATTTGGGCTGGAACTTCTAAGCCGGATTTACTGAAAGTATACAGAAGAACGCCCCGTGCCATGAGCACCGGGGCGTTCTTCTTTGTGTGTGCGTGCAGCAAATGCGCGAGGCTTGGCTGCGAGGAATGTTTAGAATGTTGTTCCGCGCTCGGATTATTTGTGGCAGCGGTCGCAGCTGGTGGGCAGCTGGTGGGAGCGGTGGCAGTTCAGGCAGCTTTGCATGGTGTGGGGAAGCTGCTTATCCGGGTCCGGGTGACACTCGGTGCAGGTATGGCCGGCGGCGGTGTGCTGTCCGTGGTGGAATGAGATGGTATCCGGAAGGGGGGCACGGCGCACCCAGCGCAGGGGCTCACCGGTGTGAGCGGGGTGGTCAGGATTAGCGGCGGCGTGCAGGGGAAGCAGGCGGGAATCCGACGCGAGGATGTGACGGTGGCAGTCCAAGCAGGTACTTGAGGCAGGCAGACCGGCACTTGCAGAGTGATGGGCAGCGGCGTGGCAGGCTCGGCAATCCATGCCTGCTTTCTCTGCTGCTGTGTGGCTGCTGTGGGTGAAGGGTAGGGGCTGAACGGGCTCGTGCGGGCGGCTGCAGTAGGCATAGCGGTACAGGAGAATGCCAGCCAGCAGAGCCGTTATGAGAAGCCCCCACACAAGCGCAGGGGCATTGTGTGGGGGCCGGTTAAACATGGTTTAGTTTAGCTGGAGAGGCTGCAAATTACAGCTTCTCGATGGTAATTCTGCCGTAGGAATCCCTCTTGCTGCCCATGTTGAAAATGACAAAGAGCTTGGGGTTTCTTACGTTGGCAGGCACCTCCAGAGTATAGTTGTTATTACTGTGGCGGTGGCCGGTGGAGCCGGCGTGGCGGTCTTCCACCACGAGGCGGTTACCGTCATAGAGCTGCACAGCGGCAATTCTCAGGGCTTCTGTGCCACGGGTATAGGTGAAGTTCACTCTGTATGTACCGGCGGCGTTGATGGGGAGGTCGCCATGCACCTGCATGGGGGTGGCATCATCCGGCAGTACGCCGGGGCTCCAGCCCTGAATGAGGTTCAGCTCGCTCACCCAGAGACGAGCGGCATCCGTAGCGGACTGGCCGAGGAGGCTCTCGGGGTTCAGCTCGCGGAGGCGGGTAATCATTTCGCGGAGTTCGGCCTGGCGTTTGACACCGCCATGGCGGTGCAGCAGACCGATGCAGATGCAGCATACCTGCTGCTTCTGGTCCGTGGTGAGCAGCGGGTTTTCCAGTAGCTCCTTCATCTCCGCCAGAGTGGCTTCCCAATCCTTAGTACCGGCAGTCTGGATAGCGGTATCAAAGAGGTTCAGGCCTGCGATACGGCGCATGCCGGAGGCATCATCCGGGTCTGCCTGCTGGATAAGGCGTGCGATGTTATTCGGGCGGTTGATGCCGGGTACAGCTGCTGCCTGTCCGAGCAGGCGGGCGCGCTCTACACCCTGTACGCTTTCCGCCTGAGCCATCAGCTCGCGCTGACGGGCAGCGGCACTCATGGCTTCACGGATTTTGGCGGCCACGGCAGCGGGGTTATTGCGCTCCGAGCGGCGAATGCAGATATCAGTAAGGCGCTGGCCACTCTTGCTGTAGAGGATGATGGCCGGGTACACGTTCGGGAAGCTGAGGTCCAGATTTCCGAAGCGGGCTTTATTAGCATCATGCTCTTCCTTGGAGGTGACATTCGGCACGCCCAGAGTCATGACGACGGCGTTGCCGAGAGCGGCGGTAACGCCGGAATCCGCCAGCATGGCATCTGCGGTGCTCTTGCTGGTGCGGTCCCAGTCCGTGGCGTACATGACGATGGCATAGCCGTCATCCGTGAGGAGGGGAGCGGCCTGCTCTACTGTCTCGGCGGTCTGGTAGGCGCCGGCGGTGAGCGGTGCCAGAGTCAGGGCGAGGGCGAAGAAACGATTAGTAAGTTTCATGTGATGTAAAATGGGGTTAGGAATCAGGCTGCCTGGTTGCCGTAAATGTAGATACCGTTGAGGTGGAAGAACTCGGGGCCGCCTCTGCGCAGAATACGCACATACTTGGCCAGCGGGAGTTTATCACCAAGGTCCACGCGCATGACTCTGCCGCTGCAGTTGCCAAGCTCCTTCACGTCCGTCCAATCGGTGCCGTTTTCGGATACCTGAATAACCATGTTGTTGCAGCGGTGGATATTGCCGGGAGGAAGAATGATGACGAGGCCTGTCACATTTACCTGACGGGGCAGCTGTACTGCGACGTAGGCATCCTTGTCCTTATCGGTGTGGAAGGTACCACCATGGGGCAGGAGGAGGCCTGCGTGCTCATGCGGCTTATCCCAGCGGGAGGTGGAGCTCATCCATGTGAGGCCACCTTCAGAGGCAAGCTTGCCGGGGAAGGGCTCGAAGGTGGGCATATTCACACCGGGGTTCACATGCCCCATGTCCTCAATCATACGACCGATGGACTGGAAGGAGGTGAGGTCACGGTTTTTCTCAGCAGAAAGGACGGCCGGAGAGAGCAGGGCGATGCGTTCCTCAGCGGTCATATTGTCGTTCTTGCCGATGGCAGATACCATGGCCTGAGTGAGGAGGCCCTTGCCGCGGTTATCCATGCGGTCACCGAGGGTGTTACCCCAGTTCAGGATGGCGGGAGCGTACTTAGAATTGCCGATGAGGGTGCTGAGTACCTCCGTGTAATAGGCGCAGAGAGCCTCAGGCTGAGCAGGCTTCAGGCCGAGGGCCTCAATCTGCTTGTTGGCCAAGCGCTCGATGTGCCAGCGGTCCGGGCCCATGGTGTCAATGCTCTGCCAGAAGCTCAGGAAGGCCTTGCGGAGGCGCTCGGGGGAATCAGCCATGGCTTTGGCCATGCCGTCCACTACACCCTTTTGCATGATTTCGAAGGCCATTTCCGGGTACAGGGGAACGAGGTGAGTGCAGATGGCTGTATTCAGCTGTTCCCAGCCCTCTGCGGAGGCGTTGCTTTCCGTGAGGGATTCCATCCATTCACGCCAAGCCATCCAGTTGCGCGGCTGAGTGCGCAGGGAGCGCTCGTAGCAGCTGATGGCAGCGGTGAGGTCACCGGCGTCCATTTTGATACCGGCCAGCACACGCCAAGCGTTGGAAAGACCGGTCTGCTCCTTCTGTTCCTCGGAGTAAAGCTCCGTGGCGGAATGCAGGGAGGAGTAGGAGTGTACGCTGCGGAATACCTGCCAGTGCAGGCCGCGGTCCCAGCTCAGGGAGTAGGCGGGAGTCCACTTGTCACCCACCAGCACGATGTAGGCGCAGTGGGCGGGCTCACCCATGGTCATGGCCGGCACACCATTAGCAAGAGCTGCGAAGGCGCCGAAGTGGGGAAGGCTGCCGCACACACCGCCGATGTGGAAGGTCATGGCCTCGCGGTTGTCTCCGAGAACACCTTCGAAGGGCGCGTAGTACAGGGGGCCATGGATGGAATCACCATAGATGTTATTCAGGCGGTAGGAGCAGCGCCAGCAGCAGCCGCTGTAGCGGTCTGCGGGCAGACTCATATTTTCTTGGGCCCAGGTGAGACTGGAGATGCTGCCGTACGGGTTATCACCCTTGCAGCCGCACACCATGCGGCGCTGCCACATGGGCAGGGTATCGAACACGGTGTTGAGGCGGCCTTCTTTCCAGGACTGGATGTAGAAATTAGCGCGTTCTACGGCATCTGCCATGTTCCATGAGGATTTGGCGTACTCTAGTGCGGTGGCGGTGGCGATACTGCGTACCATGGGATCACGCACCATGTCCGGATTATCCTTGGAAATCAGCTTAAGGATGGCCAGTGCCATACCGGGGCGTACACACTCACCACTGAAGGCGAATTCACTGAGCCACTCGGGGTCATCACCGAGGCGCTCCATGAGTTTTGCGCCGCCCTTGCCGGCAGCACTCTGGCTGAAGAGGTGATCGGTGGCGATTTCTGTCTCCAATCGGGAAATCTTAGTTTCGAGCTGATTTACCTGATAGGCTAAAGCAGCGGGGAGCTCGGCTCCTTCAGGTATGTTGGTGCGGATGGCGGCAAGCTCGTTTTTGAGCTTCTCGAGGTCAGCGTTTCGCTTCTCGACGGCTTTGGCTTCGTCCTCCAGATTTCTCAGCTCAGCATCAGCCACAACCCACTGGGCCAGCAGCAGGCGATTTTCAGGCTTAGTGATGAACTCTGCTACTGCAGCGTCAGACATGTTGCCCACGCGAGTCATGATTTCCGCAGCTACTTTATCACGCACGGCTGCACAGTCCACCCACTCAGCACCGCGGATGATGCCGATGGGGGCACGCCTAGCGGTTGCGGGCTTGTTGCTGCTGCTTTGAGAGCCGAGCAGACCTTCAAAAAGGTCGGGTTTAATGGCATAGGTGGCGCCTGCTGCAATCAGTAGGACCAGTGCCGTTTTTACTATGGTTCCTGCTTTCATATGTTAAAGTGAGTCTTATCCCAGTATGGGAAGCACGCCTAGTTTACCTATTATATTGGGTGGCTGCAAGCAAAAAAAGCGCGCAGGGAATATTCCCCTGCGCGCTTTTAAGGTTAATGGCCGTTATTTTTTCTCCATGCGGATGAATCCGGAGGCCTCCATCCAGCCATCCGTGCATTTGGCGGTAAGCCACACTTCCACGGTAGCACCCTGAGGAATGGCGGGTACCTGCAGCTCCACGCTCTTGGTGTCCTGCGTGGGCGGTATGGCGGCAGTGGCCACCACTCTGCCATTCACGGCGAGGCGGTAGTTCCGGCTGATGAAGCGGCCGTTTTCCACCGGTACCAGGGAGAACACGTAGGTGCCCGGGCCGTTAATGGAACTTGTTACATCCACGTGCCAGTCCTTCTCGAAGTTGAGGGTCTGATGCCCGCGGGAGTAATAGCCATTTGTGATGGTATTGTAGGTGCTGGGATCCCAGTAGTGCAGGAAGGCAGCAGCGCCCTTGCCGTACTGGTTTTCCGGATTGATGGCGATGATTTCGCGGAATACGGCCAGGAGCGGCTCCACATTACGATTTTCCGGGGTGGTGGTGGAGAGAATCCGCTCGCGGATGACGTAGGAGAGGCCGGAGAGCCACTGCTGGCGGCGTTCATCAGCACTCAGCTGGGGGCTATTAAGTACGCCACGCACGTATGCCTCAGCCTCATCAAAGCGGCGGTCCTTGCCACTGAGCTTACCCTCTCGACCACCCTTGAGGATGGCGTTGATTTCATCATACATGCCGAGGTGGTCCAAGCAGAACTGGGCGCGGTAGCCGGTGGTGTTCTGCGGGTCCTGGCGGTTGATGATGTTTTTAAGGTTCTGCTGGCGCATAGCGTCAGAAATGGGGAGCATACTCAGAGCCTGAGCGGCTGCCTGAGCGGCTGCCGTGCCGGTGGAGGTGCGGGCCTTTTCTGCCAGTGTAGCAAAATCAGCGGCACGAGCTGCCAGCGGGGCAAGCTTCGTTATGGCGTCTTCAGCTGAGGACGGCAGGTTCTCGCCGCTGAGCACGGACATGAAGGAACCATCCGGAGCGAGAAGGACGACAGCCGGGAGATTGTAATGCTCGATGGGGAGCACCTTGTTTCTCGTGTCACCCTCCAAGCCGAGGCAGTCATTGAACTGACCGAACACGTAGCTGCCGCTGTGGCGGGAGGCTGCTGCCTGCCAGTCGCGCACGAAGGCGTCCACGCCGGGCTGCCAGTCAGAGCCGTACCAGATGATGATGATGGGTTTCTTAGCAGCGGCGGCCTGCTGACGGGCTGCGGGTACATCCGGCAGGTTCAGGGTGGCAGCCGTGGCCGGCAGCAGGGTGGCTGACAGCAGAAGTGCAGAAAGTAAAATGCGTTTCATGATTGTGAGAAAAACGGGTTATTATTTGCCATAAATCACGAAGTGGGAGATGTGGGCGAAGTCATTACCTGCGCTGTTATCGAACTCCACTTTGACCCAGCGGGCGGGGGTGCCTTCCGGGAAGGTGACAGCCCATTCCTTGGGCATGTTGTCCGTGCTTTCGCGCGGTATCCAAGTGGCGCCGTCTTCGCTGGTGTAGACAGTAGCGCGTCTCATGCGGCCTTCGTTGCCATCCGTCTTGCGGATGATGCAGCCGGAGATGAAGCGGCGCTCAGTGAGTTCCACAATCATGTTAGGCGCGGCCTCCTTGCCGGTGTGGCATCTGCCGCCGGCGGGAGTGGTGATGTTCAGGTGCCAGCCGGGATTGTCCCAGTTGCTGGTGCTGGATATGCGGAACATGGCTGCGGGCAGGGGATTGCCGGGCACGGTGCTGCGCAGGGCGGCGTTTGCCGGGCAGGGGCCGCACACAGCTGCCATGGCTTCCGTGATGGCGCGGAAGGCAGGGGCGGAGCGAGCCTGTTCAGCGGCGATGATGGCCTTGTTGTACGCGGCAATCAGCTTCTTCTGGCGGTCGGGATTATTATCCTCAGCGCTCGGGGCGGAGCCGGCGGCTATGCTGGCGGCCTGCGTGAAGGCGCGACCGAATACTTCTGCTTGTCCTCCTTCCACGTATGTCTTAATGGCCCACTCCAGCAGCTGGCCGAAGGTGGTGGGATCCGCTGCGTTCATGTGGATGGCCAGTGCCTCGCCAAGGAAGCGCTCACGGGCGGCGGATGTGCTCAGGTTATTAGCCTGACGGGTGATGAAGTCCTCCGTCTTGATGGCCCATGAGGAGGGCGTGGTGGCAATCATCTTGTGCATGAGGGCGTAAAGCTCGATTTTCTGAGCATCCGTCATGCCTTTCACCTGTTCTTCAAGGTCTGCTGCCATGTTAATGGCTGCGAAGCCATGGCCGGTGTAAAGCGGGATGGTTTTCTTGAGGTATTCGAAGGCTGCGGTGGGAGTGAGGCCCTGTTCCTGCATGAGCTTATGCAGGGCAGTGCGGAAGAAGGGGTGCAGCGGAGAGGCTTCCAGTGCCTTCTGCCACATCTCGATAGCGCCTCTCTTGTTACCGGTGGCTTCCATTGCGCGGGCGCAGAAGCTGTAGCGGTAGGCCTTGTCAATGGTGGCATCATCAGCAAACACGGCTTCCATCAGCATGTAGGAGGTGGGTGCCTGATTGCCGAAAATGCGGTTATGCATGCCGCCATCCGGGCCGCCGAAACCGCCCACCCATTCGCCGCGCTTGGTGCGCACGGCATAAGCGCAGTGGCCCGGCTGACCTACTGTATAGGCCGGTATGCCGTGTGCCTGTGCTGCTACACAGCCCAAGTGCGACATAGCACCGCATACGCCGCCGTTCAACTGGCAGGTTTCAGCTTGGCTCAGTGCGGAGAACGGCAGGTTGTACATGCCGCCCTGCACGCTGTCACCGAACTTGGAGGTGCCGGTGTAGGTGGCTGCCCAGCAGGCTGCACCATATTTAACCCAAGGCATGTTAATGTTCTCCAGCGCCCATTCAAAGGAGCGGTCATCCCAGTCCTGCCAAGGGTTGCCGGTGACGAAGCGCAGCTCCCAGGGGCGGAGATTCGGGAAGTTCGGGTGAAGTACGCCGCGAGCGGCATTCGTGACGAAGAAGTTGTAACGCCAGACGGGGTTGTAGCGGTTCGGGTCCTGCGTTCTGCCGCGGGGGGAAGGATCCGTCTCACCGCCGCCCCAAGCGGAGGCGAGAGCCACGGCCAGAGCCTTGTTTTCTACGCGGGCTCTTCTATCCTGCCAGATGCGGAAGAGGACGTCCAAGCCCACATCTGTTTTGTACGGTACGAGGCCGCAACCCAAGTAGAGCTCTAGCCACTGGGGGTCCTGCACGAAAAGGGCGAGGAAGGCCTTGTGAAACTCACTCTTGGAGGCGAACTCCGTCATGACTACGGCATCCGTGGTGCGGATGAGTTCCAGCAGCATGGCCATATCCCGCACAGCTGCATTATTCGGGGTGATGGTACGGCGCTTCAGCTCGTTGGTGGTGAGTTCTTGCACGCGGACATAATTACCGGAGGTGAGGGCTTGCCTGATGGGGTATGGCAGATGAGAAGCTGATTGAGTACTTCCGGGGGCATTCCTAGCAGCACGGTTTGCCGGAGGGGCCAGCGCGGGCAGACTTTCCTGAGAGAAGTCCAAGGCTGAAGAATATACTGTACCGCCCGTGAGGGCGAGAGCGAGTATAGGTGAGATAAAGGCTCCTTTTTTCATGATGTTAAAACCCGTTTTCGGGTTGGAATCATGTTACTCTACCCTATGTTTGTTTGCAAGTTAAAAATCACATTTTCTGTGATTTGTTATATTGAAAAAACGCCCGGCGGGTGAGGCCGGGCGAAAGAAGAGAGATAGGAAGGATTTTTTGCTGTCAGGAGGGGTTCGGGACAGTGACTTCCTCCTGCCTCTGAAGCTCGAGGAGTTTGCGTTCGGCAGCCTCAGCTCGTGATTCAGCCTCGGCCGCGGCGGCGGTGGCGTCCTCAGCTTGGCGCTGGGCGGCCAGCTTTTCCTGATTCAGGGCGTTCAGGCTGGCTGAGATAAGCTGCAGGCGCTGCTCAGCCTGATTGGCGCGGGCGTTAGCTTCCTGAGCACGGCGCTGGTATGCGCGCGCATTACTTTGCATGGCGCTAGTTCTCTCCCGCAGGGTGTAGACGAGCGCTGTGAGCTGCTCCTGCTCGGCAAGGGCTGCGGCCAGCTCCTGAGCGGAGCCTGCAGCGCAGTACTCGGCTTGCTCAGCCATCATCTCAGCGGCCTCCGCACGTGAGATGGCTTGGGCGGCGTGCCGCTCTGCGGCCCGGGCCTGTGAGGCGGCCTGTGTGGCGTAGAGTTCTGCAGCTGCGAGTTGGCTCCGGGTGGTTTCCAACTGTTGCGAGAGTGCTGCAGCTTGCTGCTCGGCTTCTTGAAGAAGGGTATACTGGTAGTAGTACCCGCCGCTGATGCCGATGACGGCTGCCGTGCCGACCAATATCCAAGGGAGGTATTTGCAGCGGGGGAGCAGGTCTGCCAGCCGGCCAACTGCGTTCCGGAGGCGGAACTTCAGGGTGGAATTTCTGAATCTGTTTTTTGTAGCCATATCTTAAAGGGCGTGGGGGGGGATTACTGTGCGCCGGCTGCTCGGAGCATATTGGCGCATTCGCGGTGGCCATTTGCCGTGGCACGTCGCAAAGGCGTGGCCCCATTGCTGGCAGTACAGTTCACATTGATGCCCGGCATGGCCAGCAGCATGCGAACGCACTCCTTGTGCCCCTGCTGAGCTGCCCAGTAGAGGGCTGTTTCGCCGTCCTCATCCGCATGGTTTACATTGATTTCCGGTACTGTGAGCAGCAGGCGCATGCATTCCGTGTGGCCGGAGATGGCAGATACCCAGAGAGGAGTGATGTTATTCACATTTGGTGTGTTGACATCCGTGCCGGGGGCTGTAAGCAGGAGGCGTACACAGTCCACGTGGTTCTTATCTACCGCGAGAAAGAGGGCGCTGCGGCCGTTAGCATCCAGCGTTTCGGCTGTGGCACCGGCTGTGAGCAGCAGCTGCAGGCGAGCGGCATCTCCGGAGGCCGCGGCAGAGAGAAGGGCTATGGAGTAGGTATCAGGCGTGATACCCTGAGCACTCAGCGCGTTCACCGCGTAATCCTTGCTGGTGCGCAGGAGGGCTGCTGCTTCCTTGTGATTGTTCTGCTCCGCGATATCTACTGCATTTGCGGGAACGGCAATGCCCGGCATGGCCAGTAGGTGACGCAGGCACTCCGTGTTGCCCTGGGCTGCTGCATAGTAGATGGGAGGATGGCCCTGACTGTCACAGCGATTGATGTCTATTCCCGGGGCTGCCAGCAGTACTCGCACGGCTTCCATGTTTCCGGCTTGTATGGCCATGGTGAGCGGAGGTTGACCATTCTCACCGGGGATATTAGGATTCAGACCCGGAATGGCTGTCAACAGGCGTGCTCCGTTAGTGTACCCCTTGCTGATGCAGGGTGCTACCAGTACAGGGCCATAATACCACAGCCCCGCGCCGGCTATCAGAATCAGCACGAGCATCAGGCATGGCAGCAGGCAGCCTCCTTTTCTCTCACGGGGCGCGGGTTTGGCCGTGGTTTCTGAACGGGGAGATTGGCTTGTGGGGATGGGGTCGACTTCTACTGTAATCGTATCCGATGCAGCCCGCCTGTTTACATATTGCGTGTGAGGCTTAGCCTCGTAGTCAATGTTAATCGGCACTGTCTTTCCGGCACCCTTGTTAATAAGTGTTGTTTTTTCTCCGGAAGATATTTCAGGGCCAGCGGATTGTCCGGCCGGAGCGCTGGTGCTTCCTTGCGTGTGGATTGGCACGGTGGGAGGCATGTCCGCAGGTGTACCGGAATTACGGCGAATGACGGTAGTGTTCTCGCCGATGCGGATTGGCACGGTGGGAGGCACGTCCGCCGCTGTGCCGGAATTACGGCAAATCACGGTGGTGTTCTCGTTTGTGCGGATAGGCACAGTAGGAGGTATTTCTGCAGCTGTGCCAGGATTACGGGAAATCACGGTAGTATTTGCGCTGGCGTTGACCGGCACGGTAACAGGTATGGCCGCAGGTTTGCTGGGGCTGCGGGAAATGACGGTAGTGTTTGCGCCGGCGTTGACCGGCACGGTGACGGGTATAGCTGCTGCAGGCTTGCTGGGGCTACGGGAAATCACGGTAGTATTTGCGCTGGCGTTGACCGGCACGGTAACAGGTATGGCCGCAGGTGTACCGGGATTACGGGAAATCACGGTAGTGTTCTCGCTGAGGTTGGCCGCAGAGCTCGTAAGTACGGTGGTCGGGATAGCGGCAGGTGTTTCCGCAGGCTTGCGGAAAACTCTTGTGGCCGCTCCATCAGGGCTGATGGGTATGGATGTAGGCTTGGCCGCGGTGCTGTGTACGGATGTCCCATCTACTCCGAGGGGCTGTATGCTGATTTTTCTTGTGCTTCCGTTCGCTGGAGTGGCCAGCACCGTGGAAGGGGTTTTATCCACTGGTTTTGCTTCCTCGGGGGCGGGACGGGTGAACAGCACAGTGGTGCCAATCTCCGTCGCAGGTGCACTAAGCGGGATAATGGTTTTTGTTGAACTCGGCTTCAGGTCCGCCTTTGCATCGTCCGCATCCGGGGGCGGTGGCACCGTGGAGGGCATGCTACCGGGGCGGGCTGATGGCTCGGCCGGCTCCCTGTTCGGGCGAGTGTATAACTGCGTGTTGCCTATGTCAGAGTTATTATCCTGATACATAAAAAGGGGGCGGTGAAAACTGTGTGCTGTTCGAAGCTGCGTGTTATAGTGTGAGACTCCTTTCCGGCGGCATCTGTTGAAGTTTTTTGCATATAAAAAAAACGCCGGAGCATCTTCAGCCGTGAGTATAACATGCTGCCGGGCAGGTGTAAAGCTGATAAATGGGAGGAGCTCTCGGAATGTGTCAACTTATGTATATGAAAAAAGCCGCCGCTCATAGCTGAGCGGCGGCTGAGAACTTCCATGAAGAAAATATTTTTACTTTCTGCGGCGGCGAGCAGCCAAGGCAGCAAGAGCCAGCAGGCTCAGCGTAGCCGTGGTGGGCTCGGGTACAGCGTAGCTATCAGTTCCGTGAATGCTGATACCTTCTGCCGTGACGGTGCCGGTCTTTATCTGTTCTCCATCGGTAAAGGAGACGGTGGTGCCTGCGAGATCCACATCGCCCTTCTGCACGGAGAAGATGTCAAACGTGGTGTTGTCAAGAGCGGCAAACGTCTCCTTGCTGAGTGTAATGATAAGTTTTAATCCGGAGCCGACTGTTAACTCAGTCACATTCACCATGCTGTCCTCATCGAGGGTCAGTGTGACGTTATCACCCAAGTTAAGGGCTGTACTTGCTCCCATATTTTCCTCGACGCCTTCACGGGACGTAAAGAAGACGTCATCGAGAGTCAGGTTGGTGCCGTCGGCCACATTTACCGTCGTTGCGTTGAAGAAAACATTGGAAAGCTTCGTCTCGCCGCAGATGGAAATATCACCGCCATTATTGCGTTGTACGGATATGTTTTCGCAATTTGCGCCGTTTAGAATGAGGCCTCCTTCATTGACAACGTTAATCGTGCTTGCATTTCCCTCTGCTTTGATATCACCGCTGAGAGAGAGTGTGCCATTCTGAGTGGAAATTTGAAGATAGTTACCCTCAACATTGCTCAGGGAGACATCTCCTGTATACGCAAAAATACGGACGGTTCCTGTTGCTTTGAGGTTCTCGGCGTCTACATTAAAATATCCACTGTCTACTACATGAACGATATCAATATTAGGGGCTGAGATATTGTTGAAGCTTTCAGTCGTGTTCGGTCTGGCCCTATATGTATAGTTTGTACTCTGACTAATATTACTGCTGCCTGCAGCGAATGCTGCGGAGCCCAGCAATGCGCATCCGATGGTACTGCGAATAAGCAGTGAGCTTATTTGGTGTGATAATTTCATGATGAGAGATAGGTGTATTGTACATGGAGAGTCTTATTAGCCAACTGAGTGGAAATCCGTTGGTGAAAAGACGGAGTTTATGTTACGCTTCTGAAATGTCATTGTCAAGGGGATGACAGAGATTAATTTGAAAACTTAACATCAAATACAACATTGGTAATGTTGATATTAAGAGTAAAATGTACACTGTGAATCTTTGTGGTGTGTAAGTTGTATATGTTATTGCTTTTTGTTATAATATTTTATAGGGTTATGTCATTATAAATTGTATTCACGTATCGTTTGTTCAATCGGAAGCTGTAAGAATTTGTAACGTGGCTATAATTCAAAGACTTTTGATAGTATGATGCCCTTTTGGCTCTGTTGCTGTCAGAGCGAAAACAAAAAGCCCGCATAAGTCGTCAACTTATGCGGGCTTTTTGAGAGAGAAGCTGGAAATAAAAATGCTTTTTGCTGCTAAGAGTATGACCACAAACGAAATTTTACCCCCACGAGGCCGCCTCGCCTCATGGGGGGCTTGGTTTTAGAATGGGGGCATGTTAAGTATAAAAGTCTCGGAAAACGGAGGCCGCGCCCCGGAGGCTGTGCCCTATATGCCCGCGGGCACAAGCGAGATTTGCGCGACCGTTAATGGCAAACCCGGTCGCCGCACCGTCATTGCGAACCGGGAGGCCTGTGAGCGCTTGCAGGCTGACTTGGACGAAGTACTCAGGGCATCGGCGGCTGGTGAACGCGCCCGGCCCATGCTCATGTTTGACCACCGGGCGGGGAGCGCGGCGGCAAAACCTCTCGGGTTTGAATGGGACGAGGAGCGAGGCATTCTGCTGAGGGTAGAATGGACGCAGGCGGGGCGTGAGGCGGTTGATTACTTTCTTGTCGTTCTGCTTGCTGTTGTTCTGGTGCGTGCGTAAATAGTCCTCTGCATATTCCCGCACCGTAGGTAATTTATAATTGCCGGAGATAATGGCACTTAAGGCAGCTTGCGCTGCTTCAAGCGTCATGCCTTCTTTGTCGGCGTTTTCCATCAACCTGGCAACAGTAGCCGCTTTTTTCTTTAATGACGCCTTGCTTTCACGGGGTGCGCCGGGTTTCAATGAGGCATCTACCGGAATTCCTGTAGCGCGTACTATTTTCTTGCCTGCTGCACCATACCAGCAGGCATAAAACATATTGCCTCTTTCTTTCAAAAATGCAATACGTGCATAATTATTTAATTTATAATGTCTTGCATTAGCTTGCGGGGTACGCGCTCCGGAAATTGTACCCTTGCGCTGTACCCTGACTCAATGATACATACAGGAAGCTATGAGCAAGTAAAAAGTTGCAGCCCCTTGTAAATCACAATTTACAAGGGGCTGCGGTTAGCTGTGAAACACTAGGTTTCAGCGGAGAGAGTGGGATTCGAACCCACGGTGACATCTCTGCCACGCTCGATTTCGAGTCGAGTGCCTTAGACCAACTCAGCCATCTCTCCTTTGCTAGGAAGCGTGCGGGGGTGATTATGAGGGTGAGGCGAGCTGATGTCAAGCCCTTTTTATGTGAGTAAGTAGCATTTCTGCTTGAGAAATGGAGAGAAATGTGCTAAATAAGTGTGGCGGGGAACTGCCCGGTGTGATAAATACGCAGATATGAAGATGAAGAATGTATTCAGAGCGACGCTGAGTATGCTGGCTATGGCCGGCAGTGCTGCTGCATTAGAGGTTACGGATATACCGGCTGAGGTATTCAGCCGCGAGTATGCGGATGCCCATTTCACGAAGGACTATGAATATAGGCTTCTGGAGGATAACAGTGTACGCCGTACATGGAAGGCGGATGGCTATACGCTGATTGCGGATTTCGACATTCGAAGCTCGAAGGTTATTTGCGTGTTTGTTGATTATGAGCCTGCGGTGTCCCGTAGCGTGGCTATGGGGCATGCTCGGCATTTGGCGGCCGGGCGTAGTGAAAGCGTGCGTTTTGAGAATACTCGCAGCGAGGCAGTGCAGCGCGTGGGGCTTCCGAAAGCCCGCCGCTTCATGGAGCTGACGGATGGTAGCTACATCTTCTGGGAATCTGAGTCTGCGCGTGCGAATAATTGTGACCGCCTCTGCTGGTTTGCCTCAAAGCCGAAGGCTGACCGCATGGCGGTGGGGAATCTTTCTTCCACCACTGGGCGTACGGCGCTGGGTAGCACGAGTATGACCGGTGTGTATTCTTCGCTGAAGTCAGATGAGGAGCGTCGCCGCGAAATTCAACCGCGCCCTGTGGCAGGAGCGCAGGATCTTGCTATGGAGGATGGTCCTGTTGCAACTCCGGGAGAATCCGCCAGCACAACAGTTCGTCCTGCTTCCACTCCGCGCCCCACTACGCCGCGCCCCACGACACCGCGTCCTGAATCCACCGGCACCACATCCGGTGCTATGGCCGGCGCTACAACCGCCTCTGCTCCCGCGAGTGCTGCGCCTTCCCGTCCTGCGCCTAGCACCACTGCTGTGACCGCGCCCGCTGAGGAAGCGGAGCCTGCCAGTAATGTGCTGGCCCTCATCGGCCTTAAGGTGGAAGACCGGATGATGTATTACATACTGGGCGGTGTGGGTGTGCTGCTGCTTATCATTATTTGGAATGCCATCAGTGCGGCACGTCGCCGTGCGCGTCAGGAGGCCCGCTTTGAGGCTCTGCTGAATGGTGATGATGAGGATGAATAATAATGAAATGCAAGTCCCCTCGGCCATCTCCCGTTTCGGGGGGGGAAGCCACGAAAATAGCTTGACCTAGAGTCCGGAAAAAGGTAGAAAGAAAGTGTTCATGTTCAGGAAAATATTCATTGGAGCAATGGCATGCCTGACGCTGTGTCAGTGCAGTTCCCTTAAGTCTGACTGCGAGGCCCTGAGGCAGCGCGAGGCTGAGATTGCACAGGAAGAGCGTGGGGACTACTACATCGGCCGCCGTTACGAGATACCGTATACCCGCTTCTGGGGGTATATGCGTAAGCCGGGGCAGAGCTGGCGTGAAGCCAAGCTGGTGATGATGGATGAGCGCATTTGCCGTACGCCGGACCGCGGCATGGAGCCGCCCGTGCCCGGTGCTGTGTATGGTACGGATAACAACGTGGAATACGTCATTAAGGGCTCGTACACAGGTAAGAACGCCTATGATCCTAGCACGAATCAGGTGCTGCCGATGTTCCGCCCCACGAGCTTTACGGTGCGTAATCGCCAGCCCGGGTTCTTGTTCATACCTTCCGAGGAGTATGAGGAGGAGCGCGTCACCCTGCGTCCTTCCATTATGCCGCAGCCTCAGGCATGCGAGCAATATCGCTAATATGACGCGCATTTCACGCGCAGCTCACGCTAGAATCTGATAAAATAGCTCCAGACAATTTTTCTCCCTTCAGTTTTATACCTCAGAAAATTTTCCAGTATGGCTCAGTCAAAAATTCTCGTAGGCCTTGAAATCGGTACATCTAAGACGTGCATGGTGGTGGGTGAAATCCGCCCGGATGCCACTGCAACCATCATCGGTGTGGGTGAGGTACCCAGTGCCGGTGTGCAGAAAGGTGAGATTGTGGATCAGAGCATGGCTCGCCAGTGCGTGTGTGACGCCTGGCAGATTGCTCAGGATCACGCTGAGGTGGATATCATGAATGTGTTCCTCTCCGTTACGGGTGAGCACATTATTGGCGAGAATTGGCAGGGTTCCTACCGCCTGCCTGGTGGTGGGGGTATCATCGAGGACGTGCATGTGCAGCTAGCTAAGGAGAAGGCTGGGAAGGCTGAGATTCCGGCGGACCGCTTTGCCGTGAATCGTGAGCTGGGCAACTTCTCCATTGATAACCGTGAGGCTTCCCGCCACCCGGTGGGCCTTACCGGCCGCACGCTGGATGTGAACTGCCACGTGATGCACGGCATCCGTACCCGCCTGCAGAACTCACTGCTCTGCGTGCGTCAGGTACCGCTGGAGATTGAGGATTTGGTGTTTGCTCCGCTGGCCACGGCTCAGATGGTGCTGAACCGCCAGCAGAAGGAAGCCGGTGCGCTTCTTATTGACATCGGTGGTGGTACGTCGGACTTCATCTGTTACTGTGAGGGTGATGTGGTGGCCAGTGGCTGTATCCCCGCCGGTGGTAACACGATTAACAGTGATATCATTAAGCTTACGGACCAGCCGGTGAACAAGAAGGCCGCTGAGGTGCTCAAGTGCACGGAGGGTAATGCGTACGGTGATATTAAGGACGTCTCCCGCGCTCATTACAAGAGTGATTTGGGCATGCATGACGTTTCCATCCCCCGTGGTGATTTGAACCGCATCATCCGTGACCGTCTGGCTAATATTCTGGTGCGAGTCGGTAAGCGCATTCCTGAGGATGTATGGAAGCGCAACGGTATGAGCGTATACCTCTCCGGTGGTACCAGCCTTATGCGTGGCTTGGACCAGCTTGCTCAGCACATTTACGGCGTGCCTGTGCACCAGCCCACTCCGCAGCCTGAAGGCCAGAACCACTCATACTTGGCAGATCCCCGCTACTGCACGGCTATTGGCCTTATCCGCTTTGCTCAGCGTTATGATGACGAGGCACTGCGCGGCGTATCTCCCGGGTGGGTGCAGCGTATCCTGCGCATGTTCCGCCGCCGCTAAGCTGGCGCCTGACAGCCCTGCCGCACAGCTCATATACACCTCTCACACTCTCACAAAGCTATGCTTCCCTACCAGACAATACCGCAGAAGGAAGACGGTATCGCCATCGTGGGCATCGGCGGTGCCGGTGCCAATATCCTGCAGTGTTTTGCAGGCTCCAGCGCGAATAATGTGCACCTCTACACCATGTCGCTGGATGAGCGCGTGGGCCGCTCCTGCGGGAGTAATGTGGAGTTCGTGCAGCTGGGCGGTGGGTTGAACCACGGCTTAGGCTCCGGCGGTGACCCCTCCGTGGGTGCGCAGGCAGCTGAGGAAAGTGGGGATGATATTGAGCGCATGCTGAAGGATGTGCGCCTGCTGGTGCTGGTGGCCGGCTTGGGTGGTGGCACCGGTTCCGGTGCGGCGCCTGTACTGGCAGCGAAGGCCCGTGAGGCCGGTTTGTTCTTGGTGTCCGTGCTGGTGATGCCGTTTGGTTTCGAAGGTAAGCGCCGCCGCCAGCAGGCTGAAGAAGCGCTGGAGGAGGTATCACGCCTGAGTGATATCGTCTTCTGCTTTGAGAATGATTACATGGAGGAGCTCTTCCGCAATCGCCCCGGCGCTCGCGCCGTGTTTGAGGAGGTGGACCGCATCCTCGCACGTGCCACGGCTTCTGTGCCCATGCTGGCTTCCTCCCCGGGCTTCATTAATCTGGGGCTGGATGAGCTGGCTACTGCGCTTGAGAATAATGATTCCCGCTGCCTCTTTGGTCTCGGCAGCGGTTATGGACCTGACCGCGCCATGGCAGCCGCGCAATCTGTGCTGGAGTCACCGCTGGTGGCGTACCATGGAGCACTTTCATACGCCCGCACCGTTATTGTGCACATTGCCGGTGGTGATTCCATGTCCATCACGGAGATTCGCACAATTATGGAGCGCATCCGCAAGGGGCTTGCGAGTGATGATGTGAACATTTTCTTCGGTACCACGGTGAAGCCTCATCTGGGAGATGAGCTGCGTGTTACTCTGATAGCCTCTATTAATGCGGAGGAGTTCAAGGAGGCGCTTGCTGCAGAACCCGTGCAGGAGGAAGAGGAACCTGAGGCTGTAGCAGAGGAGGAGCCTGAAGAAGCGCCCGAGGTAGAGCCTGAGGAACCCGCCGAAATGGAGGAGGCTGAGGACACGGAGGAACCCGTGGAAGAAGAGCTGATGGAGCCTGAGGCGGAAGAGCAGGAGATTTATGATGAAGAGGAGCCTGCACAGGAGGAGGCTGAGGAGGAGCCGGAACAGGAAGAGCCTGAGGATGCTGTGCCCGCCTTCAATCGCCAGCCTGTGATGCACCAGCCTGAGCTCATGCCCGCCATGCAATCTTCAGATGATGCTGATGATATGGATGAATCCGAACCCGGTCCCTTCTTTACGGAGGGCAGTGAGGACGGAGGCTTCATGCAGTTCTCTCGCCGCTGGGCCACTCCTTCCTCCGAGGATGATTTGGATACACCTCCGGAAGTATCATTCAATGATTTACGCGGCATGTTCCGCCGCCAGTAAGAATGAAAAAAAAGGCCGCGTTTGCGGCCTTTTTCGTAGCTGTGAGAAGCGTGGTGGCGCCTCACATATGACGCAGGGCGAGGAACTCGCGTATGCGTGCGTTTTCAGAGTTTTTCAGCTCGGCGGGGGTATCATCCTCCACCACATAGCCATCCGCCAGGAAGATGATGCGGTCCGCCAGTTCACAGGCGAAAGCAATATCATGCGAGACCACAATCATTGTCATGCCGTCTGCCGCCAGTTCTCGCATGAGGCCTTGCACTTCACCCACCATTTCGGGGTCCAGAGCGGAGGTGGGCTCGTCAAAGAGCAGAACCTCGGGGTTCATGGCGAGGGCGCGCACGATGGCCACGCGCTGCTTCTGGCCGCCTGAAAGCTGGGCAGGGTATGCCTGAGCTTTATCCGCCAGGCCGATTCGCTCCAGCAGCTGCAGGGCAGTCTTCCGGGCTTCTTCCGGCTGTATGCGGCCGCATTTTACGGGGGCGAGGGTGATGTTATCCAGAGTATTCAGGTGAGGGAAGAGGTTGAAGTGCTGGAATACCATGCCCACGCGGCTGCGGTAAACATTCAGCTCCTTCTCCGTGCGGCCGGGCTCTTCACCATGGAAGAGAACGCTGCCGCCATCCGGCGTTTCCAGGAAGTTCATGCAGCGCATCACGGTGCTCTTGCCGGCACCGGAGGGGCCTACCAAGAATACCACTTCACCCTTGTGCACCTGCAGGGAGACATCTTTGATGACCTGCAGCTTGCCGAAATTCTTCACCAGATTCCGTACTTCCAGTATACTGTTATCTTTCATTTTTCTTAAGTCGCAGTTCGAGTTTCTTCAGCAGGTGGCTGAGCAGGATAACCATGGAAAGGTAAATGAGGGCTACCATGAGCAGGGGAAGGAAAGCATCATAGGTTTGACTGCGGATGATGTCACCACCCTTTGTCAAATCCTGCAGGGCGATGTAACCGCAGATACTCGTCTCCTTCAGCAGAACGATGAATTCGTTGCCCAGTGCCGGCAGCACGTTTTTGAAGGCCTGCGGCAGGATGACGCTGCGCATCGTTGTGCCGTAACCAAGGCCCAAGCTGCGGCCGGCTTCCATCTGCCCGCGGTCAACGGACATGATGCCGGAACGGATGATTTCAGCCACATAGGCTGCGGAGTTCAGGCCGAAGGCCACGATGGCCACCAGCACCTTGCTGATATCCACAGCACCGAAGATGACGAAGTAGATGATGAGCAGCTGTACTACCACGGGAGTGCCTCGCACGACCGTCAGGTACAGGCGGCAGAACATATCCGCCACTTTCAGGCGGCCTGTCAGGTCAGCCGTGCTGCGCACTACTGCAATCAGGAAGCCCAGCATGATGCCCATGGCAGCAGCTGCCAGTGCAATCTCAACTGTCACCAGCAGGCCTTCCGCCAAGTAGCGCCAGCGCTCGTTCTTCACGAAGTCCACGTGGAAATCATCCATCAGGCGCCCGAATGCGGTATCCGCCTCCTGATTCATCTCAGGGGTGTTTTCGCGCATGCGTTTCTCGATGATGGCGGCCAGAGTGCCATCCGCCTCCATGGCATCCAGTGTGGCGTCAATCATGTCCAGCAGCTCTGTGTTCCCTTTCTGGAGGGCCATGGCGTACTCTTCTTCCACCACCGGTGTGGGCAGGATAATCAGCCCGCGGCTGCCGGCCACGTGGTTTTCAGCAGGTGCGTTATCCAGCACAACGGCATCCAGCTTACCGGCGCTCATGGCGGAGATGGCCAGTGCGCCGTTCGTGAAGCGTTCCGGGTTGCTGCAGATGTGCTCGGTGACGTGGGTGTCACCGGAGGAGCCGTGCTGTACGCCCACTCGCACATTTACCAAATCCTCCGGGCCTTTGATGGGTGAGCCTTCCGGTACAATGATGACCTGACGTGCGCCCGAGTAGCTGCGTGTGAAATCCACCTGACGCTTGCGGTCTTCCGTCACGGTGAGGCCGGAGGCCACGAGATCCACCTTGCCGGTCTGGACGGCGGTGATGATGGAATCAAAGGCCATGTCCTCGAGCTTGAATTGCACGTTGTTGCGGCGGCCGATTTCATTCAGGATATCCACATCGATGCCGACGATTTCAGTGCCCTGATAAAATTCATATGGGGGGAAGGTGGCTTCCATGGCCACCGTGTAGGTGGGCATGCTGTTTTCCTCCTCCCGGCAGCTGCTGAGCATGAGTGCTGCCATCAGCATAACTAACAGGCTCAGGCTCCGTATCAATATAGATGGGGATACGGCCTCGGCCTTTGCTCTCCAAGTGTTCATGTGTGCGAGGATACCATACATCGTTCTGAATGCAAGCAAAAATACTTATTCTGCGGCGTAAAGGCCTATTGATGGGCTGTTCTTCATGCCCTGAGACCTGCTCATACTGACGCGATATTCCGCCTCCGCAGTTATTTTTGGCTATGCAAGTACCAGGTGATGTGATAAATTATAATCACATGAGTCAGTCCTCCATAGTATGTAAGCCCACGGCCGATACCTTCGTGCGTTTCGGTATTGTTATAGCCGCAATTTTCGGATTTGCCATATACTTTTTCTATGATGGCCACGTGGGTTATCGTGTGAAAAATGAGGTGTACTTCAGCTACAAGGCGTTTGCTGAGCTGGGGCAGCGTGTGTCCGAGAGTAATGCATTATCATGGGCTGAGCTCAGAAATAAGCCTCTAATTGCTACTGTGGAGCATGATGGTGAGCCTATGGTGCAGCTGGAGGATTCTTGGTATCCGCTGCCGTTGGGCTGTGAGGCTGCTCGCTCCTGCCCCCCTGAGGTGCTGGATTTTGCCGCCATGAACCGTGGCTGGAATGAGTGCTGGAAAAATTACACCGGGCGCATGCAGTACCCGATGGAAGCAGGCGAGCACCCCTATGATTTGGGCGCCATTCGTGAGCAGTGGATTGTGGGTGGTCTCTTCATTCTCATGGGCAGCGTGTTACTATTCTTCGCCCTGCGCACGCGTGGCCGAGTGCTCTCTCTGGAGGGTGACACGATTACGGCTGCCGGTCAGACTTTCAAAGTGGAGGATATCCAGAGTCTGGACCTCCGCCAGTGGGGCCCCGGCTATAAGGGCTGCGCATACTTTAAGGTGAATGGCCGCCGCATTAAGGTGGACGGTATGACCTACGGAGGATTTAACAAGGAAAAAGGCGAGCCGGCGGAGGTCTTCATGAAAGCCGTGCTGGCCCAGTATAAGGGCGAAGTCATCGAGTATGAGGTGGAAAAACCTGCCAGCTCAGATAACTAAGCGTGTGGCACGCTTGGTACACGGCACGGCGAGAGCTCTGAGCTCCCGCCGCTTCGTGCTGTGTACCCTTTCGCTTGCCATAGCTCTGGAGCTGTGTGTTCTCGGTGTGGGGGTGGTGCGGCGTCTGGAGATGTCCGCCGCCCGCACAGAGCATGCGGCTGAGCTGTACATGGCCGCTGTGGTGGCTGAGGCCTTCGGGCGGGAGATGGAGGAGCGTCTTGGTGGTGCTACAGATATCAGCGCCACGCCTGACAGTAACAAGACCCCGCAGGATGCTGAGTTTACCGGTGAGCCCGGAGGTGCCCCACCCCTGCCGCCGCGAGATGTGCACACCATCGTGTTTGACGTCACCGGCGTCTCTCTGGATGATGAAGAGATTGGCGCTGATTCCGAGAACAGCGGTCAGCCTGCGGCAGCTGAAACCTCAGCCGTGCCCACGGATGCTGAGGGCGCACCCCTCAGTGAGGAAGATGCCGTGGAGCTGGACCGCCTCATTCGCAAGGGCGTGAGTGCCATGGTGGCGGGTGATATGCGCTTGTGCGTGCTCTGCCTTGAGCAGGCAAAAACCATTTCCCCGGAGCATCCCGCCCTGTTGTACTACTATGGTATGGCTTATGATAAGCTGCTGAACCCGGATAAGGCGCGTGATTATTACACCCGCGTATTCAGCCAGCGAGACCGCGCCGGGCGCTACTTTGAGCGTGCTTCCCGCCGTTTAACATATGGGCTGGCTCAGCCCTCCGCCATGCGTGGTAAGCTTTCTTTCGGCCCGCCGCTCATCAGCCACACTTATGATGAGCAGACCGGTGACAGCGTCACCATGCGCCTGCCTATCATGCTCGCGCCGGATGAAGAGGTGCGGGTGGAAGATATCCTCATCCGCGTGCGCTTCTTTGTGCTCGTGAATAACCGAAAGATTGAGTTCTCGGAGGCATACGCGCCCCAAGTACGCTGGGAGAATGCCACGCAGTCTTTCGCCTCCAGTGAGGAGAATCTTATCGTGACCTACGAGCTTCCTCCGCTCACCTTGGAAGAGCAGGGCGTTTATGGCTCCCGCCGCTACTATGGTTACACGGCTAAGCTGTACTACCGCGGTGAGCCGTTGGATTGCCTTAGTAGCCCCTCCGCGCTGATTCTGCATGAGCAGATGATGGATGCCCGCGCGGCCACGGAGCGTATGCGCCAGAGTGGCTTTGGTGGAAACTTGCTGCCGGATTCCGGCTACACCACGGATGACGGTCTTGTGCCCCAGTATGAGGATGATGATTTTGCTATGCCGGCTGACGGTACGGCTCAGCCTCCCCTGGAGACGGCCACTCCCGCGGCTGATGATGCTACTTCCTTGCCGATCATTCCTAATGGCACTACTCCTTTCGAGGAGTTCATTAATGAGCTTGATCCTGAATAATCTCACACCCGAACCGCAAAGTTATGTCTGCAACCGATTTAGAGAACCTGCCGACGCGCCTGGGCGTATACAAGCTCACGGAGCTTCTTGGGCGTGATACTCTCACGAACCACTATTTGGCCACTCAGAGCCACGTGGAGCGAGGCGTTGTGCTGCAGGTGTTGCACCCTGATAGCCCGCAGCAGGCGGTGGATTATTTCTTGCAGGCCGCAAGAGCTCGCGGCATGGCGACTTTGCCGGGTGTCAGTCAGGTGCTGGAGTCACGTTTGACGGGGGATGTTTGGTATATTGCGCATGAGCGTCCGCGTGGGCGTCATCTGGCCCAGTTTGCAGAGGAAGGTCAGAGCCTCAGTACGTATCAGGCATGTGCCGTTATTTCTGCTGTGGCTGCCATGTGCCTCTCCGCACAGCAGCAGAACATAGCGCTGGAGCCTTCCTTGGCGTACACCATTTTCGTGGACAAGGAAAATAAGGTGAGTATCCTTTCCCCCGTGCTGCCCGGTGAGTACATGCCGGAGCAGTGCGTGGCCTGCATGCAGAACTTGGCGGATATCCTTCTTCCCATCATGCCCCGAAATGTCGCTGGCCAGGGCCGCGTGGCCACGCTGGTGCAGTGGATAAGGGATGGCTTTGAAGGGGAATATCTGGACTGGAAAACAATTGCCGCCACGGCTGAGGAGATTCAGCGCCAGACAGCCCCTGTGCTTACTCGCTCTGCAGTGGAAAACCTGAACTCTCAGACCGTCATTCGCCAAGTGAAGGAGAAGGAGGAGCGCCGGAAGCGTCGCCGTGGTCTGATGCTGCTGGGTGTCGCTGCTTTTCTGGTCATCTGCATGGGTGTGGCAGGCGCTCTTTGGCTGAATTTTGAGAGGGATGCGCTGCCTTCCCGTGAAGGAAACTTCGTGTATGCTCAGACGGAGCAGGGGCCCCGGCGTGTGCTGGCTCGTCCTATCACTATCATCGAGTACCAGCGCTTCCTGAACCGCTACGAGGATCCCAACGCGCTGAATGAGGCTCGCCGTGAGCGCATTAATGCCGGTGTGCCGGATGACTGCACCAATCATACTCCTGCTGAGTGGCAGGAACAGCTGCGCGCTGTGGATAGTGGTGAGGAATGGCATGGTGAGAAGCTCACCCCCCGCTCCCCTGTGCGCGGTATCTCGTACTGGGATGCCCTTGCTTATGCCAACTATGTGGAGGCTTCACTTCCTTCAGCCGCTGTGCTGGAGACAGTTCGTGAGCATGTGGATGCTGATGACCTGCCGGAAGAATGGACCACCACCCTCACCCCATCTGATAAGCTGTATATGGCCGGCACAGTGGTGCTTACTGCGTCCCCTGCGAGCCACCCCATCGTTGAAACTAACCGCGCTACCCGCAGCGTGAAGCGCGGTTTCCGTATCGTCCTTTCCAACTCTCGTAAAGAAGACTGAAAACTATAAATCCCCGTCCCCTTGATATCATGAAAAACATCATTGCTCTTATTCTTGCCGTATGCTGCCTGTTGCTGGCCGGCCAAGCTGCCGCTCAGGTGGAAGTGCGCGTACAGCCCGTGCGCAAGGAGTTCCTTGTGGGTGAAAATGTTTCCCTGCAGGTGAAGATTGAGAACTTCACGGACCGCTCCGTTACCTTTAATAACATCCCCGGCCGCAGCTGGCTGCACTTCACCGTCATCCGCAGCGGTGAGGCTCACCCCATCAGCCCCAGCGCTATTCCGAACTTCCCCCGCTTGGAGGTGCCCCCGGGCTCATCCCGTGTAGTGACGGCTAACCTGCGCCCTTATTACAACCTGAACCGTGATGGCAGCTACAAGGTGGTGGCCACTGTGCGCATGCCTGATATGCAGACAACTTACAGCTCCAACCGCGCTTCTTTCCAGTTGGCAAACGGCGGTACGGTGCGTAACTTCGTTGTTCAGTCACGCGGTGAGCGCCTGAACCTCAGCGTGCGTCTTCTGCGCGTGGGCGGTAAGGACTGCCTCTTCGGGCAGGTCTCGAATGCTGATACGCGTGTGGTGCTTGGTGCCTGCTACATGGGCCAGTTCCTGAACTTCATGCAGCCCCGCATCGTGCTGGATAGCCGCCAGAATGTTCACGTGCTCTGCCAGGCCACGCCTGAGTACTTCTGCTATTCCATCATGGATAACCAAGGCAACCGCCGCCACTATCAGGTCATGAAGCGCACTGGCGGTCCCGTGGACCTCGTGAGTGCCTCAGGGGGTATTCGTGCGATAGGCCTTCGCCCGTATGAGCGCCCCACGGCCACCTCAGAGGGCGTCATCCGCACTACTGCTGACCGCCCGGACCGCGATTGATACTTACCCCCCGCTCCGTGCCCCAAATTACTGAATCATTAACCTTTTTACAGTATCCATATGTCATCCCCCACCATCGCCATCGTCGGCCGACCGAACGTCGGTAAATCCGCCATCTTTAATCGCATGGTGGCACGCAGAATCGCTATCGTGCATGACCAGCCCGGTGTCACGCGTGACCGCCTCAGTGCCCCTTGCCGTATTACGGATTATGAAGCACTGGTGGTGGATACCGGCGGTATCGGCTCCACGCTGGATGACGGCTTTGCTGCCCGCGTGCAGGAGGAGGCTGATATCGCGCTGAACGCTGCGGACCTCATCATGTTCGTTTGCGATTGCCGTGATCACCTCACGCCTATTGATAAAACTATCGCCGCCCGCCTGCACAAGGCGGACGTGCCTGTGATGCTTGTGCTGAATAAGGCTGACACGGAGAAACAGGAGCTGAACCTCGGTGAGTTCGCCGGCCTCGGCTTCAGTGATTATGTGTTCACCTCTGCTGCTCATGGCCGTGGCTTTGCTCAGCTGGCTGATAAGCTGAACCGCCACCTGAAGACTCTTGGCGCCACTCCTGTGAAGGCTGCTGCTGAGGCGGATGCCACCCCGGAGGAGGAGCCGGACCGCGAGGAGGTGACAAAGGATTCCCCCATCCGCGTGGCTATTGTGGGCCGCCCGAATGCCGGTAAATCCTCCCTCGTGAATGCCATTCTGAATGACAAGCGCACCATCGTATCGGACGTAGCCGGTACCACGCGTGATGCCATTGATATTCCTTACACTCGCGATGAGCAGCCGTACATGCTGATTGATACCGCCGGTATGCGCCCGCGCTCCAAGCGTGATACCTCGGTGGAGGTATTCTCCGCCATGCGCAGTGAGAAGGCCATCCGCCGCTCGGATATTTGCCTGCTCGTTATTGATATGTCCGCCGGCGTCACGCAGCAGGACCGCCGCATCGGCTCCATCATTGCTAAGGAGAGCAAGCCCTGTATCATCGTGGTGAACAAGTTCGACCTCTACTGCGCGGAGGCTCCGCTCTCCGCTCGTAAGGACGCTGTGAAGGAGCATATTAAGGAGAACCTTTTCTTCTTGGATTATGCCCCCATCGCCATCGTCTCTGCCAAGCTGGGTGAGGGCATGCCCGGTATCTTCAAATCCATTGCCCGCGTGCGCCAGGAGGCGCTGAACATGCCCGGCACCGGTGAGCTGAACCGCTTGCTGCAGCGCGCTATGGAGATGAATCCTCCCGGCCAGCACCGTGTGCTGAAGAAGCGCCTGAAGCTCTTCTATGCCACCACCGCAGTGAACGAGAAGTACACCACCATTCCCGTGCCCACTTATGTGCTCTTCGTGAATGATAAGCGCCTGCTGACGGACAGCTACGCGCAGTACCTGCGTAACACCATCCGCTCCCGCATTAAGGCCGCAGGCGTGCCGATTGTCCTTTCCCCGCGTTCCCGCGTCAGAAACGATTAATTCCTTCGCTCAATTCTCGATATGAAGTTTTTTGGCACCATTTCTCTGCTTCTGGGCGCGGCTTTGGCGGCATCCGGGTATGATTTTGTGCGGTATGAGAATGAGGCCTCGCGCGTGCTGAGCGAGACCGAGGCTGAGTGCCGCCGCACGCCGGACCCTGTCATCATGCAGCTTTCCGGGCCTGTGACAGCTGCTCAGGTGGGAAACTTGCTGAAGATGCACTTGGCGCGTGGTTTTGCACTGCCGGGGGATTGGTTCACGAATGAGGATGGCTCCATCGTGGTTCTGCTGCGGGAGCCCGGTTGCGGAGCCATCATCCGCGAGTTCTGTGTCTACCGCCTGAGCGCCGGTCAGTATGAGCACACCGGTACATACCGCGTGCTCTCCCGTGCCTATAACTGGAAGCCAGAAGCCACACGCTTTGAAATGGATGGCGCGGGCGTTATGGTGCTGAGATTCGTATCTCCGCGCGGCATCACCTATGATTGCCGCTTCCATCTGGATGTTCCGGTGGAAGTGTTCCGCTTGGCTCCGCCGCATGCTCCCATCACCCCTGAGGAGGAGCGCGGCGCATGCCCCGTGCGGCGCTGAGATTCAGTATCTGTCAGTTTAATATAAAACGCCCTGCCACCACACCGGCAGGGCGTTTGTTTTTTCCGGAAGTATTATGAGCAGCTATCCATCCGGAGATTCTTGCGGCGAATAATGCTTCGCCCCTGAAAATGTAATTGCTTTTGATGTCAGAAAAACAGATATAGGATTAATACCTGTTTTTACTTGCTTTATGTAAGCGATGTTATTTATGAATCGCTTTCTGCATATTAGGATGTAACACGACGGAAAATTGTTCACAAAAAATTGAAAAAATATTTCATATTGTGGCAAAAAAGTGAAAAAGCTTGCAGTGCGATGGGCAAGGGTGTAGACTGTACGTCAGGTAAAAGCCCCAATATCAGACAATATGAGCAGAATCACACTTGCAGGAATCGGCTGCGGGTCACGTACCCGGACGTATATGAAGTTGGCCATGGAATACCCCGAGAGGTTCCGCATCGTCGCGGCGGCGGACCCTGTGCGCTGTCGTGCGGAGCAGGTGCGGGATTTTGCGCCTGAAGAAGAGCGTGCGGGGGTAGAGATATTTGCGAATGCGGACGAGCTGCTTTCCCGTCCTCGTCTGGCAGATGTGGCCATTATCGGCACGCAGGATGATTACCACTTTGAGCCGGCGAAACGTGCGCTGGAGTTGGGCTATGACCTTCTGCTGGAGAAGCCGATAGCCAAGACCCTGCGTGAGGCACTGGAGCTGCGCGACTTGGCTCAGAAACTCGGCCGCCGCGTGGCCATCTGCCATGTGCTGCGCTATACCCCCTTCTATAACACTATCCGTGATATCATCCGCAGCGGTGAGCTTGGCCGTATCATGACCTTCAATGCGAATGAAGGTGTGGGCGCCTGGCACTTCGGGCACTCCTTTGTGCGTGGTCACTGGGGCAACAGTGAGAAATCCACCCCCATGATTCTTGCCAAGTGCTGCCATGATATGGATATTCTTCATTGGCTGCTGGATGCCCCCTGCGAACAGGTGTCATCCTTCGGTGAGCTCTCCTTCTTCCGCAAGGAAAGCCTCAGCGAGCCCCGCCCCGAGCGCTGCACGGATTGGACCGGCCCTATTGGCGAGGACCCCTGGGACGCCCGCAAGTACATTACGGATGACTCCTGCCGCCGCTGGCTGCGCATGGTGATGGACGGTGCGGAGGACGCCACACCTGAGCAGATTACGGAGTGGCTGCGCACCTCACAGTGGGGGCGTGATGCCTTCCAGTGCGGTGATAATGACCAGCCGGACCACCTCGTGGCTATTCTGCGCTATCTCGGCGGCATTACCGGTACTTTCACCATGACCGCCTTTGAGGAAGGCCGTCACCTTGAGCTGTATGGCACGAAGGCCAAACTGCGTGCCGGCGCTTTCTATAAGGAAAATGGCCCCGGTGAAATCACGATTACCGAGCACTTCAGCAAGAAGATTCGCAAGGTGGAGGTGCAGGAAGCCTCCGGCGGTTATGCCGGCCATGGCGGTGGTGACTGGGGCCTTGTGAGCCACCTGTATGATGATATGCGTGTGGTGAAGGACGTGAGCCTCATGACGACGCCCATTCAGGCCAGCGCTCATTCCCATGTGATAGCTTTTGCCGTGGAGCATGCACGGCGTACCGGCGAGGTGGTGGATATCAAAGAGTTTGAGCGCCGCGTGCTGGCCGGTGAGCTGAATTACTGAATCTGACCCCATATGTTCTCCTTTAAGTACAGTGCTCTTCCTGCTGTGGCAGCCTTGGTGTCAACCGTGGCTGCTGTGGAGTGGGGCACGAATTATGAAGAGGCTCTCCGCCGTGCCGGTGAGCGCGGGTGCGTGGTGATGGCTGATTTCACCGGCTCTGACTGGTGCGGCTTCTGCATGAACCTGCACAGCCAAGTGCTGCACCGCCCTGAGTTCCTCTCTTGGGCCACCCGGCATTTTGAGCTGCTGGAGGTGGATGTGCCGCACCGGGCAGACTTTCCGGCCGAGCTTATGGCTCAGAACCGCGCACTCTGCGAGAAGTACAGAGTGACAGGTTTCCCCACGGTGCTGGTGCTGGATGCTCAGGGGCGCCCCCTTGGTGGGCTCTTCGGTTTTGAAGGAGATATGGCGGAAGTACAGCGCATTCTGGGAATGGGTGTGCGTGCCGGTGAGCTCCTGCGGCAGGCTGAAAGCGCGCAGGGTGAGGCAAAACTTCTTGCCATGGTGGAGGCTTGGAAGCTCATCCCTGAGGAGCTTAAAGAGCTGAATCCTGCCTTGCGTGATGAAATAGCTGCGCTGGATACGCAGGATATCAGCGGCCTGCGAGCGGCGGCTGAGGCAGAGCGCCGCTTGCAGGAATGCAAGGCCGCGGCAGATGCCGCTCCTACGGATGCCGCCGCTCTGGTCATCGTGGATGCTGCGCTGGCGCAGGCTGTGCCGCAGAACCGCCGCCAGCTGCTGGAGCTGAAGTACCGCCTCCTTATTCACGGCGTAGAAACTCCTGAGGAAGTGTATGCGGCGGCTGAGGTGGCGTACGCTATGATAGATGCTGACCTGCGCATCACCGCTGAGGAGAAGGAGAGCCGCAAGCGCCAGCTCCGAGGCGTTTTTGCTAATCCCTGGACCTCCATTCGCCGCAGTAGAATAATTTATCGCACTCGTCCTAAACGCTAGGCCCACTTAATGCGTCTATATATATACCATGAAGAGTAAAGACATCGACAACATGCTGGCTGCCGGCCTTATCTCGCCGGAGCAGGGCATGGCCATCAAGAAGCATTTCAGCTTGGATGAGAACCGCTGGAGCCGCTGGTTGCTGTACTGCCTCATTGCGCTTGCCGGTGTGTTCATTGTGGCCGGGCTTGTGATGTTGGTTTCCGCAAACTGGGATGAAATTGGCCCGCTGGGCAAGATGCTGGTGGCCATGGAGCTGCTGGTATTCTTCTGGGTGCTTTGGTTCTTGAAGCGGAAGACCTCGCCACTGCTGGCGGAGATGTGGGGCCTATGCGGTGCCGGTATGTGGCTGGGGTGCATTGCTTTGTACGGGCAGATTTTCCAGCTGCAGAATCCCTTTGTGGAAGGTTGCACGCTTTTCTTTTCCGGTATAGTACTTCTTCCTTTTGTGAGCAGGCAGCGCTTCATCATCTGGCTGGTGATGGTAGTATCCTTTGTGCAGCTCGTAGCCATGGAGGTGGAGGACGACAGTATCTTCAGCTTTGCGAATTGGATAAAAGGCTGGAAGCCTGAGTACATCATCTACGCTCTCCCTCTGCTGCTGGCTCTCTGGTGGGGGCTGGCTGAGAAGTGGCGCGTGTGCTCTGAGCGCTGGCGGAGCTATGGTTGGATGGCGCCTTTGCTGCTGCTGGTGGCGGTGAGCGTGGGGCAGGTCATGATGTACTTACCCGGTGAGATGATAAAGCTGGATGTGGTGGAGTGCGTGCTGATGGGGCTGGTTCCCGTGCTGCTCCTGCTGCTGATGCCTCGCGGCTCCAACTGGCTTTCATGGTGCAGCATGAGCTTGCTTATCAGCCTGCTGTTGCCCTCTTGCCTGCTGTCGTGCTACCTTGGTGAGCTGGCCGAGGACGCTGTAGCTGTCGGCGAATTGGGGGAGGACGCTGTACTCGTTGGCTGGTGTGGTATTTCTGACTGGATGAGTCATGCCGTCGGTATCGCCATTTACTTCGGGATGGCATCCGTCATGATGTCCTGCGGTGTGCGCAGCGGCCGGGTGAGCTGGGTGAATATCGGCTCGCTCATGGTGGTGTTTGCGGCGGTGGCACTGGTGGCTGATGTGCTGGGCAGCTACACCTTCTCAGGGCTTGTTCTCGTGGTGGGTGGTCTGCTGATGTTGCTTGTGGTGGTGCTGCTTGAGAAAAAGCGCCGCAAGCTGGTTAAGTCCGTTAAGAATGAAGCTATCTCTTCTCAGTCATGAAAAAACATCTTTCTATCATTCTCGTTTTGCTCGTGGTACTTGGCCAGCTTACTTGGCTGGGTTATAATTATCATGCCCGCACGCAGGAGCTGGAGGCTGCTCCCACCGTCATTGTGCCCTGCATGGATTCTGACCCGCGAGATTTGTTCCGTGGTGATTATGTTACCTTTCTCTGCGGCTTTTCTTATTCCCTCACGGACCCGATTTTCAATGATGTGTTGCACTGGGATAATCTACCCCCGCATACTTATGGGGATGGAGCTGCCACGGTAAAACTGCAGAATGGGGACCATCTGCGGGTGCCGGTGGAGCAGATTAAGCCTGTCCCGGCCCGCGCTGCTATGAATCCGGAATCCGTGCTGATTTCTGCTGATGATGAGTACAAGGTCATCCCGATGGCTGCTTTCTGGGTTCCCGGCGGCGAGAGTGAGGCACGGCTGGTGCGCTTGGCCAATAGAGGCTCCGCTCAGGACGTCGCCCGTGAGGGTGAGGTGCGTACGGCTGTCACAGCCCGGGTCTCCCATTTCTCCGCTCAACAGAGTGATGAGGACTATGTGACGGAAGTCTCAGTGAGAATTATGCTCTGCGTGAGCGACTCTAACAGCACGGCTTCCTTCCGCTATTACGTGCCGGAAGGTGAAGGGGATGTGTTCCGCGCATGGCGGGAAGCTCCCGGTTCTGAGGGGCCGTTCCCCTCCGGGCGCGTGCAGACATCTGCTGAGTTAGTCTGCCGCGGTAACTCCGGCCTCGTCGTCCGCGAGCTTTATATGAATGGTATCCCTTGGCTGGAGGCTATCGACCGCATCCGTAAGGGCACCTTCCCGTTCCGGGATTGATTCATACCAGGTTATTATACGATAAGCCTCTCTGACTCCGTGCGAGTGAGAGAGGCTTGTTTTTTGCTCTGAATGAAATGATTTACCTCTTAATTTGGGCGAGCTGTTCGCGGTATTCGCGGCGGGCACGCGCAATCTGTTCCTCCGTGGCATCCAGCGAGCGGAGGAGGAGAGCGCTGAGGGTGAGAGCCACTTCTTCCTCACCGGAGACGATGGTCTGGGCGCCGTCACTGCGCATGGCGCGAGCCTGCTGCAGGTAGGTGGTGTGGGCGAGAACCTCGATTTCCGGATTCAGGGAGCGCGCCGTTGCGGCGATTTCACGAGCGGGAGCGCCGACGGCAGTGATGATGATGGCGCGTGCCTGTTCCACCCCGGCCAGCTGGAGGATGGTGCGGCGGCGGGCATCACCATGCATAGCGTAGAAGCCTTGGGCGGTCATGCGCGTGACGGTATCGATGTTCATCTCCAGCACCACAACCTCGATTTCATGCTCCTGCAGAATACGCGTGATGATTTCGCCGCAGGGGCCATAGCCCACCACGATGACTCGGTCCTTCTGCGGGGACGGAGCGGGCACGGCAGAGGAATCCGTTTTCCGCTGGCCGATGCCGCGCTCCTCCATCTTGTGAATGAGAGCGGGCACATAGCGGAAGAGCAGCACATTAACGGTGATGGTGATGATGGCCACGCCCGTGATGATGTTCACGGCACTTGCCGGCAGCAACCCGACGCGCTCGCCGGCCACAAGGGCGGCAAGAATGAAGGAGAACTCACCAATCTGGGAGAGCGAGGTACCTACCACCACGCCGAGGCTTCCCGGGCGGCGCAGCAGGCGGATGACAGCGTAGGCGCTGATGGGTTTCCAGAGAAGAGTCAGCGCGAGTGTGCCCAGCGCCAGCTGCCAGTGCTCCAGCAGTCCCATGAAATCAAAGCCCATGCCGACGGATACGAAGAAGAGCACGGCAAAGGCGTCACGCATGGGCAGGGCGTCCGCGGCGGCTCGGCTGGCAAACTTACTCTGTCCCACTACCATGCCCGAGAGGAAGGCGCCGAATACCATGCTGGCATTGAACACCTCAGCAGAGAGCACCGCCACGCCAAGCGCGATGGTGAGCACGGCGAGGGTGAAAAGCTCGTTCGAGTTGTTCCGGGCAATGAAGGTGAGCACTCGGGAAATGATGTACTTGCCCACGAAGGCCACGCAGAACACCATCAGCGCCAGCTTCCATACCATCCCCCACAGTGCAGAGCCTAAATCATCCGCGCAGAATACGGCCTTGCCCCCGCCTTCAGGCTGGATGAAGACCGCCGGCAGCAGTACCAGAAGAACTATGGTGAAGATATCCTCCATCACCAGCCAGCCCACAGCTGTGTGGCCGCTCGGGGTGTGCAGCAGGCGGTTATCCTCCAGCACTCGGGTGAGTACCACCGTGCTGCTCACGCACACGCACATGCCGAAGAGCAGGGCTGCCACCCAGTCCGCACCGGGAGTGAGCCAATGGTACACCAAGGCACCGCTTCCCGTCCACAGCGTCATGCATATCAGCGAGCCCGGTACTGCCACTTTCCGCACCGCCAGCAAATCTTTGAAATGGAAATGAAGGCCCACACCGAAAAGCAGAAGCACCTCGCCGATGTGCGCAAACTCGTGCATCACCTCGTGCGGGTCCTCCGTCAGCCCCCACCACGGCCGGGCTGCCAGCATGCCCGCCAGCAGATACCCCACCAGCGGCGATAATTTGATGCGCTGGGCCACCATGCCCAGTACCAGAGCAAGAATTAATCCAAGAGCTAGTGTTCCTATCATTATTGTAGAGATTGGGTGGTTGAAATTTTAATGTAATAAAGATTATTTTATTATCTGATTACTCCATGACGCGGGCCCAGAGGACTTTGAGGTAACGGCCTTCCGGGTAAGTGGAAAGGAAGGGGTGATCCCAGCCGGGGCCGGTCATTTCCAGAATCTGGAGGCGTCGGCCGAGGCGCTGGGCTGCTTTGATAACGGTTTTCTCGAACTCGCCGGGGCTGAGCAGGCCGGAGCAGGAGCAGGTCACGAAGAGACCGCCACGGCGCACGCACTGCAGGCCGAGCATGTTCAAATCATTGTACTTCTTGAGGCCTTCTTCCTTTTCCTCATCGCGTCCGAGTACGAACTTGGGCGGGTCCAGTAGCACGACGTCGAACTGCTTACCGTTGCGCACCATCTGGCGGGCGTACACGAAGGCATCCGCGTGCACGAAGTCGATGCGCAGCGGGCCGCCTGCGGCGTTGATGTTGGCATTGCGCTTAGCCATGAGGATGGCTTTTTCATCCAAGTCTACAGCGGTGACTTCCTTGGCTTTACCATGAAGCTTGGCATGGATGGAGAAGCCGCCGGAGTAGCAGCAGAGGTCCAGCATGGTCTTCCCCTCCACGAGGCGGGAGAGCTTCAGGCGGTTATCACGCTGGTCGCAGAAGAAACCGGTTTTGTGTCCCTGTGCGAAGTCCACTTCAAAGTTTACATCATTCTCTACGATGCGGACGCGGTGCACGGGCTCGCTGGGAGGAGCGGTGGTGGGGTCTATGCCCTCCATGCGGGCGATGGAATCATCCACCGAGATAACGTGGCGTGTGGTGCCGCAGAGCTTGTGGAGCAGGGGGAGCCAGCGGCCGAGGCGCTGCCAGACGCCGAGCGTGGTTACCTCCAAGCTGAGCACATCGGCATAGCGGTCCGCGATGAGGCCGCCGAGGCCATCCGAATCACCATGGATGATGCGGTAGGCGGATGTGGTGTCATCCAGCTTGCAGTCCTTGCGGCGCCAGTTGACGGCGCGGCGCAGGGATTCTTCCAAACGAGCCTCCGTGAGAACCTCCGGGCCGTGGTAAAGCATGCGCAGGGGGGTGCGGCTCTGCGGATTCCAGAAACCGCCGCCGAAGAGCTCCCCATTTTTATCATACACGTTGATGAGCCCGCCGGCCACGGCATCAGGGCTCACGGCGCCGAGCATACGGGGGAAAACAGCCGGATTATACGTGAAATATTTGAGCTGAACCCACGGGCGAACCCAGTTCTCGCTGCCTTCCGGGGCTTCGGCACTCTTAAAGGCGCGTGGAGCTGAGGCGGCGGGGCGGGGCTTTCGGTCGCTGTAGCGGGGTCTGCGGTCGTTGTTATATTTCTCGTTCGGCCTTTTCTGCTGCATAGCGCCAGTTTACACGCTTACGCGCGCGATGTCAAGCTATTCATCAGCGTTCAGGCCGGAGGAAATTCCGCTGAAGAGGCTGCCGAGGGATGACAGGCCCGCGCCTATGGCCTGAACGCCGGATTGGCGGGCGGCTTGGCGAGTTTGCCAAGCATTCAGGGCTCCCTGCTTGCGGACGGAATCCGCATCATGGAGGGCGTTGTTAGCGTTCGCGGTGATTTCATCCTGCAGGCGTGTGGCGAGGTCGCGCTCACGCACGGCGATAGAACCCTCTGGCATAAGGTTGGAGCTTGCGGCATCTGCTCTGGCGGAGGCTAGGCGGCTGTTAGCATTACGAGCGGCGCGGCGTTGGTTTTCGGCGGCGGTATCTTCCATGGCGGAAGCCTGCTGATTGGCGAGTTGCTGCTGCTGGGCCGCGGCAGATTTCAAGGCTTTTCCCTGCTGGTGGTAGGTATAGGCCTGCAGAACTTTTGGTGCAATGGCGGCGGTGGTGGCTAAGGCGGTGCTGAATCCCATAACAGCGCAAGCATAGTGCGGCCGCCGCTCTTCCGCAAGGGGAAAAATACTTGGCCGTGCTTGTTCAGCCCAGCGGGCTGAGGTCTGTGCCGTCCGGCAGCTCGGCCAGTTTAATGCGACCGGAAGCACCATGCGCAATGCTGACGCCGCTCTTGGGGAGGCCGAGAGTCTTGGCAAGGAAGGCTTCAATTTCCTTGTTAGCCTTGCCGTCAATGGGAGGTGCGGCGATTTTCAGTTTGAGCATGCGGCCCACTTGCGGGTAATCATCCTCCCAGCCGAGAATTTCATTTTTACGGGCACCGGGTGTTACTTTCAGAGCGAGTTTCATGAGCGTTCGGAGGGGGTGTGTTCCGCCAGAAGTGCCGCGACCACGGGCAGGCGGGTGAGGGTTTTGCTGCAGGCTGCAGCGGTTTCGGCAGTGGGTAAATCACGCGTGGTGTGGATGCCTTCCGTCAGCAGGAAAGGCAGCAGCAGCACGTGGGATGAACGCATGCTGCGCAGCACATCAGAGGCTTCCGGTGCTTGGCTGAAGTAGCCGCAGGCTACCTCTGTGCCCGGCAGCAGCTCGCGCAGGCGGCGGCAGAAGAGTGCGGGCTCGGGAGGTGCTTCGGTAAGTGTGGAGCCATGAGCCACCACGAGCACTCCACTGTTTTCATTCAGGAGCGGGCGGATGTGGGCGGCGGCTGCTTTTGCGAGCCAAGGGGAGGCGCCCAGCACGGGCTGGTAATACAGTGTGGGGCAGGGAAGATGGCGTGAGGCGTAGGCCTCATTGATGGCATGCTCCAGCTTGGCTCCGCTGGAGTGGCCGCTGAGCATGAACATGGGGTACACCAGCACCGGGGCTCCGGCGGGGGGCAGCTCGCTGGTGGACAGATTCCCCAAGTGGCAGCGGTATACCCGGGCGGAGGGCATGCGGATGCCCGGAGGATTCAGCTGCAGCCCGCGCTCATTATAGCTCACCACGAGGTAGTAGCGCCTCCAGCGCCTGTGCCGCAGGAAGAGAATGAGCCCCGTCGCAATGACGGCGAGCTGTGCTACACCAAAGTGGAAGTAGATAAGGTGGCGCAGGTGCGTGGCTTCTTCCGCAGGCAGGGCGGGGGTTGCCAGTGCTTGGCCACAGTACACGGAGCCGACCAGCGCGGTGAGGAACATCACGGCACAGAGGCTTAGCAGAATGGGAATGAGGCGGCGGCGCATGGCGGTTTTTGTTATAAATCGGGCGCGGCTGAGTGCCGCGCCCGTGAATGGTATAAGGTATTTTATGAACGTGTGGCAGCGTATTAGGCGCCGGCTTCCTCTGCGCGCTTCAGCTCGTCACGCAGGCTGTTCTTCTTATCGAAGGCCAGCACCACAGGAGAGGCGATGAAGATGGAGGAGTACGTACCAACGAAGATACCCAGCAGCATGGCCACGGAGAAGTCCATCATGGCCGGGCCACCCAGTACGATGAGTGAGACAAGCACTGCAATCGTGGAACCGGAGGTAAGCAGGGTACGGGAGAGCGTGGTGTTAATGGCTTCGTTCATGATGTCCACCAGCTTCTCGCCGGGCTCAGCCAAGCGCAGGCGCTCGCGGATGCGGTCGAAGATAACGATGGTATCGTTAATCGAGTAACCGGCTACCGTCAGGAAGGCACCGATGTGGATGATGCTCAGCTCCGTGCCCATGAGCACCACCAGCACGATAACGGCGGCAACGTCATGGAAGGTGGAGATGAGGGCACCCATGGCGAAACTCCATTCGAAGCGGATGGCCAGGTACAGCGTGATGCCCAGCATACCTGCCAGCAGAGCCCAGCAGGCCGTCTTGAAGAAGGCGGAACCCAGGGAAGAGCTCACGTCCTCAATGGAGGCGGGGGGCAGCTCTTTCATGCCGGGGATATCACGGCGGAGGGTGGTATCAATCATCTCGGCCTCCTCCTTGGTGGCCACGCGAATCTTAATGTTGCGGTCCGTAGCAGCACCGAACTCCTGAACGGTGGGCTGCTTGGAAAGAGTCATGCTGTACACGAGAGCTTCAGCCTTCTGGTAATCCACAGCGGAGTCCGCGGGCAGCACATAGGTGATGGTGGTACCACCTGTGAAGTCCACGCCCAGAGCCTTGTCGCCACGCACGAAGACGCCGTACAGAGCAGCCAGAATGATGACGGCCACGGAGGCGAAGGCGCAAACCTTGCGGTACTTCATGAAGTCAAAGACCTTGCCTTCCAGCGGAGCCTTAGCAAAGGTTGCATCCTTCAGGAGGCCGAGGCGCTCCATCCAGAAGTACAGCACGCGGGTCACGACCACGGCGCCGATAAGGGAGGTGATGATACCCACGCTGGTGGTCACGGCGAAGCCCTTAATGGAGCCGCTGGCCAGCCAGAAGAGAATCACGGCAGTGATGAGGGAGGTGATGTTGGAGTCCCAAATGGCGGAGAAGGCCTTCTCATATGCGCTGCGCAGGCACACGATGAAGGGCTTGCCCAGAGCCTTCTCTTCACGCATACGCTCGTTGATGAGCACGTTCGCGTCCACAGCCATACCCATCGTCAGCACGATACCGGCGATACCCGGCAGCGTCAGCACGAAGCCGAAAAGGCTCATCAGGCCGATGAGGGCCAGAGCATTGAAGGTAAGGCCCACCATGGCCACGATACCGGGGGTGCGGTAGTACCAGTAGCAGAAGATGAAGATACCCACCAGACCAATGAGGCCGGAGATGATACCCTGCTTCAGGGCGCTCTGACCGAGCTGAGCGGATACGTCCTTACGGCCTTCTACCACGAGGTCACTAGAGAGCGGGTTGGCCAGAGCCTTGGAAACGTCTTCAGGCTCACCCTTGCCGTCCAGACCTGAAATCTGGAAGTCCTTGCTGAGCACGGCCTGCACCACGGGGGCGCACTTTACCTGACTATTCAGCACCACGGCCAGAAGGTCACGGCCCAGGGTCATGGCGCCGGTCATGCGGGTCATGCGGCCTGCACCTTCGCGGTTCAGGGTTACGTTAATGACGCCGGACTGGGTGTAGTTCGGGTTAGCGGCGGAAACGTGCTCGCCGGTGATGTAAATGCCGCGCTGCAGGGCCACGGCGGGCTTCAGCAGAACGTAGAAGTTCAGGGCCTGATTGCCCTCGCGGTCCAGTATGGGGGAGCCGGTCTTTTCGTCCACCAGCGGCTGGGGCAGAATCATGTAGTCATTCAGGCCGAGGCTGGAGGGGATGAGGGGGGGCAGGGGCTGGCGGGCAGCGGTGTTACCGGCGGCCAGCTGGCGGTTATACTCGTGGAAACGTGTTCTGAAGTTTTCGATACGCTGCTGTACCTCGGGGTTGGCCAGTACAGTCATGTAATCGGGGTACACGGGCAGCAGCTCCAGCTTAGCCATCTTGGTGAGCATCTGCACCATGGCGTCCACCTTCTCCTGATTCTTTGCATCATCGCTGTCCTGACGGGGAATCTGGATGAGAATCTTGCTGCCGGAGTGCAGAATCTGCACTTCACTGGTACCGGTGGAGTTCAGACGCTCGCCGAGAATAGCGCAAGCCTGCTCCATGTCCTGCTCGGTGGGAGGCACGGTGTTACCGTTGTCATCCATCTTGGGCTGCACTTCCAAGGTGAGCTCCACACCGCCATCGATGTCGATACCGTAGTGCATGCCGTTCACAAACAGGGAGAACAGCGAGAAGGCTGCCATGCCGATGATGAAGAATGTACCGGCATTGCGCTTCGTTTTGTCATGTTCCGCCGCCAGATACCAGAAGAAGAGTACCAGCAGCAGAATACCCATTGCAAAGTAGAAGAACGGGGATCCGGTTATGGCTGTGAGATACTGGGACATGTTATTGATTGCTTGAAGTTTAACTGCCCTATTGTGCCATGTTAGCGCGTGACGTCAAGCTTGCATTGTGGCAGTTTTTTGAAATGCGGCTATGCTCACGCTTTTTTTGGTTGATTCCGGGCAGAGATTGTGTTAAATGGAGCTTATGAAGACGAAGTCAGTCGCATTCCGGTGCCCTGTAAGCCTGATGCAGAGGGTGGATGCTGTAGCCACTGCGCTGGGGGTTACCCGCACCGCTCTTGTGGTGGAGGCTGTGCGTATGCTGATTCGTGAGGTGCGTAATCGTGATGGCAGGCTTGTGCCGCCATACAGCGGCAAGGATGCACTCGCGGCCTTGAATCCGTCCCCGGAAAAATCCGCTCAGCACTCCGCTGAATGAGTGGAATGGGGCCCCTCAATGCGATGGGGTAAAATGGAATTTCGAGCCATTTTGGTGGGAAATATGACGGGAATATGATTTTATCGGGAAAAATAGCTTGCAAAACGGGTGGAATCTGGCATACTGCAAATATAACTTATAAACACACGCTTTATTTAGCTATGAAACTGATATCCAAACTTGCTTTGGCTCTTCTGATGTCCGTGCCCGCTATGGCTCTGCCTGAGGTGGCTACTATGGAAGAGGCGGTCGCAACTGCACGCGCTGAGAACCGCTGCATCTTTGTTGATTTTACCGGTACGGACTGGTGCACAGCCTGTATTTATCTCCGTACGCGAATCGTGGAAAGCGCTGAGTTTGAGGCTGCCGTGGGCAAGCGTTTTGTGCTGGTGCCCGTGGATTTCCCGCGCAATCCTGAGCTTGTGGCCAAGATTTCTCCTGAGGAGCGTCGTCGCCGTGAGGCCCTGTTGACCTCATATAAGATTGAAGGCCTTCCCGGTGTGGTGCTGATGGATTCCGATGGCCTGCCCTTCGAGGTGATTCATGGTACACGTCGCACGACGGCTGAGTACCTCGCTCTGGTTCAGGCCGGCCTTGATAAGCTGGCTGCGAGAGATGCCGCCTTGGCTGAAGCCGAGGGGAAGACCGGTATGGAGCGTGCCCGCGCTCTGGACGCTGCCCTGCGCGCCATTCCTGAGGTGTGCCGTGATAAATACACGTCCATCATTGATGAGATTAACTCCTTGGATACCGAAAATACCCTTGGTTACCGCGGTATGAAGGATGTCAGCCTTACGCGCATTAATCAGATGGAGGCCTTTGCTGCCCTCTGCGAGACAATGCGTAATGATCGCTCCCCCGAGACCCTTGCCTCTAACGTGACGATGCTTAACGGGTTTATCGCTCAGCCTGACCTTGTGCCTGAGGTGAAGCAGCTTGCTCTGCGCGCTCTGGGTGATACTTACGCCTTCATGCGCCGCCTGCCTGAGATGATTCAATGCTACCAGAAGGCATATGATATCGCTCCCGACACCCGCGTGGGGCGCACGATTAAGCGCAATCTCGATTACTACGAGAACATGCGCCGAAACGGTGAGATTAATTTCTGATACCTACATACAGATAGATAAAAAACGCCTGCGCTCGAAAGTGCAGGCGTTTTTGTTGTGCCGGGAAAGCAGAAAAGCCTTATTCGGCGTAACCGATGGTCTGGTGGGCGATGACAATTTGGCCTTCCGGCAGGGGAAGGGCAGCGGTGAGAGCGGCGGTGTCAATCATGCCGCGCACCACGGTATTCATGCCTTTGGAGGTGGCGTACAGGTATACGTTCTGATAAGCGGAGCCCACGTGGGAGCGTCCCCATCGGTCATCCACCGCAGTGTAGAGCAGGTGAAGAGGAGCATTCTTCACGAAGGACTGCTGCTCGCAGAGGGGGATGAGGTTTTCATTACTTACTTTTTCCAAGCAATTATCCTGAGCATTGTAGCGCCAGCAACCCTCAGGAGAGATGACGTAGAGGCCCATATTCTGGCGGTTACGAGCGGTGGGGATGGTGCGCTTGCCGTGTGTGTTCACACCCCAAGCCACCCAGAGAATTTCGCTGAGCGTTTGGTCATCCACCTTGTGTTCAGGATTGTAACGGCGGCCGGATTGACGGGCGTTAATGGCCTCCATGAGGGGCATGCCGCCGGTGATGATCGGAGCCGGAAGCGGCTTTACTTCTGCAGCCATAGCTGCACCGGCAAGTAAAAGAAGAATGGCTTTATACATGCTGTATTTTCTAGCAAATCGCATGCCCGCTGTCAATGATTTTTTGCCGGAAATGTTGGAAGGGCGAGCGCTGTTTTAGCCTTTAATCATTGTGTACGTGCACGAGAGTGAGCACGGCAACATTCTCTACTCCCGGGATGTTTTTGAGGGCCTTGCTGCAGGCCCGGGCGGTGGAGCCGGTGGTGAACACGTCATCCACGAGGATGATGTGTGAGGGGAGTTTGCGTCGGCCTGAGAGGAAAGCAGGCAAGGCACTGAAGGCTAGCGTGGCGTTTTTTCGACGTCGGGCGGCAGTGAGGCGTGTTTGGCTATCCTGCTCAGTGGTGTGGCGGGTGAGGGCGTTCACTACGGGACGGCGCAGGAGCTTACCGAGTGCGCGGGCGAGAAGAGCTGCCTGATTGTATCCACGCTTCACCTGTCTTTCGGGGGTGATGGGGACGGGCACGATGACGGCTTCGCTGTAGTTCTTGGCCTCTGCCGTCTGCTCCCATACTTCCGCCATGGCCGGAGCTAAAGCCGCAGCAAGGTAAGGTGCGTGGTGGTATTTCAGGCGGTAGATGAGCTCCATGTTCTGCTCAGAGTTCAGGAGCGGCGCACGGGCAAAGTCAAATGGGCGCGGCAATCCTTCACACGCCGGGCAGCTATCCGCCTGAGGAGCTGTGCCATACACCGGGCTGCCGCAATGCAGGCAGATGGGGCGCGGAATGCGCTGCAAGGAGGCTAGGCAATCCGGGCACAGGCTGCGCTCCGCTTCCTCTCCGCACAGCTCGCAGGTGATGGGAAAGAGCCAGCGGAGCATGGCGCGGGCAGGGGTGGATTAACGGTGGCGGTTCAGGAACTCCTTGGCGGCGTTCTGGTATGCCAGAGAGGCCTGACCGTAGGGGTCATGCTCAATGATGGTCTTGCCGAAGCTGGGGGCCTCAGCCACGCGGACGGAGCGGGGGATGACGGTGTTGTACATCTTGTTCGGCAGCACGTCCTTCACCTGAGCGATAACCTGATTGGCGAGGTTCGTGTTGCTGTACATCGTCATAATCACGCCCTCGTGCTTCAGGTTCGGATTGGCGCCGCTTTCGCGTATCTGTTCCACCACGTAGAGAATCTTGGAAAGACCATCCAAGCTGAGGAATTCGCACTGCATGGGAGTGAGCACTTCATCACAGGCGCACAGGGAGGAAGTCATCAGCACGCCCAGTGAGGGCGGCGTGTCCAAGAATACATAATCATAATAGTTGCTGCAGCGCAGGCCTTCCATGGCATCACGCATGCAGGTGATGTGCGTGCCATTCTGAGTGAGCTCCACTTCCACGCCGGAAAGGTCCATGTGAGCGGGTATGATGGAGAGGTTTCTGCGGTTGGCGGGCATGATGAGGTCTTCCATGAGCCTGTTACCGATGAGCGCTTGGTAAATACTCTGCTCGCTTGTGGCTTCCACGCCGAGAGCGGAGGAGGCATTTGCCTGAGAGTCCACATCAATGAGCAGCACCCTGCGGCCGCGCTTGGCAAGTGCAGCTGAGAGGTTTACGGCGGTGGTGGTTTTACCCACACCACCCTTTTGGTTGGCTATGGCGATGACTTTCACGCGCGTCATTGTAACGTATCCGCCACCTGATATCAAGCGATAATTGTTGCCACACGGGCCGCATTGTGCTAAACTCATGTCATGCACACAGAACAGGTCATCGCTGCCGCTCGTCGGCTTTGTCAGGAGATGGAGGCTCTCTCGTTTTCTGCCCCCGTGGCTTATACTTATAACCCGCTCACATATGCATGGGCGGGGCATGAGGCCTACATTCGCCGCTTTGCGAATGGCCCGAAGGATGTTCTGTACCTCGGCATGAATCCCGGCCCCTTCGGTATGGCGCAGACGGGCGTGCCCTTTGGAGAAATTGCTGCGGTGACTTTGTGGATGGGTATTACAGCCCCGGTGGGTCAGCCGCCGGCCACTCATCCTAAGCGCCCGGTGCAGGGCTTTAACTGCCCGCGTTCGGAGGTGAGCGGACGCCGCTTGTGGGGGCTTTTTGAGGAGATGTACGGTACAGCGGATGAGTTCTTTAAGCATGCGTACGTGGCGAACTATTGCCCGCTCATCTGGATGAGCGAAACCGGGGCCAATATCACCCCCACCCAGCTGCCCAAAGAGCAGGTGGCGCAGATAGATGCCGCCTGCCAGCGTCACCTCGTCAGCCTCATCGAAATCTTGCAGCCTAAGTGTCTTGTGGGCGTGGGAGGCTATGCCCTCAAGCAGCTTGAACTCGCGGCAGCTCAGCTGCCTGACCGCACATTCACGCTTGGCACTATTCTTCACCCCAGCCCGGCCAGCCCTGTGGCTAATAAGCATTGGCCGGAGCGTCCCCGGCAGCAGATAAAGGACATCCTTGCCGCGGCGGGATTGTGAGATGGGTTTTAGTTGCCATGCTGGTTAGCTTTGGCGATGAAGCTTTTCCATTTTGCGTTTTAACCTAGAGCTTTCTCTTTTGGTATAGCGGTAGCCTTGCTCGGCGGAGCGGGTGTAGAGCTCCATGGCTTTCTGCAGGTTTTGGGGTACGCCGGTGCCGTATTCATAGCACTTGCCCAGCTCGCAGAGGGCTCTTGCGCTGCCGAGTTTGGCTGCGCGGTGCAGGTAGTGTATACCCTTGGCGATATTGAGCTTTACACCTTCGCCGTGTATGGACATGTAGCCGATGCGACAGATGGCATCCGGGTAATTTCGGCGAGCGGCCATGCGGAGGAAGTGCAGAGCTTTCTGTATATCTTTCTCCACACCTTGGCCCCCGTAATAACGCTCGCCCAGATTATAGGCTGCGGTGGTTATATCCCCAAGCTCAATAGCGCGGCGGAAACAGGCGACTGCTTCGGTGAAGTTGCGCTTTGTGCCGATGCCCCAGTAGTGGCAGTATCCTAAGTTGGTGATGGCTTCCCGGAGGCCGTTTTCAGCGGCGGTTTTAACGTATTGAAAAGCTTTTACTCGGTTACGGCGTATGCCTTCACCGTGCTCATACATGAGGGAAAGCTCGAACATGCTGGGCGCGTGCCCATTGTCGGCTGCGCGTTTCCACCAGCGGAATGCACAGCGCAGGTCTTTGCAGAAGTTGTCTGTTCCGTGGTAATAGCAGTGGCCCAGCTTGTGCTGTGCAAGGGTGTGCCCTTTACCTGCCAGCCTCACCAGCATGGCACGCCCCTCCGCTGCCAGTGTGGGGGTGATGTTGTTGCAGAGTGCTAAGATGATGCTAAACTGCTTATCCTGCGGTGTCTTGCTGAGTGCCTGCCGTGCCAGTCTGCATGCTTTTTCGGGGTTGGTGTCAGCCAGCATTTCGGCATAGAGCAGGCTGTGCATGGCCCCTCGATGCGGAATGCCGGAGAAGATGTGGAGCGCTAGCTCTCTATCCTCTTCATCGAGATCCGATGCCATATCGTGCAGGGCCTTGTACATGCCGGCGCGCCGGGCTCGCTTTATCCACTGCATAGCGGTGCCGCGGTTTTTCCACCAGTATTGCTCAATGAGCTCCATTGTTGCCTCCGTATCACCGCCCTCAGCTGCACGGTGAATGTAATAGTTTGACAAGCGGCTTGCTGAAGGACGGTCAAAACAGACTTGTAAGAAAAATCCGAAGATTCTCATGGCTTCTGGGATTCCGCTGTGTGCGCAGCGTATCATGGTGATAAGTGCCCGGCTCGAATCCACATTGTCATCGCCAAAGAGGTAGTCATTTTGCGCTTCATCCAGCTTGTCCAGAATCTCTTTGATTTCGGTACGGGTATGTAATTGTTTTTTCATAGGCGTTGGCTGTAGTATATCAATCTGCCATATAAATGTCAACGTACATTGCTGAGAAGAAAGGCTGAGTATAACGCGGAAGGGGTGAAATAGAGGGTGATGTAGCGATAAATTGCTCCATATCTCCTTGAAAAATCACAATAAGGTTGACATTGGGAGCGGTGAGGTATATACTTTCGCGCGTATGAGCACACCCACAAAGAGCTACAAAGACACCATCTTCCTGCCGGACACCACGTTCCCCATGCGTGGTGATCTCACGACCAAGGAGCCGGCTCGTCTGGAGAAATGGGAAAATGAGAAGCTTTACGAGCGAATTACCAACCGCCGCAAAGCCCAGGGTGCGCCGAGCTTTATATTGCACGACGGCCCTCCCTTTGCTAACGGCGACGTGCACATGGGCACCGGTCTGAACAAGGTGCTGAAGGACCTCATCGTGAAGAGCAAGACGATGGCCGGTTACTACGCCCCCTTCATTCCGGGCTGGGACTGCCACGGTCTGCCGATTGAGGCTAAAGTTGTAAAGGAATTCCAGGGGCTGGAGCCGGCCGAGATTCGCCGCCGCTGCACCGAGTTCGCTCTGGGTTACATTGACCAGCAGCGCCTTTCCTTCCGCCGCCTCGGCGTGTTCGGTGACTGGTTCAACCCGTACATCACCATGGAGCCCAAGTACGAGGCTGATATCCTCCGCGTGTTCGCTAAGCTTGTGGAGAGCGGCGCTGTGTACCAGTCCATGAAGCCTGTGCAGTGGAGCTACGCTCACCACACCGCTCTGGCTGAGGCTGAGGTGGAGTACATGGAGGACACCTCCACGGCAATTTATGTGGGCTTCCTGATGGATGGCCCTGTCAACGGTATCGAGGATTGTGAGATGGTCATTTGGACCACCACGCCTTGGACGCTCCCCAGCAACCTTGCCATTGCTCTGAACCCTGATTTCACTTACGTCATCGGCCGCTATGCTAAGGATGGCGCTGAGCGCAAGTTCATCGTGGTGCGCGAGCTTATCGAGACCTTCACTGCCAAGACCGGCTGGACTCTTCAGGAGGAACTCAGCACCTTCAAGGGCAGCGAGCTGGAGAAGCGCACCGCCCGTCATCCCTTCCTGGACCGCGAGTCCCTTATCATCAATGCCGCTTACGTGACGACCGATGCCGGTACGGGTGCTGTACACATCGCTCCCGGTCACGGTGCGGACGACTACATCGCCGGTATGGCCTATGGTCTGCCCGTGCTTTCCCC
>JAZOMC010000042.1:0-22602 GCA_045653545.1 Akkermansia sp.
AGCCTGCAAATGGGTAGGTTCCCGAGCGGTCAAAGGGGGCAGACTGTAAATCTGCTATCGTACGATTTCGATGGTTCGAATCCATCCCTGCCCATTTCTCCCATGCGGAGGTAGCTCAGTTGGTAGAGCAACACCTTGACATGGTGGAGGTCGTAGGTTCGAGTCCTATCCCCCGTATATTTAATCTGTAGCACATCCGCTACAGATTTTTTTTATCTCCCCCCCTTCCCCTTCCTATGCCGGTATGAAACATGCCCACACTTTATAACGAAGGGCCAATTTATTATACTTCGCCCTTGACATCAGTAACGCACGTTACTATTATAATGCTCAAACAGGTTATGTTCATCGCAACGAAACGTATAGAGACATCCACCAAGGAATTCTCTTTGGGTTTTCTGTAACAGTAAATGCCGTGAACTAACAGCCAAGGAGCATCAAAAGTAATAAGGAAACAACAAACAACGCGGATTGAGGCAGCATACACGCACTTTAAGCTCAAAATAAAAAACTCTAGAAATCAACATTATGTCATTTCGGAAGCGCACTACTCCCCCTCCTCCGGCTGATAACAAAGCACTCCACATACTTTCTCCGTTCCCGTTCCCGTTCTCTTTAGCTTTTACGATAATACGCGAGAGAATCAAAAGGAAACAACAAGAGAAAGAAAAAGAAGAGGAGCGCCTGAGACTTCAACGCGAGAAAGAAGAAGAAGAAGAGCGCCTGAGACTTCAACGCGAGAAAGAGGATGCATATCGACGAAAAGTCGATGATATTCTTTCATCGGCCTGGTGGAGCATTCCGAATAATAAAATCCTGCTCATTGACACATGCGTATGGATGCAAAGTGTTGATTCTTCTGAGATTGACTATTGGATACAGTGGGTATGTGAGCATGCAGCAGAGAAACAATGGAGCATTATGCTGGAACATAGCGTTTTTCAAGAAATTGAGAGAGGCAAAAAGAGTTCATATAAGGCTCGAAAAGCGCACGCTCTCATCCGCAAAGTACAAAGGGAACTTCTGCCCTCTAATCTTTTTATCTGGCAAAATGCCAGTGTACCAAAGCGCAAAGACGACAAAAACGCATATGCGGACCCCGAGCTTGTGGAACGCATGAAAACCAACGAGAATATCATTCTTGTTACCTTAGACAACAGCCTGGCCATGGCCGCCAAACAAATTACTCGAAGCCTGGATCGCGTCTGCGACTCGGATAACTTTAAACCCATGATTTTTCAACAATAAAACCACATCTTACATATACCCGTAAAAAAATATTCTACGCCATAATACTTCCTATCATACACAAGTACGTAATAAAAGCCGTTCAAATCGCTTAGATGAATGGCGCAATCGCAGTCCTAACCTGCAAACAACTCCAGCTATACACAAAATGAGCCAAGCCCAAACTTTGTGGAATTTGATTTTTTATATCGTTACGTGACCACATTCAATTAACACCCTTAATCGATAGTTTTGAAAGTTACGATATCCATAGGCACGGCGTTGAATTAATTTCATTTTTCTGTGAAAGCCTTCGGTGATTCCGTTACTGCGACTAAAGCGCCACATGCGGATGATTGGTTCGAACCATTTTCGTATCGTTCGTATTACTTTCTTCCGTCTTCGTTTCTTCCTCGCCGGGCTCATTCCACAATTATTGCAGAAGAGCCCAAATTCCACCAAAATAGTCTGATTTTCTATAAGAATATATTACACGCCCCCGCGCAAAAAATCTTTTTTTATCGTGAATTCCTAATTTTCGGCTTGCTTTCTCACCAAAAAATAGCTACACTCCGCGTAAGCAGCTTAGGGCAGGTCTCTCAGCCTCCCGACGCGCGTGGGAACGGGTACCCCTGCATGAGCTGCCTAATCCTACTAACACGTACACACAATTATTACTAATATGAAAAAGACACTTATCGCTCTTATGGCTCTGGCCGGCATGGCTACAGCCGGTGATATCACAGAAGGTCTGGCTGCCGTTTGGACGTTCGATAACGGTTCCACCGATTACGTCTCTTACACAGGCGTAACGGGTAGTATCGCTACTGGCATTACCGACAACCACAAGAACGCAACCGGTGGTATTGATGACAACGGTTATATCTCCACTAATGTAGGTGGTTTCATCGACTTTTACGATGGTTTCGGCAAGTTCGGTGTCGCTGGTGATTCCTTCACGCTTTCCTTCAAAGTAAAGGGGGTTACTGCTGATTATCGTTCCATGTTCTCCATGAAAATTGCAGGCATGAACGAGCAGCTGCAGTTCCAGACTGGCAATGACGGCTACACTTATCTTTATGGTTCCGGCATTACGTTTACTGACACTGGTGTAAAAACAGCTCTGCGTTCTGAAACTTGGAACAACATCGTTTTGACTGGTGATGGTGAGTCCCTTACTCTTTACATTAACGGAACATCCGTATCCGCTGCATACACTCCCACGGCAGATGCACTGATTTCCAATTTCCAGCTTGGTAGCACTTGGGGTGATGGTCAGCGCAAGGTTGATGCTGATATGGACGACCTCGCAATCTGGAATCGCGTGCTGAGCACTGAAGAAATCGCCGCCTTAACATCTGGCAGCACAGCTCTTAACGTAGTAGTACCCGAGCCCACCACCGCCACTCTGAGCCTCCTGGCTCTGGCCGGCCTGGCCGCCCGTCGTCGTCGCAAGTAATCTTTGCGAAAGGCACATTGATTTAACAAAGGGCCGCTGCTCTCCGGAGCAGCGGTTTTTGTTACGCATTTTTCCGGCTAACAGTCGGCACCTCAAACGCCACTATAAGCTTTAGATACATATTTCATACTGCCCCTCAGAAAAACATATTTTTTCGCAAAATTCCTATTTTTCAGCTTGCATTCTCACCAAAAAACAGCTAAACTCCGCGTAAGCAGCTTAGGGCAGATCTCTCAGCCTCCCGACGCGCGTGGGAACGGGTATCCCTGCATGAGCTGCCAATCCTACTAACACGTACACACAATTATTACTAATATGAAGAAGACAATTATCGCTCTTATGGCTCTGGCCGGCGTGGCATCTGCCGACTATGTCTGGAATGGCGGCAGTGAAGTTAATTCCGACAAATGGAAAGACTCCGCCAACTGGACTATCGATGCAGATGACACCTTCAATGGCAACGGTCCCGGCATGACAAATTCCAACATGTGGGAAAACATCTATGTTTCCAATGCAACAGGCAGCGTTGGTAACGAGGGTGATTTCACACTTGAAGGCTGGAGCTTGGATTTGTACCTTACCGATGGCGCTGATCTGACCTTCCAGCGCATTCAGAAATTCCAGGGCGGTACCTATATCAGCATTGATGAAACGTCCGCTCTTACCATCTACTCCTACTATGGTGGCAATGATGGCGAAACCATTACACTTGACAACAAGGGCAGCTTCACATTGGGCTACAGCCTTCGCACACAGGGTGGCAACGGCTTTGCCATGAATCTGTACGACACTGGTATTGTCACTCTTCAGGCTCAGAATTCTGGAAGCATGAACTATGCAAAGGTAAGCTCCATTACCGCACAGCTGACCGGTATTGAAGAGGGTATTCAGGAGCGTGTTCTGGTTAACAAGGGTTCCATGGTCAGCTTCGACGGCACTCAGACCACCTACGCTTTCACTGATGCTAATGGCATCACAATGACTGCTGTAGACTCTCTGGAGGCACTTGCAGAAGCAACCGCTCCCTCTTACTTCGTGACGAAGGATGATTCCGGCATCAAGGTGTCCTACGTTCTCAATCCCTCCATTCCCGAGCCCACCACGGCTACTCTGAGCCTTCTGGCTCTGGCCGGTCTGGCCGCCCGTCGTCGTCGCAAGTAATCTTTGCGAAAGGCACATTGATTTAACAAAGGGGGGCTGCTCTCCGGGGCAGCGGTTCTTTGTTACGCATTTTCCGGCTAACAGTCGGCACCTCAAATGCCACTATAAGCTGTAGATACATATTTCATACGGCCCCTCAGAAAAACATATTTTTTCGCAAAATTCCTATTTTTCAGCTTGAATTCTCACCAAAAAACAGCTAAACTCCGCGTAAGCAGCTTTGGGCAGGTCTCTCAGCCTCCCGGCGCGCGTGGGAACGGGTATCCCTGCATGAGCTGCCAATCCTACTAACACGTACACACAATTATTACTAATATGAAGAAGACGCTTATCACTCTTATGGCTCTGGCTGGTGTAGCAATGGCCGAGACCGCTACGTTTGACTTCAATGCCAATAATCTGACTAGCGCAGATCTCACCAGCATTAAGCTGGTAGACGTAGCCACCCAGTTTGGTGCCACAATTACCGCATTGAGCGGCAACCTTACCGGCGGTGCTTGGGTCGGACAAAGCGGAGCCGAATACGATTTCATCAAAGGTGATCAGAAAAACGCCTCTCTTACGCTGACATTCAGCAATCTTGTTGCCGGTAGCAGCTACGACATCACTTTCGTTACAGGCGTTCCTTTCGAAGGTGCTGGCTCTTGGAACTCTGTTACCACCACAAATGCTTACACAGAAAGCTCTCTTCCTCTTGGTCAGCAAAATGTAGCAGTTAGAGAGATTACTACCTACGTAGTAAGTGGCGTAACAGCTGACGAAGCTGGTGAAATCACGTTTAAGATTAACAATACCAATGGCAGCCACTCTGCCTCTTTCAATTCTGCCAGCATCAGCGGTGCTGTAGTGCCCGCTGTACCCGAGCCCACCACGGCTACTCTGAGCCTTCTGGCTCTCGCTGGCTTGGCTGCCTGCCGCCGCCGCAAGTAACCCCCTTGCTAGGTGGGCGTCTCGCCTCGGCGTAGCAAGACTGCCGAAGGCAGGACGCGTAGACGGGAGCCCACCATCCGTCTTCGGGCTTATGCCCTACGCCGAGACAGGCGGCTACTCTGAGCCTTCTGGCTCTCGCTGGCTTGGCTGCCTGCCGCCGCCGTCGCTAAAGCGACTTTGGCGTGACAAGCGTCGTCGTCGCAAGTAATTCTTGCGGAAGCCGCATTGATTTAACAAAAAGCCGCTGCTCTCCGGAGCAGCGGTTTTTTGTTTTTCATCCCGAAGAAAGAACGGGTACTATCAGCGTAAAAAAGCCTTTTATTTTTCCGGAAAAAACCGGATTTTCCGCTTGCGTTCTCACGCAAAAACAGCTAAACTACGCACTAGCAGTTTGGGGTAGGGCTCTCAGCCTCCCGACGCGCGTGGGAACAAGTACCCCTGCACAAGCTGCAATTTCTCAACCATTCATAACAACAATCACAGTCATGAAAAAGACGCTTATCGCCCTTATGGCTCTGGCTGGCCTCGCCTCTGCCGCTTCCATCGGTTATGACGAAATGACTGATGCTCAGAAGGCTGGTGTTACAAAAAGCTGGGCTGACTCTCAGACCCTCGTCGCAAGTAGCGACATCTGGTCCAACCTCAACACCGGAACATCATTCACGATTTCCTTTGACATTGCAAACATCAATAACGTCAGCAGCGATGTGACTCTGGCCTGCTTTGCCGGAGCCCACAATCAATCCGGCTGGGAGGACGGCAAATTGCAAGTCAGAATGAGTGCCGCAGGTGAACTGACTCTGTACAACACCCCCGGCGGTAACGACGGCACGAAGTACTTTGACGGCAGCACCCCCGGTAACCCCACAGTCAGCGCCTATTCCGCTGGCCTTGGCCTGACTGCCGCTGACAGCCTGACTGCTACCACGACCTACACATTTGTATCCGACACGGAGAGCCAGACCTTCACCATTTACAAGGATGGTGCCCAGATTGGTCAGTGGACCAACTGGAACACGGACACCGGCCTCAATGGTGCGCAGCTTGGTGGCAGATGGGGCGGCGGCAACAGACTTGCCGGAGATGCCTCTGTTGACTTTGATAATGTAACTATCTGGAACAAGGCTCTGACGGCTGATGAAGTGAGCTCCATCGTCATCGCTCCCGCTATCCCCGAGCCCACCACGGCAACTCTGAGCCTTCTGGCTCTGGCTGGCCTGACCGCACGCCGCCGCCGCAAGTAAAACCCTTGCTAGGTGGGCGTCTCGCCTCGGCGTAGCAAGACTGCCGAAGGCAGGACGCGTAGACGGGAGCCCACCATCCGTCTTCGGGCTTATGCCCTACGCCGAGACAGGCGGCTACTCTGAGCCTTCTGGCTCTGGCTGGCCTGGCTGCCCGCCGCCGTCGTCGCAAGTAATTCTTGCGAAAGGTTCATTATTTTAACAAAAAACCGCTGCTCTCCGGAGCAGCGGCTTTTGTTTTCTGGCGGTTTAAAGGGTGTATGCCACGGTAATAGGTTATTCCGAAATCGCCCCACGCTGCAGGACGGGAAATCGCAATTCGCGGGGGATAAACGGCGGAGAAATATACAGCTGCAAAAAGTTGTCAAAGACAGAGGGAACTGCTAAGCTCCTGCTTTCAATTCACTCAGGTATGAACAGCGAACGAGTAAACAGATTATCAGCCCTTAAAAACTACAGCGAGAGCAGAAGCATACCCCGCGCCGGCTATATACCGCGTACCCTCGTGGGAGCCGGCGGAGTACGGCTCTACGATATACCGGGAGTTATCTACCCTGATTACATGCTAACGGATAAGAAGAAGCAGGAGCGAGGAGGCTGTGTGATACTGAGTGCCCCGCCGAGCTGGGCGATACCGACGCGTGAAGCGGCGCGCATACTGGGGTGCAACCCCTCATCCGCGCGCGAGCTACTGCACCGCAAGCGTGTGCGCTTCTGCCGAGTGGCCATAGGCCCCTGCCCTCCCACAGCGTACTGGGACAAAGGTGCGGTGCGGCGCCTTGCGAAAAAGCGCAGACCGGTTATCAGCGAGCTGCCAGAACGCCTCGTGAGCACCACGGAAGCAGCCGATGAGCTGCAAATCTCCAGAAATACGCTCTGCCGCTATGCCCGCGCCGGCTACCTGCAGAAAATCCGCCTGCGAACCCGCCGGGAGGACGGCGCAAGGCTGAGGAATTATTTTCTGCGCAGAGAGGTGGAAGCATTGAAGGCCCGCCGTGAGCTGATACTGCGCAGCCCGATACCGCTGCCGAGGCTGCGAGACCGTTTTCTGGGCATGCAGCCTGATGAAGAAAACAAGGATTTGTGAATAAAAACACACTGCTGCCGGCACCCGGCAGGCTGTTCACCGCACACCGGAAGCTGAGCCCTGCCGGGATGCGGAGCCGGATGCTGGCAGAAGGGCTATGGAACTGAAAACAGTCCCTCAGGAGGTACTGAAGGCTGCGCGCTCAGTCCGCATTTTTTTACGAGAAAAAGCCACCTGACAGGATGGTGCGGAAGATGGTGGGAAGCAAATCATCCTGCAGGCCGTGATTTTCATACGTGTCCCAAAGATTTGGGACACGTTGATTTACGAATTACAATTTACGAATTACGAATTAAGGATTAGCGGCTAACGCCGATGTTGGGATAAAAGAAAAATTGTGCCAATGAACGGGCTGTATGATACCCGGCCAAGGAGATTTCGGCAAAACACGCTGATTTTGAGTACACAATGGCTATATTCCCCCAAACTTTGGGACACGAATGCCTGCGGGCCGTGATTTTAGGCTTGCCCGGTGGTGCATATAGGGGTATTATAAAGCGCAGGAAGAAAAAAGAATCATGACTGAGCAAAACGGACAGCCTGTTGAAGAGTACACCACCGTTCAGGCACTTTTTGTGCGCAAGAGAAACTGCCTGCTGCTGCGGGCTGATTTTTCACCTTTGTTTGTGGACTATTACCTGCACCTCATGCAGCATAAGCAGCGCAATGCCGAAGCTGAGGATACCATGTTCAAGCAGCTGCTGGCATTCTTTACCCTGCACCTCGTGTCACGCCCTTGGCAGGAATACCACGCATGGACCCTGAATATCAAGGCTCCCATGCTGGCCAATTACTTTGTATCCGGTTCTTCCCTGACGGAGGACGTCATCGGCCGTGTGTTCACTAAGGATGTGCGTGAGCCGGAGAAGAACATGCTCTTTGCTCAGAACCTGCGCACGAACAAGGAGCCGCAAACCTCCGTCATCATTCTGCCGGGCGAGACCAGCATCGAATGGGTGGAGGATTTTTACCGCCAGAGTGAGCAGCGACAGGCCCGCGCCTTTGAGGTGGGCGGTGATACCTACGCGCTGGTTACAGCCCAGCCCGGTGCGGATTTTGACTGGCTGAGCGAGCTTACCGCACAGGATATCGCTGAGATTGAACAGCATGAGGAGGTGAAAGTGCTGGAAACGCGCAAGTTTACCTTCCGCTGCGGCTGCACGCTGGATAAGATTCTGCCCACCATCCGCACCATGCAGAAGGATTTTGCGGATTTGCTCTCCGAACAAGGCTTCTTGGAGGTATCCTGCCCGCGCTGCGGAGCCGTGTACCACGTGACGCCTGAAATGATGCAATAAACAGCCCAATTCAGATTTACGAATTTAGAATTACGGATTACGAAAGCGAGGCTCGAGCAAAGGCCTGCGAATAAACCACGCAGCAATTTACTAACACGCTTTATGCCACGCGCAAGGGCTCATGGGAGCCTAGCCTCAATCTTCGTAACTCGTAATTCGTAACTCGTAACTCACTTCGCCGTGCGGAGATAGCGCTCTGTAATGAGCTGCAGGGTCTGCGTGGCTGTGGGCATATGCACGCCCAGTGAGGTGAGGCGGGCATTATTCATGGCCGTGTGGCGCGGCCTGACCTCACGGAAGAAAGTTGCTTGGCTAAGCAGCCTGCGCTGTACTTCCGGCACACAGGGCAAGGCCCCCAGCGCGGCAGCGTGCTGCAGCACAATCACCGCGCAATCATGCCAGCTGACAGGCTCACCACCCGAACACAGGTGCAGTACACCGCTGACGGAAAGTGGCAGCAGCTCCAGCACCGCCCGGGCTATATCCTCCGCATCCGTGGGCATGGAATATTTATCCGCTATGGCATCCAGCGCGGCGCCGGCCAGAGCCTTGCTGAGAATACTCTCCGCAAAAGCCGGCTTATCCGGATTACCGCACACCCAGGAAACGCGCAGCACCAGGGCGTCCTTTAGCGCTTCTGCCACCTGCAGCTCACCTTCACGCTTGGAAGAGCCATACACATTAGCAGGCTTGCAATGGGTGGATTCATCCTTCAGGCCTAGGCGGTGCCCCTCCAGCACATAATCCGTGGAAAGGTGCACAAAGCGCGCCCCCGTATGGCGGCAGGCCAGCGCCATTTCCGCCGGCGCCACGGCATTCACCAAGTGAGCGGACAGCGCATCATCCAAGCAGGCCTCCAGCCCACTTATGGCAGCGCAATTCACCACTGCGGACGCGCCTGATTCCAGCACACAGCGGGAGACATCACCCGCGCACAGCAGATCACATTCAGCATGCGTAGGGGCACACACCTCCCAGCCGGCAGCGGCTGCTGCACGCTTCATCACCTGACCAGTGCGGCCACTGCCGCCGAATATGAGTATTTTCATTAGCTTAATTATTATTTCGGATTCACCTACTCTGCATAGTATAATTTCAAGCCTGCATTCAAGCAAGATTTATATGAGTCAACGAATAATTACCCTCATTTTTATGCCAGATAGGGGTACCATGCCTCCTCTCTCAGGGCAATTTCATGCCGTTTCACGCGACTCGCGAACAGCACCGGCATCCGCTTTTTAACTGTTTTTTAAGAAAAATCCGCCGATATAACACAGAAAACAGCAAAGAAATAATAATTATGCTTGCTAAAGTTATTAATAACGGCTAAAATCACGCTACCACACACATTGTTCACAACATGAAGGAACGCGCTAGTTACACTCCTGAAGAAAAGTTAAAAATCATAATGGATGTACTTTCCAAGAAGGTCTCCATTCAGAAAGTAGCAGAAGACAAGAAGATAGCGCCCACGCTCATCTCCCTGTGGAAGAAGCAGGCAGAGGATGCAATGATGGCACGCTTCCAGCCTCAGCCCAAGGGCCGCCGCAAGAGCAAGCCCGAACCGGCTCCGATGGACACAGACTCCCGTTCCCTGAAGAATGAGGCACGCAAGGCTAAGATTAAGGCCGCACATCTCGAAGCCTCACTGAAGGAAATGAAAGCCCGCTATGCCAGACTTGAGAGCCAGATTGGCGCCCTCGTCTCCACCATAGGCTCCCGAATGGTGAAGGTCCGCACCCCCAGAAAGCAGAAAAACGCTGAATAAGGGCAGGCCACATCGGCTCTGATTGTTCGCACACCCGGCCGCTGCGGGATATAACCGCCGGCGCCGGGTGCGCTCTTTTATGAATGCGTACGGATTTATCAGCTATACATTTACGGCATTCTGTGTCATTACCCCGTATTTAGTATAGACATTATTTTTATCTGAAGTAGAATAGTTCGCGTTACAGCAGACTGTGAAAATATGTCGAAAGACGAGCAGCTGCGCCACATCACAGTGTCTATTAAGCGATGAAAAATCCCATTAAAGAATGGGCACGCCGCCTGAGTGTGCTGGCCTTGACTGCCACGGCAGCCATGATGTCCTGCACATCCGTCAGTAACGCGGCGCCCGACTATAACCAGATAGGTAAGCAGTTTTCCCTAGTCCTGCAGAACGCTCACTTCTCCCGTGCGCGCTTCTCCCGGAACATGTATGAGAAGTTCCTTGAGAGCTACCTTCAGCAGGTAGACCCCCAGCGCCTTTATTTCTCTCAGGAGGACGTGCAGGACCTCCGCAGCCGCTACGCTGACTCCTTCGGTGATTATCTGCTGGCCGGCGAGACCACCACACTGGCCACGGAGCTGTACGCTGAATTCTCCACACGCGCTCTGCGCCACATTGCGCAGGCTGAGCAGATACTGCGCAGCTACAGCAAGGAAATGCCCACCTTTGACAGCGACCGCACCACTCCCCGTGTGCGCCGCAGACTCCCCCGTGCCGCTAACGCCGCTGCTCTGGATCAGGCATGGAAGGATATGATAGATGACATGGTGCTCACGGAGGTCATCCGCCGTGAGAACGTGGCCCGCTTGGCTACCGAGCAGGGCAAGCCGGATCCGAACGCTGATGAGCTGCCCGTACCGGAGAAGCTTCAGGCCCGCATCCGCCGCCAGAGAAACGAGGTGCAGGAGGCTGACACCGAGCACATGGTTTCCGTGCTGCTGAATGCCGTGGCTCGCTCCTATGACCCCCACTCTGATTACATGAGCGCCCGCGAGGAGCAGCGCTTCAAGGACGCCATCCGCGCTTCCATCGTCGGCATCGGCGCCCAGCTCAGGGAGGATGATGATGGCTCCACCCGCATTGAAGGCATCGTGAAGGGTGGCCCCGCTGCCCGCAGTGGCCAGCTCAGCCTCGGCGACCGAATCGTGGCTGTGGATACGGATAACTCCGGCAACTGGGTGGACATCATGTACATGAGCATCGATAAGGTGGTGGATCTCATCCGCGGCCAGAAGGGTGTCTCCGTGAAGATGCGCGTTATCTCCTCCAGCGGTGAGCAGAAGGAAGTGACCATCGTGCGTGATGAGGTGCCCATGTCTGAATCCCTTGCCAGCGCAAAGATTGTTGATATTCACCGCCCCGGTCAGGAGCCGTACCGCGTGGGTATTCTCACCCTGCCCTCCTTCTACATTGATTTGGATAATGGTGATGTGCGCTGTGCTGCGGATGTACGCAAGCTGCTGCGCCGCATGACGGCTGAAGGCGTGCGCGGCCTCGTGGTGGACCTTCGCTTCAACGGCGGTGGCTCCCTGGATGAGGTGCGCAAGATGGTAGGCTTCTTCACCGGCGCCGGCCCTGTGGTGCAGGTGCGTGATTACCGCGGCCACGTGGAGCGCCTTACGGTGAGCGGTCGCCAGATTTTCTCCGGTGACATGGTAGTCATCACGAACCGACTGAGTGCCTCCGCCTCCGAGATTTTCGCCGGTGCCATGGCTGATTACGGCCGCGCCGTCATCGTGGGTGATGAAACCACCTACGGTAAGGGTACAGTACAGGTACCCCGCAGCCTGTCCGACTTCATGCCCTTCATCTCCTCCCGTGAGGGTTGCGGTATGATTAAGATTACCGTGCAGAAGTTCTACCGCATTAACGGTGCTTCCACCCAGCTGCGTGGTGTTCCCAGCGACATCGTGCTGCCCATGGTGACAGCTGCGCTTCCCCTCGGTGAATCCGAGATGGATAACGCCATGCCGTATGATGAAATCGCCCCGGCCGGACGTTATGTGCGCAATCCCCGCATTGCCCGTATCATGCCTGAGCTGCTGCGCCGCAGCAATGTGCGTGTGTCTGAGGATGCTGACCTGCAGTACACCCGCTGGTATGTGGATTACCGCCGCAAGATTACTGAGGAAAACACGGATTCCCTGAACCGCGCCGTGCGCCAGGCAGAGAACGCTCGCCTGCGTGAGCGTGAGCGCGCTTACACGGATGAGCGCCGTGAGCGCTATGCCCGCATGGCTGAGGAGGATGCCCGCAACATCACCGTGTACGGCCTCACCCTGGAGGACGTGGATAAGGAAACCCTTCAGCAGGCCACAAATGATGATTCCGACAGCTACATGGAATCCGCCGAGGATCCTGAAGCCGCTCTGACAGATGATGTGGATTATCCCTCCACGCTGGATCCCATCCTCCGCGAGTCCATCAACATCGTCACGGATATGATGGAGCTGCCGTAAGGAACCGCTGTAACACTATTAAACTAGCGAAAGCCCATTCAGGTGCCACTGTCCTCGAGCAGTCCTTGAATGGGCTTTCTCGCGTCAAAAGCCCCCCTCTCAACCATGGAAACGCCCCCTGCCCCCTCCGTCTGCCGCTTGGCGGATTTACCACCTGATAGTCTGCCGCGCGAGAAGCTGCTGCGTGACGGGCGCGCCATGCTTACGGATGAAGAGCTGCTGGCGCTGTTTCTGCGCACCGGCATGCAGGGCTGTAACGTGCTGGAGCTTGCCGGGCGCCTGAAGCGAGCCGCCGGCTCACTGGCAGCACTGGGCAGCATGGAAGCGGCCGAAATCCAGAAGCTGCTTCCCAAGGGAATCGGCGAGGCCAAGGCGGCCACGCTGGCGGCAGTGTTTGAACTGGGGCAGCGCGCCGCCCGTGAAAATGTGCAGCGGCAGGGCATTCACAACGCACAGGACGTATATGACCTGCTGGTGGGTGAGCTGCGCTATGAGCCTCAGGAAGTGATGGTGCTACTCCTGCTGGATGCCCGCCGCACCCTGCTGAGAAAAGAACGCATAGCCGTGGGCACCCTCACCCGCCTGCTGGTGCACCCGCGCAATGTATTCGGCCCGGCCATACTCCACCATGCCGCGAAAATCATCATCGTGCATAACCATCCCAGCGGGAACTCCCGCCCCAGCTCACAGGATATCGAGCTCACCAAAGCCCTGTACCGCGCCGCGGAAACCCTCTGCATTCCACTGCAGGACCACGTCATCATCGGCGCATCCACCCCGGAGCGCACCAAGCCTTATTACAGTTTTGCCGAAGAAGGAACACTGACATGCTGAAAGACTACCACACTCACCACCCGAACCCCGCTGGGGGTACCATCTGCGCCGTCACTATGGATGACTGGGAGCGCGTCTCCACCACTCCCGGCATGCGCCCGGCCTTCGGTGTGCACCCCTGGCATGCCCATGAGGTGGACGCCGCGGAACTCGCCTTCGCGCTGGATGAATGGCTGAGCCGCCACCCCTCCGCTGAAGTGGGAGAAACCGGACTGGACGCGGCGGATGCTCATGCCGCCACGCTGGAACAGCAGCGCATCCTGCTCCACATTCATCTGGGCGCCGCCTTCCGCCATGACCGCCTCGTGCACCTGCACGGCGTGCGTGCTTGGCCGGAGTTGCTCAGCATCCTGAAGGAGCGCGCCCGCTGCAATACGCTGCCGCGTGTGCTCCTCCACGCATGGAACGGCTCCCATGAGCTCGCCCGTGAGTTCCTCGCCCTCGGCGCCATCTTCAGCGTCGGCGCACGGGAGCTCAGCCATTCCCGCGCACAGGAACGCTACGCCAGAATCCCGGAAAACCGGCTCTTCCCTGAGAGCGATGATGCCCCGCAAGAATGGCCCCGCACGCTCGCCCTCTTCCGCCTCCTCCGCTCAGGCCTGAAATAATAAATAACAATTTAACAAAACCCCGGCCCGCCGGGGCTTTTTATTTCCCCTCATAAGGATGCCACGATTCACTCCCTAAGGAAGGAATGAGTGTTGCGATTTGTCTTGACCTTCAGGGTTGATGGGGCTATATTGAGCGGCGACATGAGGAAACTACTGCTGATGATAAGTGCGCTGTGCGCGGTACTGACGCTGGTAAACTGTGCCGGTGTGCCGCAGAGTACAGGCAAAGGGCCTGTGGTACTTGACATAGGGCATTGCATCGGCGCGGGTGGTGCTGTATCCTCCCGGCCTGTAAAGGGACAGCGCATCCAAGAGCTGGAGTGGTGGTACCGCTATGTGTACTACACCAAGCGAGTCATTCAGCAAGCCGGCTATGAGGTACGCGTGATTAACCGCGGCAATCCTCCCGAACCCGGCACGGAATTAGCCGCCCTCGCTCGCAGGGCCCGAGTGCTGCACATGAGAAAACCGGATAACGGTGAGCGCTATCCTTCCCGCTATGTCCGTGACCGCGTGGCAAGTGGCATCATCTCCGCGGATTACGCCATCTATTCCCGCGCATCCTGCGCCGTGTTCCTTCACCATAACAGCGGCCGGGGCTGGACCCGCGGAGCCTCTCCAAGCCTCATCATTTGCAACCGCCACAATGGCCGCCGCTTGGGCGCCTGCTTGGCTTCCTCGCTGGAAAATAGGGTACTGAACCACGGCATGCCTAATGGAGGCCGAGGCTGCAACGTGGTGCCGCGCTATGTGGACGCAGACCGCTCCGCCGGCTGGATGAACGCCTGTGATGACGCCGGCATACCTGCCGCAGTTGTTGAAGCTGCGTTCCTGAATAATGCCGGGCATGTGGCTTATCTGGCGGATGAAGCTAGCGCGCGCAAGTATGCGGAGGCCGTGGGCCATGGCATCGTGAATTACCTGCGCCGCTATGGGCATGAGCGCCGCCGCTACCGTACTGACATCAGTGAACCGGATGAAGGTTCCTTCGGATATGCGGCGGAATCACGTCGTTTGGAGGTCCCCGGCGCTAGGCACCTGCTCTAAGTACTGCTGGCTGGGACGCATCCCTGCGTCATATTTCACGCACCTGTGAGGGCTGCGCTGCATTCTACGATTGCAAGCAGCTGCCGCTTGTGATAAACTCACACAATATGAGGCCTGTCATTTACCAGCTCTTTGTACGCCACTTTTCGAATTTCACGGAAGGAGGGCAGCCCGGAGGCACCCGAGAACAGAACGGCTGCGGCACCTTTGCCGCTGTGAATGATGCCGCGCTGAGCGCTCTTGCGCGCATGGGCGTCACGCACCTGTGGCTCACCGGTGTACTGAGGCACGCCACCCAATCCTCATTTCCCGGTGTACCCTCTGACCCCGCCTGTGTGGTGAAAGGCTTGGCCGGCAGCCCTTATGCCGTGACAGATTATTTTGACGTGGCACCGGAACTGGCAGAAGTACCGGCTACAAGGCTGGAAGAGTTCCGAGCCCTGCTGCAGCGCGTGCGCAAGTACGGCATGGTGCCGCTGATGGATTTCATCCCGAACCACGTCTCGCGCTGCTACGCCTCCACCGTGCGCCCGGAGTTCAGCTTCGGCTGTGGGGATGATACCGGCAGCTTCTTCTCGCGTGACAATGCTTTCTTTTACTTGGAACCCCACCATGGTGATACCCGCCTGCAGCTGCCGGAGGGAGAATTTGAGCCGGAACGTGGGTGCGGACGAGTGACAGGAAATAACGCGGCCACGTGGTCCCCTTCCCCGTATGACTGGTATGAAACGGTGAAGCTGAACTACGGAGCAGATTACCGCTGCGGCCCGGCTGCAGCTGATGCCCTGCCGCGCGAGTTCACGCCCGAGCAGATGGTACCCCGCACATGGAGGCTCATGGATGAAGTGCTGGCCTGGTGGCAGGAGATGGGTGTGGGAGGTTTCCGCTGTGATATGGCGCACATGGTGCCCATGCCCTTCTGGCACTGGGCTCTTGCTAATGCCCGCATGAGAGATGAAAGCGTATACTTCATGGCTGAGGCATACAATGACCACATGAAGCTTACAGAGCGAGACGCTCACGAGGCACTCCTGACGGCAGGCTTCAACGCCGTATACGACAGCGCCGCTTACCGTGCGCTGAAGGAGCTGTACGAGGGCTGTGCTTGGGCAAATGATTTGGACTCACAGAACCGCGAGGAAGCCATCCTTTCACACCGCGGCGTACGTTATCTGGAGAACCATGATGAGCCGCGCCTTGCTGCGCCTGCCCACTGGGGTGGGAAAGGTGAAGCGGCAGCCCGCGCGCTTCTTGTGGCTCAGTTTGCCACCACCTGCAGCCCGGTACTCTTCTACAATGGGCAGGAAGTGGGTGAGCGCGCTGATGGCCCCGGTGGCTACGGCGGTGACAACGGCCGCACCTCCATCTTTGATTACACAACACTCCCTCGCCTGCAGCACTGGACAAACGGAAGCCGCTATGATGGCGCCCTGCTCACTCCCCAAGAGGCCTCTCTGAGAGATTTCTGCACAGCCTTTCTTCCCCTCATGCAGCACCCGGCCCTCAGCAAAGGCGGCTTCTATGGCCTGAACTGGGCCAATAGCGAAACGCCCGATTACGGACGCGCAGAGGGAGAAAGCACCTCCGGCCATTTCCTGTACGCCTTCCTGCGCCACAACAGAAAAGCCCGCAGCACGGTGCTGGCCGTGTGTAACTTCTCCACCACGGCAACCTTCAGTACCCACATCCACATACCGGAGGATGCCTGCGCCTGGGCCGGCAAGAAAACGGAGGCCTGCACCTTCCGCAATCTTCTGGAGCCAGCAGCTCCGGAGCTGCATGTCACACGCGCTCAACTCAGCTCTCCGGGGCTCCCTGTCACCCTTCCCCCCGGCGGCGCACTCCTGCTGGAATGGATATAAACCGCTCAAAGCATAACCACCATAACCCGATAAACGATGATTTTCACCCGCACACATGATACAGCCTCTGCCGGAAAGCGTGGCGGCCTTCTGTCCACGCTTTGCCTGCTTCTTTTCAGCGCTTCCGGGCTGCTCAGCGCGCAGACGATAGAGTCCCCCGCTGCCACGGCCTACCCTCGTGAGCTTATCTGCAGCAGAGTGGATGAGGACGGTACTCTTCGCCTACTACTGCCCGTGGCGCGCTACAAGGATAACTGCGGCCGCACGGTGGACCTAGTGGGGGCAGTACACCTGGCAGATGAAGCCTATTACCGGAACCTGAACCGCGCCTTCCCGGGATATGATTATGTGCTCTATGAACTGGTGGATGGTGAGGACGTGCCGGAGCTTTCCCGCCTCTCCAAAAAAATAGAAAACGGCACTGCCACCCCGGAAGAGCGCCGTCGGTTCGACCAGCTTGTACAAGAAAATCTAAACAAGGGGACCTCCGCATTCAGCCAGCTCCTCGGCCAATATTACGCCACCATGGCCGAGAAACTCGAGCTCAGCCTGCAGACGGAATGCATTGATTACAGCCTCAGCAATATGGTGTATGCGGACATGAACTCTGACGAGCTCGCCAGGGCCATGGAAGAGCGTGGAGAAACCTGGCTGCAGCTTATCCTCGCATCACTTATGGAGAATGGTAGCGGCGGCGGTAGCCTCCTTTCCTTCTCAGCGGAATCTCTCCGCCGAGAAATGATTGAATCCCTCGCGGAAAGTGATTCCAGAGATGTCACCATGGAGAACAGCGCCATCGTCATCTCCCGCAATATCCGCTGCATGGAAGTGCTGGACCGCGTGGTACGCAAGGCCAGCCCCGGCACTCAGATAGCCATCTTCTACGGCGCCATGCACCTGCGAGACATGCACCAACGCATGCTCGAGCGAGGCTTCACCCTTCAGGGTGTGCAGTGGATTACGGCCATCCGCTCCTGATACAGTAAAAAACAATCCCCCGGCATTCACCGAGGGTAATATTTATTTTGCCCGCTCAGCCGCCTTCCGGCCATATGCAGTGCCGGGGTATTTAGCTGCCGCCTCAGCATACAATCTGGCGGCCTCCGCCTCATTCTTTAGGCGCTTTTCACAAAGATGCGCCGCCCGGCAAAGGAACAATGCTTTATCCTCCTTGCGGCTTACATGCTCTGCGCCGCTCAGAAGGGCCTTCAGCGCGTCCTCCGGCTTGTTTAATTCATCTGCCAGCAGAGAGGCCAACTCAGCCCATGCACGAGGTCTCCGGGCCTCTTTATGCACCAGTTGCTCAAACTCGGGCATCAACTCAACCGCGTGCTCCCGGCGAATGCACTCCGCCATTGCCACGAGCGGATCCTCATCCGGTGAATAGGACGCAGAATACACACGCTCACTGAGCGCCCGGCTACAGGCCGGCAGTATCCACAGCTTCAGCAGCAGGCCTTCCCAAACAGCCATGATGGCCAGCGCACCAAGCACGATTCCTACGCCGGTCAGCGCCTCACCATCATCAAAAAAACGCCGCACTTCCGGCAGCACCAGTACAAACAGTGCTACCGGAAGCAAAAGATTCAGCAGCTTAAAAATAAGCTTCATACCTTACGGCGGAGAATACCCTTGCGTCAGTTCTGACGGTTGGGCAGGTCTTCCATCTCAAGGTAATTCAGTGAGCTGGTGCGGTTCGGGTTCTGCGGATTGCGCACCTCAAGGCGCATCTGCTTGAAGAACCAAGTACCATCAGAAAGACGCTGTACGGAGGTGATGGAGAAGCGCTTCTTCAGGCGGCCATCAGCACCGTAGCCATCAATCTGCCACGTGGTGCCGTTCTCCTTATCCACCCACATGCGTACCCATGCAAACTGGCCTTCTCCCGGGTTCGGGTTACGCACCTCCACGATGTAGCAATCACGGCCTTTGATGCGGGAGTTCTCCGGGTCCTCAATAAGGCGGCCACCTCTCCAGTACAGGAAGCGCAGGGAGAGGTCCTCGTAGCACACATCCGTACCGGCAATCGTGCGGGAATAATTAGCAGGAGCCATGACCTGAGCGCGGCCATTATTCACCAGCACAAGCTCCGCGTTGCGCTCGCCGATTCGCACGTCGAAACGCTGCCAGGCTTCCCCCTGCTTGTACTGGAAAACAATCGTACCACCACGGGCACTCAGGCTGAAAGGCACGCGGTTGCGGCCCTTGCGGATGGTACCCATCACGTCACGGTTACCCTGACTGACGGTCATCTCACGCATGGCGCGAAGAAGCTCATCCACATTCAACTCTTCCTCAGCATACCCCGGCAGAGCGCAAAGCAGAGCTGCGCCCGCCACAAAAAGATTTCGAATTATAGCCTTCATAGCTGTATTATATACCGATTTCCCCTTCCCTGTACAGCTTTTTTTTCAGCATGAAGTTCAGCAGGGGCATCCAGCATGGCTCTTCCACTCATTATAACATGCGGCAATGGGACAAAAGCAAAACCACCGGAGCATATTCTGCTCCGGTGGTTGTAAGTTTTTAGCGAATGCTTATTAGGCGTATACACCGACTGCCTCAGAGGCACAGGCAATCATGTAGTCGCGGTTCAGCTTGGCGATGTTGTCTACGCTGATACCCTTGGGGCAAGCGGCCTCGCACTCGTAAAGGTTGGTGCAGTTACCGAAGCCGAGGGCGTCCATCTGGCGCACCATGGCGAGCACGCGCTTGTTCTTCTCAGGCTGGCCCTGGGGCAGCAGATTGAGATGAGCAGCCTTAGCGGAGGTGAAGAGCATGGCGGCGCTGTTCTTGCAGCTGGCCACGCAAGCACCACAGCCGATGCAGGCGGCGGCGTCGAAAGCGGCGTCAGCCGTCTTCTTGCGCACGGGCATGTTGTTAGCGTTCGGAGCAGCACCGGTACGCACGTCCACGAAACCGCCGGCGGCGATAATCTTGTCCAGAGCGGTACGGTCTACCACGAGGTCACGAAGCAGCGGGAATGCAGCAGCGCGGAAGGGCTCAATCCAGATGGTGTCACCATCCTTGAACTGGCGCATGTGCAGCTGGCAGGTGGTCACCTTCTTGCCGCCGTGAGGCACGCCGTTAATGGTGAGGGAGCACATACCGCAGATGCCTTCACGGCAGTCGTGGTCGAAGTGAATGGGCTCCTTGCCCTCGTGTACGAGTTCTTCGTTCACGATGTCGAGCATCTCGAGGAAGGAGGCCTCATCCGGGATGTTCTTGGCCTTGTAGGTTTCGATACGGCCCTGAGCCTGAGCGTTCTCCTGGCGCCAGACCTTGAGCGTAAGATTAAGATTAGCCATAATAATGTAGGAAATTCTGGTGGTTTAATTCTTTACTTGTAGGAACGGATTGCCAGGTGTACGGTGTCGAATGTAAGCGGCTCCTTGTGCAGAACCGGCAGTTCGCCCGTGCCCTTGTACTCCCAGCAGGCCACATATGCGAAGTTAGCGTCATCACGCTTAGCTTCACCGTCAGCCAGCTGGTGCTCCAAACGGAAGTGAGCACCGCAGGACTCCTCACGGTTCAGAGCGTCATAGCAAAGTACCTCAGCGAAGTCCAGGAATGCGGCCACGCGCCAGGCTTTCTCAAGCTCCTGGTTCATGCCCTCAGTGCTGCCTACAACCTTCACGTTGGTCCAGAAATCCTCACGAATGGCGGGAATCTTCTCGATGGCGTCCATGAGGCTCTCCTTTGTACGGCCCATGCCAACGTCCTCCCACACGAGCTTACCGAGCTCACGGTGGATTTCATCGGGGGTCTTGGTGCCCTTCACGTCCATCATCTTCTGGATGCGAGCCTTCACAGCCTCCTCAGCCTCGATGAACTCGGGAGCGGCGGTCGTGATGGTGCCGGGCTTCTGAGTGGTGAGGTAGGTGGGCAGAGTGGCGGGGATGACGAAGTAACCGTCGGAAAGGCCCTGCATGAGAGCGGAAGCACCGAGGCGGTTAGCACCGTGGTCAGAGAAGTTAGCCTCACCGAGCACGTGCAGACCGGGGATGGAGGACATGAGGTTGTAGTCCACCCAGAGGCCACCCATGGTGTAGTGAGAAGCGGGATAAATCATCATCGGCTGCTCGTGGGGATCCACGTCGGTAATCTCCTCGTACATCTCGAAGAGGTTGCCGTACTGGCCGTCAATCCACTCCTTGCCCATGCGGTCGATAGCGTCCTTGAAGTCGAGGAATACGCCGCGGCCGGTGTTGGCCACGCCACGCTCGTCATCACAGGCTTCCTTAGCGGCACGGGAGGAAATATCACGGGGGGCCAGGTTACCGAAGGAGGGATACTTGCGCTCCAGATAGTAGTCACGATCATTCTCGGCCACTTCGGAGGGCTTCATCTCGCCGCGGCGAATCTTGGCAGCCACCTCACGGCTCTTGGGTACCCAGATACGGCCGTCGTTACGCAGAGACTCAGACATGAGGGTGAGCTTGCTCTGGTAATCGCCCTTAACGGGAATGCAGGTGGGGTGAATCTGAGTGAAGCAGGGGTTGGCGAAGTAAGCCCCCTTCTTCCAGCAAGCGCAGGCAGCACCGACGTTGCAGCCCATAGCGTTGGTGGAAAGGAAGAACACGCGGCCATAACCACCAGTGGCGAGCAGCACGGTATCACCGGCATAGCTCTTAATCTCACCTGTCACCATATCACGCACAACGATACCCTTGGCATGGCCGTCCACGACCACGAGGTCCATCATTTCTGTGCGGGGGAACATCTCGATGTGGCCCTTGCCGATTTCCTTCTCCATGGCCTGATAGCAGCCCAGCAGCAGCTGCTGACCGGTCTGACCACGGCTGTAGAAGGTACGCTTAAGCTGGGAACCACCGAAGGAGCGGTTATCAAGGAGACCACCGTATTCACGACCGAAGGGCACGCCCTGAGCCACGCACTGGTTGATGATGTTGCAGCTCACCTCAGCGAGGCGGTACACGTTTGCCTCACGTGCACGGAAGTCACCACCCTTCACGGTATCGTAGAACAGACGGTATACGGAGTCACCATCGTTCTGATAGTTGTGAGCGGCGTTCACACCACCCTGAGCGGCGATGGAGTGGGCGCGGCGGGGGCTATCCTGATAGCAGAAGCACTTCACATTGTAACCGAGCTCAGCAAGAGTAGCGGCGGCGGAACCACCGGCAAGACCCGTACCCACGATAAGCACGGTGTACTTACGGCGGTTGTTGGGGTTAATGAGCTTGGCCTCGCGCTTGTACTTGGTCCACTTTTCAGCGATCGGGCCTTCCGGAATGCAGGAATCCGGCATGTAATCACTTACGGGAAACTTAATTTCTTTCATAATTGAAGATGAGTTTGTAAGGGGTTATTTGAGGATACCGAGCATCACACACACGGGGATGGAAGCCAGGCAGCCACACACGGCCAGACCGAAGAGGATGCCGATAATGTTGTAAAGCGGGCGCACCTTGCGGGTGGAAAGGCCCAGAGTCTGCAGCACGGACTGAACGCCGTGACGCACGTGCATGAAGAGGCAGCAGAGGGCCACAAGATAAACGATGGAGCACCAGGGCTGCTGGAATGCAGTTACGATAACCTGGTAGCAGTTGTGCGGATCACCGCACACGGCAAATGTCCAAATGTGGAACACC
>JAZOMC010000043.1:0-2258 GCA_045653545.1 Akkermansia sp.
CGATTCCACTTGGAGTGAGCCGGTCAAGGGCGCTCCGCTCACAAAAAGCTATCGTTCCGCTACCACAATCATGGGCGAGGCTGGCTTTGTGAACGATGTATTCAAACGGATGCACGAAATAGAACTCGGTGATTGCAGCGACAATGCCGTCAATCTCACTGATTTCACAAAACACGAATCAGCAAAAACAAGCACTGGCTATGTGGAGATTCAGGTAGTAGCTCAGGAAGAGGATGAAGAAACTAATGAGGAGCTTTCCATGAACACCTGTGCGTACATGGCTATCAGCAATGTGCTGCGAAGGCTCACGACGGAGGAAAAGCACCCCATCAACGGCATGAGTATCGGTATTCTGACGCGCACCAACACCGAAGCGGAAGCCCTGGTGAACCATCTTCGCAATGACATGCCGAAACTCCCCGTACTGCTTGTCAAGGATACCCTTTCGGCCACATTCTGCCCGCTGGGCGAGATGCTCCACCACCTCTTCCGCTGGCTCGCCCACCCTCACGAAAAGACATCCTGCAGTATTCTGAAGGCCTCCTTCATGCACTATATATTCGCAGACGTCGAAACAGATGACCAGGCGTGGCTCAACCTGCGCAATGAACTGGAAAACAGAGGTTACACGCAACTACTGGACAGCATACTCTCGCACTTTCCCATCAGCTCGCTGAGCAACGAACAGCAAGAAGCGCACAGGCAGGTCATGACCACATGGCTCAACACGGCGCGAGCCTTCGATGCAGCTGGCGGCACTCTGGGAGATTGGCTTCGCCGCATCTCATCCCTCAGCACTCAAGGTGTTGCTTCCTCTCGCTATGTGCAGGTCATGACCATGCACAAGAGTAAAGGGCTGGAGTTCGATGCCGTCATTCTGCCTTTCATGTCAAATGACGCTATCGACAGTGAGGAAGACCTCACCTATTTCCGGTCAGCAGATGGCAGCTCTATCCTGCTTTCTCCCGGCAACAAGGATACACGCCCCCAGTTCTGGCCCGGAGCCTTCGACAATCAGACCGCGATGTGGAAACAAAAACGCAGCCAGGAGGCCTACAACCTGTTCTATGTTGCCATCACGCGCGCCAAATATGCTAATTATATCCTTGTTAATGGAGGAGCGCTCATCGATAGAGGCAATCCTACGGCTCGAGCACGCTCGGAATCCGGTCTGATTCGTCGAGCGTACAACGGCAAGCTGGAGGAATACACAGAAACCGAACTTCTCACGCCTCCTGAAGGATGTGAAACATGGTATGACCAGCTCAAAACCAATGATTCTGGAGCTGACACCCTGGGCTTATCCGAAGCTCCCGCTCCGCTCGGGGCGGCGGTGCCGCGCCGCAAACGCATCAGCCCCTCCACCCTTGCCAAGACAGAGGATAAGGAAACGCGCGAAGCCGAAGAACCCAGAAAATCCACCTACGCCAACTATGGCGAACTCTCCGCCGCAGAGTTCGGCACCCTCGTGCACGCCGCGTGGGAGGAAATCATATGGAAGGACACCCCGCCCCCGCCCGACTGGATGGAGGACAACGCTACCCGTACCCTGCCTCAGAGCGTGGTCTACAACGCCCTTCAACAGCCGGAAATCGCCGCGCTCTTTACCAGTAAACCCAGCCAGGAGGTATACAACGAGCAGCCGCTCGAAGCCATCACCGATAAGAACGAATGGCTCTCCGGCACCATCGACCGACTCGTCCTCACCGTCGATGCCCAGGGCAACGCCATAGCCGCCCATATCCTCGACTTCAAGACCAACCAGCTCGACCCCGACCAGGAGAAATCGTACGATGCGCTGAAGAAGGAATACGAGGAACAGATGAAGGCCTACCGCGAACATGTGGCCGATGCCCTCGGCATCCCTGAATCCGCCGTAGCCGTCTCCCTCCTTTCCTGCCCCCTGGGAGTGAAAGCAAGGATAGTCCCCTGTTAGAAAAGCGCAACCAACCACGGAAGCCCGGGCCTCACCCCCGGGCTTCCTGCTGCAGCAGGTTATCAATCAGCGAAGCCAGCATGCCATTGGGCGAAATATCCCCCACCCATATTTCCCTTGCCTGCCGGAGCACATATTCATTGCACCAAGTGGCCACCTTCTTATTCAGCTGCGAGCCACCGGCTGAGGAGAAATGAACAATAACCGGCCTTCCGCCAAAGCAAGTCGCTGTGCCTCAGAAAGCGACTCTACCGCAGGAATACCCTGCGGGCAAACGTGAATGAGCCGCCGCTTATCAGCCAGGGCACGCCGCAGCACCGCC
>JAZOMC010000044.1:0-308833 GCA_045653545.1 Akkermansia sp.
CGAATATCACAGTGAATGCCGGTGGTCAGCTCAGCCTGAATGACACAGCGCTTCAGCTGGTTGGTTCCTCATCTTCGTATAGTCGACTGAACGTGAATAATCGCGCGAGTGTGACCGTGAATGGCGGCAGCATAGCAGCTAAGGGCGGTGTGCATATTAGCCGCCTCGGCACGGTAACCATGGAGGGCGTGAATGTGAATGCCAATGTGATGAACCAAGGCGCCCTCACGATTGAAGATAACACCATTAGTAGCTATATTTCCATCAACAATGCATCCGCCGTCAGCGGCAGTGGGAATACCTTTACGGGTAAAGAGACCTTCCGTCTGGCAAACTTCACTGGAGATACGTCAGCTCTTGGGGCATTGATTGCAAGCGCTACGGCTGATGATGCATATGTGGGTATAACTACTCTGGGAGACTGTACCTTGGATGATTTGACGACTATTCTTCCGGGCGGATATAGGCTGGCGGCCTCCGGGACGGTCATCGGTAGTGGTAAGACAGCGACGCTCGCCGAGGGGGTAAGCCTTGATACGAATGGATATACATTCTCCCTCTATGGTACATTGAATGCCGAAAATGAAGTTGTGGCGGATTCCGTTGTTGGTAATGGCGGTATGTATCTGTACAGTGGTGCATTGCTGAATCTCCGGAATGCGAATGTAAAGACGAGGTATTACGGTATGTATGATTTCTCCACTCTGACGATGACAGGTGGCGAGTTTGATACAAGTTCCGGGTCCTTGTCGATTAACTCGGTAAACGCTGCCGCTACATTGACGGATGTGACGGTGAAGGATGATATATCTAGCTCGGGTATTCTGACCTTGGCCGATTGCCGCGTGGAGGGCAAGGCTGTTCGCCTCTCCAGCGGATCTACCACAGCTATTACCAACACATCCGGTATTAAAACGCTGTCCATTCAGGGTAATTGTAATACCGTCCTGACCGGTAATGATTTCTCTACAACGTCGATATCTCTCACCGGATTCGGCGAGAGCGATGTAATTGATCTCTCCGGTAACTACTGGGGCGAGGATATCACGAAGGAGGACATCATCGCGAAGATTAGTGGCTACAATGAGAATAATGTGATACTGGACACTTGGCTGGTGGGGCTGCCGGAGGCGAACTTTGAGGCCCGCCGTCTGGTGGGCGACACGTTTGCTTCTGCCGAAACCCGTAGCATGACTATCAAGTTCTCGCACATGGTGGATGAGAGTACAATAAGCGGGAATGTCCATCTTGAGAACCTGATGGGAGATATCATTGAGGTTGCCTCTTGGAGTCATAAAAATGGCGAGCTGACGCTTTATTTTGCGGCATTGCCTGCTGATGGTAAGTACCACGTTGTCATCGGTGGCGGGCTGAAGAATGAGCACGGCAAGAGTATACTGCTTGGTGAGGGTGCAGAAGATGTGCGCTTTGAGTTTATGGCAGATATTCACGCTGAGGCTGTGACGGAGGTGCGCCTGCCGGATTCATTGGCGCCGGGGTATGTTGATATCATGCTGAACGGCGTGATTGAGTCCGCCTTGCAGGCCTCTGATTGGCAGCTGACTGCTCCGGATGGCTCCACTGTGACAGTGACTCGTTGTGAGCTTTATACGCCGAGAATTGTTCGTCTGCATGTAGCAGCGCTGCCGGCTGTGGGTGAGTATACCCTTAGATTACCGGCCGGGCTTCAGGATGCCGCCGGTAACAAGGTGAGCACGGAGAGTGTGGCGTTTGCGCTGGATAGCATAGATGCTGCTATTGTGCCTGATGCTACTCTGTATGAGGGCGTGACGAACGGTGCTGTTGGTGTGACGTTTGCCGTGTCGAACATGGGCAACCTGATGGTGACGGACGCCAAGGTGGAAATCTGGCTCACGGCTGAAGGTGCCGTGACAGCTGGTTCCGTTCTGCTGGATATAGCCACTATTTCGGAACTTTCGGTTGGCGACACCGTGGAGCTGAGCCGCACCCTGCTGCTGAGCGATGTGCCCGGGTTGAAGGCCGGGGAGTACAAGCTTGTAGCCACGGTCGACGGCGGAGATGAGCTTAAGGTTCTTACGGATGATAACAGTGGCTGTATCGGTAGCTTGTCGGTAAGCTATCCGCCTGCTGCTGATTTGGCGCTGAGCATTGAGAACGTGGAGCGCAACCTGACACCTGGTGTGACGACTGCTCTGACTGTAACCATTCGCAATGAGGGAACTGTGCCGGCGGCCGGTGCGCTGGAAATGGTGTATGGTATCATGCCGTTTGGCGGTAATGTAGCAGGTATGCTGCAGCTTGGTAGCGAGGTCATCACAGTGAACTCCTTGGGTGTGGGCCAGAGCCAGACTCTGACCCCGTCCCTGACACTTCCGGCGGATATTAAGCTGGGCGGAAATGTGCAGCTGGTAGCCGTGCTGAAGACTGATGTGTATGAGCAGCCCGGTACTCTGGAAAATAATACCGCTCTGTCTGAAATGGTTCATCTGGAGAAGTTGCTGACTATTAGCGCTCTGTCAGATTCTATTAAGGAAGGCGGTAGCCGCCTCGTGTATACAATATCTCGCACCGGTGATTGCAGCCGAGCTCTTACGGTGAACCTGAGCTGTGAGCAGGCCGCTCGCCTTGGCTTGCCGCAGACGGTAACAATCGCTGCAGGGCAGAGCTCTGCCCGCGTGCAGGCCTCCGTGGTAAATGATAGGGAGTACATCGGTAACGTGGAAACAACCATTAGCGTGAGCGCTGATGGCTACACTGCAGCTTCTACGGCGCTGACCATCGTGGAAGATGAGTTGCCCTCCATCAGTATTTCTCTCATTCCGGCAGATGTGACGGAAGGCAGCGATACTGTGCTGCAGGGAACGGTGAGCATCAACACCGTTTCCTCTCAGGATATTGTCGTGAAACTGGGCAGCAACTATAGCGGCCAGATTAAGGCTCCTTCTTCCGTCATCATCAAAGCCGGTGAGACTTCCGCCTCCTTTGAAGCAACAGTAGTGGATGATACCACCGCCGAAATTGATAAGGCTGTGAAGATTACCGGTTCTGCTACAGGCTTTAACAGCGGGTCAGCCACCGTGCTGGTGAAAGATGACGACCTGCCGCAGGTAGAGCTGGTATTCAGTCGTGAAATCGTTTCTGAAAGTGATGGTTATTATGCTCTCACTGCCACGCTTGTGCGCAAGGGCGGTTCTAATGAGGCTATCACAGTCAGATTGAAGGACGTGGATGGCATTGGGCTTATCCTGCCGTCCTCCGTACCTATGGGGGCAGGGGTGCAAAGTGTGAAGTTCACCATCGGCGTGGTGGATGATGCTCAGGCTAATGGCGAGCGCACCGGTAAGGTGCGTGGCACCATCATCATTGATGATTGCGGTTGTGATGCTTCTACCTCCTCCAACGGCGGTATGTTTGAGACCACCCTTACCGTACAGGATAACGATAGCCCCGCTCTGACTCTGAGCCTCAGCAAGAGCGTGCTGCGCGAAGGCGGTGAGGAGAAGGCCATCCTCACGATTAAATCCAATTACGTGAGCGCTACGGATGTGGTGGTTACTCTCAGCGATGGTGGCATGTTGAACCTTCCTGCCACTATCATCATACCTGCCGGAAGTACCTCCGTGACCTGTGAAATTTCAGCTTTGAGTGATGGTGTGTCGGATGGTACTCAGTATACCACCATTACAGGGTCCGCGGATGGATTCATTTCCGGCCGCGCGTATATGCAGGTGACCGATATGGATATGCCTGATCTTGTGGTGGATTCTATCACGATGGAGACTGCTGCTGTTGCTAAGCAGACGGCGACGGTGTGCATCGTGCTGCGTAATCAGGGTTACGCGCCGATGTCCAAGGCTACCCCTGTGGAAATTCGCTTGTCGGATGGCACGGTGCTGGGCTCTGTGATGGTGGAGAGCGGTCTGGAGGCTGGAGCAAGCACGACGATAACTACTGAAATCCTTCTGCCTGAGCGTTCTGGACAGTATCATCTGGTGGCTGAGGTGGACAAGGCTAATAGCCTTGCTGAGCTGGATAATGATAATAACATCAAGGTTGGCGAGAGCATTCTCATCACCTCCGGATATTCCGTAACGGCTGATTTCAGCGCTGAGGTGCTGTACAGTGCTGGCCGCGTGACAATTACCGGTGTAGTATCCGCCCAGTTGGAAAGCATGGCTGTGGGAGGGATTCCCGTGAGCCTCGGCATATACTGCAACGGCGTATTGCTGACTTCTCTTAGCACAGTTACTGCTGAGGATGGTACATATGCCGTAGATTATGAAATACCTAGAGGCTTTGCCGGTGAGTTTAGTGTGCGTGCCGGCGTATTCTCCTCGGAGAGCGATGTGCTCGATGTGCTCTCCGTGGCCGGCCTCAAGAATACTACGGCAACCAAGGAGCTGCAGTGGCTTATTGATCAGGATGGCAGTATGATTGGCCGCATCACAGTTACTAATATAGGTTCTGAAGTGTTGCGTGGTGTACAGCTGCTGCCGGGGGAATTACCGGATAATCTGCGTATCAATGTATTGACCGACGCTAGGGATATTACCGCTGGTGGTTCTGCAACATTTGAGTTCGAAATGATAGGTGGTAGCCCCACCATCGGGAATTATTATTCCGTGGTTCCCTTTAAGATTGTCAGCCAAGAGGGTACATCCGTGGATATTACCGGCTACTCTTATGTGCAGAAGGCTAAGGCTGATGTGGAAATATCCGTCAGACTTCTGGAAACGACTGTTAACAGAACGGATGTTTGCTATCTGGAGTTTACGCTTACTAATACCGGCGCCGGTGATTCCGGACAAATCAACGTCACGTTGCCCCAGCTGGATTGGATGCAGTTGTATTCCGGTGCTGTCATCGAGAACTTGGCATATGGAGAATCTGCCACTGTCGTGCTGAAGGTGGATGCCGCTAAAGTGGAATCCTTGCTGACGAATGTCCCGTATACAGGTGCTCTGGCTGTAAATTCAGAGAATGGTGGCGGTGGTTTGGTGAACTTTGACATCACCTTTGTGGAGAAGGAAAAGTGCAGCCTTTCTATCTCGGCAATGGATTCCTTCTCGCTGAAGTTGGATGATAAGTCCAATATCGCGAATGCTAGCGTGCGTCTTTATAATGCCTATACAAGAGAGCTGGAGGCCTGTGGTTATACCGATGAATCCGGTAAGCTCTTGTTTGATAATCTGGAAGCCGGTGACTACTATCTCTACATAGACGCTGATAAGTGTGACCGCTATAAGACGAACGTCTCTTTGCGCCCCGGTCAGGATGCTGTGCTGGAAGCTTATCTTGAAAATAGTACCGTGGATTACGTATTCAACGTAACGCCTTCTGAAATCGAGGATAAGTACGAGATTACCATTGAATCTGAGTTTGTTACTTCGGTGCCGAGAGCTGTGGTCGTGTTTGATAAGAATGTATACGAGCTTCCTGATATGCGGCCCGGTGATACCGTTTACTTCACCATGACGGTAAGCAATTACGGTCTGGTGGCTGCTGATCAGTTCCGCCTGGAGTTACCCCAGGGGGATAATCTGAAATTCACTCTGGTGAGCGACCCGATTGACCGATTGGATGCTCAGAGCTCGCATGAGTTCTGGGTGAAAGCTGAGGCCTTGCCTGGGGGGGACGTGGATTATACCGAAAAGAGCGGTAACATTATCGAGGACATCTTGTGCTATCTTGGCCAGAGCTATTCCTTCTGGGTGGATTGTGATGGCATGGGTGGCTGGAATTTCAACTTCACGACTATTCAGACTAACCCAGAGTTCTGTATACCGGATGCTCCCTCAGAGCCCGACCCTGAAAAGACCCCTGATAAGAGACCTAGTAAGGGTGGTGGGGGTGAGGAAACGTGGCTAGCGTATGGTCCTGGCTTTATGTTGGCCTGGATGGGTACATCGTGCACACCGTGCAAGGCAGCCCTGGTGAATGTGGTACTGACAGTGAAGGGCTTGGATGGGTATTCAGTTAGCGGCTCGTTTACTGATGCCATCTTGTCTAAATCTCAGCTCCTTGATACATTGAACTCGGTTAATGGGATGATGAAAGATGCTAGCTGGATGGAGACTGTGACCAGACAGGGCAGAGAGTGTCTTTTTTCGTATAATACACCGAATAAAGCGGCGATTGAACAAGCCTCTTCTGCTTCCATGGTGATAGTAGGCTCCCTTGCGGCAGTCAATTCTTCGCAGGTTGAGATTCAGGATGATGCTGACGGCACTAAGTGGGTACAGGCAAAAATTGAATTAATAGAGCAGTTGCTTGAGAACCGAAAGACTGTTCTGATTGCCACGCTTTCTACCATCGCGCCATTCGAAGCGTTGAATACGGTGATGGTGGATAAGCTGTTGGAGGCTTTTGTCCAAGATGCTAGTGAATCCGAGAAGGCTGCTGTGGCAAAAGAATATGGTGAAGCGTACGGCGAATGGATTAATGCCATCTTGACGAAGGGATTGGGCTCCGTGAATGCTGATCTGCGCTCTACTGAAAAGATGGCTTTGTCAGAGGCGGATATTTCGCAGCTTATTTCCATGCATCTGGGAACCCTTTTAGGAAAAGATGTAATCATGGCAGCTTGCGAGTTCTGGAACCGTACGGTGGAATATAATTCTCGTGGAATCTATTCTACGGAATCTCTTGGCAAGGATGATGACCCGAATTTCCTCTCACTGGAAAAACTCATCGAGCTGGAGTCATATTTGGAAAATCTTGAGCGGGATGCTAAATCTGCGGGGTATGCTTCGTTGGAAGATTTCCTTGAGGGGCAACGTCAGCTCATTTCTGACCAGATTGTTAATGAGAGCGATTCGGTTTGCGCTACGGTTAAGCTTAACTTCAAACAGACGGCCACGATGTCTCGAGAGGCCTTTGATGGCTACTTCTCCATGACTAATGGTGATATGCTCCAAGGCGTTGAAAATGTCCGTCTGAAGGTATATGTAGTTGATTCCAATGGCGTTGACGTGACTGAACACTTCCGTATTACCTACGAAGTGCTGAACGGTTTTGCCGGCATGAGCGGCGAGGAAGGGGCCATGGTTGGCGGCAGCTTGGGCGCAGGTGAAAGCGGTGAAATCGCTATTCAGTACATACCTGACGCCACGGTGGCTGCTGATGGCAGTGCCGAATACCAATTCGGCGCAACTCTTCATTACAGTAATGTCGGTGACGAAGCAGTGCGCGAAATCGGTATTTCTCCCGTGCCGCTCACAGTGAATCCCTCTCCCAGCCTTACCTTACATTACTTCCTTACCGAGGATGTATACTCTGATGATCCCTTCACGGCTGAAATTGAGGCTGCTATGCGCTCTGAAATTGGCTTGCTAATCGAGAATAAGGGGTTGGGCGTGGCTAAGAACTTCACCATGAGTGAATTCACTCCTGAGTTCGTGGCGAATGAGCAGGGGCTTGCTTTGGAGCTGCAGATGCTTGGCTCTTCTATCAACGGTGGTGCACTTGTCGCTTCCGGCTCGAACCTGAACTTTGGTAATATAGAGGGGCATTCCACGACGACCGCCGTCTGGTACTTCTCCACGAATCTTCAGGGCGAGTTTTATGTGGATAAGGACAGCGCCAAGTTCACTCGTATAGATTCTCTCGGTGATACGGAATACCTCGCGGTTGATACGGATATTTCTCTTATCGAATCAGTTACAGCGCATCGTCTTACTCGCAGTATGGATGTTGATGGTGATGGTAAGACGGATTTCCTTGTGAATGATGTGGCTGATGTTTCAGATATGGCTGAGAGCTTGTATCTGGGTAAGGGCGGGTGTGAGAGCGTAAACGCCGTCACGGGTATCTACAGCACTTCCGGAACTCTCGGGATGGGGAACACCACCATTACGCTTACCATGTATATGGCACAAGGCTGGAACTACTTCCGAGTGAATGATCCCGGCCAGGGCAATTACCGCGTGGAAAGCATCTCGATGGGGGGTGTTAAGCTTTCAGACTCTGCTATCTGGCAGACTGACCGCGTATTTGATGGCCGCGGCATGGCAACCTACGTCGATCGCCTGCACTGGGTGTGTGAGGCCACCGAAGACGGCTATGTGGATTTCACCATCACCTACAGCGCTACGGATGATAAGGCTCCCGGCATTAAAAATATCGCTGGTGTCGTTGACAAGGCCACAATTCGTGAAGCGGTGGAGGAAATTACCGTTATCTTTGATGAAGAGGTGAATACCGCCACCTTCAGCTTGGCTAACATCAGCCTCAAGCTCCAGAATGACTATGTGGATATCACCGGCCTTACCTGGGAATGGGCTGAGGACGGCAGGAGCGTGCGTTTCACGAATATGTCACAGTTCACTGAGGCGGATGGCTTGTATGTGCTGACGGTGCTCAATGGTGGCGTGGAGGATACCTATGGCAATGCCGGAGACGGCTCCGGGCGTCAGGTGATGTGGACACGTGCTACTTCTAAGGTAGCTGTTGAGCTGGTAGAAGGGCACATGGACCGCCAGCTTAACAAGCGCGTTGACATCCTGGTGGTAACCTTCACAGAGGCTGTGGCCACATTCGGAATGGACGCTCTGAGCATTATTCACACTGCGTTGGATGGCACCCAGTCCGTTGTGACGAACCTCAGCGGTATCACGATATCCGCTGCAGATTCTTCGAATAAGAAGTTCATTATTGCCGGTTTGAGCTCGGTCCAGAACAGCGGCGATGGCTCGTACAACTTCCAGATAAATGCTGACAAGGTGCTGGATGCCAAAGGTAACAGAGGTACCGGTGTCATGCCGGCGGATTGGAATCTGCATGAGAGTCCGCCCTCGGTGCTTCGCAGCTCCTTTGTGAAGGCCGAGCAGATAGTGCAGTCCATTGATACCATCATTCTGCACTTCAGCCATGACGTGAGCAGCATCAATCTGGATAAGCTTACTCTCACTTGCAACGGTGAGGTTTACACCAGTGCGGCTCTTCGTTTTGAGATTGACGCGAATGACCGCAGAATGGTTGTTGTAAAGGGTATCAGCGAGGCTACTCCCATTGGTAAGGCCGCAGCCCTGCCGGATGGTGAGTGGGAACTCTCCATGGATTTGAGCGGTGTGGAAGATATTTACGGCAACGTGGGCAGCGGCGTCTACAGTACCAATTGGGATGTTGATACCATTGCACCTTCCGCGTTGGAGGTGATTACGATTAATGGCGAGGAGTCACGTATTGTGGCCTCCACTGAGTTCACAATCGGAGCTACGCTCCCGGAGAGCGGTCTGAATGTGCGTATTTATGATAGGTACATCGTGGGCTCTGAGCAGGATACACTCCTGTGGCAAGGTACTGTGGAAGGTACGGAGCTTTCTCAGAAGCTTTCACTGATGAACGGTGGTTCTCGTATCCTTACTATCGTGACGACTGATGCCGCTGGTAACTCTACTACTAACACCTTCAATGTGTTTGTGGATATGGTGGTACTCACGGTCAGCACTGACCTTGGTGACAAGTATAAGGAGCTTCCTGAGAGTATTTCCATTACGTTTAATGCCGCAACGTCTGACCTGCCGCTTTCTGCCTTGGGTCTCACCGTGGATGGCCGCGCTATCTCTCTGGATGGAGCTACTCTCACCAGAGTGAGCGATATTCAGTGGGAGCTCAGCGGGCTTTCCGGTATTAGTTCCAGTGTCGGCACCTATGCGCTGAGCATAGACCTTAGCAGTGTATCTAAGACTCTCTCAGGGCTGCAGGGACAGGGTACTTATACTCAGAGCTTCTTCTATGATCCGGTGAGTGAGGTGCGTATAACCGGTTGCGAAATCGACTCTTCATTAGAACTGCTCAGCGGAATCAGTATCTCCTTCAGCGCTGCTATCAACTATGCGGAGTTGCAGAGTGCCGGCCTGCTGCAGGATGCTGTTCGCTTGGTGAATCAGGCAGATGGCAGCGTGGTGGAACTGCCCGCAAGCGGTTTCTCATACGCTGATAATACACTCACGTGGAGCGGAGAACTTTCCCTTCGCGGCGGCAGCTACGCCGTTGTGGTGGATTCCGCTCTGCTTACCGCTGCCAATGGCTCCCCGCTCGTGGGCAATGCCAGCACGGCTGATAGCGCAATCGTCAGCTTCAGTGGAGACGCCTTGCTGCTTGGCGCCGCAGGCGCTAGCTACAGTGCTCCCTATGCCGTTGATTGGAACGGTGATGGCCGTGTAGACCTGCTTGTAGGTGAGAAGGTAGGTAGTGAGGGTAAGGTGCGCCTTTACATTAACAATGGTAATGGCGGCTTTGCAAACTACACCTATCTGCAGAGCAATGGTAGTGACCTGAGCGTGAGCGCAAGTGGTTGCCAGGGCATAGTCGTGGCCCTGCAGGACCTCAATGGCGATAACATCGCTGATTTGGTGGCCGGTTTGAGTGATGGCCGCGTGCTGTACTTTGCCGGTGCTGCTAGTGGCAGCTTCGGTTCAGCCGTTGAGCTCTTCAGCTCGTCCGTGGCCGGTTCCCGTGCTTACCCGACCTTCTATGACTGGAACCATGATGGCACCATGGACATCATCCTTGGTACCGGCAGTGGCAGCCTGATGGTGGGCCTTGGCACGGAAAATGCAGCCACCGGTGCGCTCTCCTTCGCAACGCCGACTGTGGTGGCCGGAATCGAAGTGCCCGGCCGTGCCGCCCCCGTCTTTGCGGATGTGAACAGCGATGGCGTGTCTGACCTCATACTGGGTGACGCTAACGGTGGTCTGACCATGTACTACGGCTCAGCAAGCGGTTACTACAAGGTAGCCAACTGGGAACTGCCCGGCGTGAACTGGGAGCGCAGCCGCGTAACCGTGGGAGACGTGAACCGTGATGGCGCCACGGATCTCATCGTAGGCGGTAGCACCGGTGATATCTATGTGGTATACGGCGAAAATGCCGCAGGTGCATGGAGCCAGGTATTTGATGTGGCCGCCAAGCCGAGCGTTCTCAGCACGTCCTTCTCACTCGATGGCACGACTGCCACCTTCGGCTGGCAGGCCAAGGGTACCAATGATGACACGGTCTATCTACTGGAGATTTCCTCCAATCCCTTCTTTGATGAGAATGAAACCCTCGTGCTGGAGGTGACAGGTACCGGTAAAGTCATGGAAATGGAGCAGGGTAGCTACTTCTGGCGTGTGAGCGTTAAGGGGACGGATACCCCCGCCTGTGAAGGTGCTGCCTTTACGGTGGATACCATCGCCCCCAATGCGCCGAGCGACCTTGCCGCCAGCGTCATCAATGGCACCGTAACCTTCACTTGGGCAAGTCAGAGTGATCCCTCCGGCGTCATTTATGAACTGCGCTACAGCACCACCTCTGATTTCAGCTCCTCTCGTATTTATTCCCGTGATACGAACTCCATCAGCATCTCCGGCCTTGCTGCCGGTGATTACTACTGGCAGGTTCGTACGGTGGATTTGAGCGGCAATATCAGTGAGTGGACTACGGCTGAGCATGCCTTCACCATGGAGGAAATTGTGACACCGGAAGCCACGGCTAATATCCATTGGGCTAAGGGTCTGGTCACCTCCGAAGGTCAGCTGATTGACGGCTGGTGGGATGCTGATAAGACCGGTGTGGCTGATAGCCAGCTCTGCTGGGCTGCGGCCTCTGCCAACATGCTTGCCTGGTGGCAGGTGCAGTACGGCCTTGCTGATTTCTCAACCTCCGTGCCCGGCACGGCAGATGCCATCTTCGGCACCATGAGCGCCAACTGGGCTAACGTCAGCGGTCGTGAGGAATACGGGCTTGTATGGTGGATTAGCGGTGAGAGCGAAAGCTCCTCATATAACAGCTATTACGCAAACAACTTCACCGGCAACGGTGAGGACGGATGCTACTTCTCGCATCTCTACGGTGCGGCTGATACTGCAGCCCTAGTGAAGGAGGTCAGCCTGACCGGGCTTACCGCCACGCAGGTTGCAACGGATTGGGCCACAATCTACGAGAATGGCGGCATGCTTAGCCTCGGTATCTATCGTAGCCTGAGCAGCGGTACACTTACAGGCGGCCATACACTGACACTGTGGGGCTTCGCTACGGATTCCGCCGGCCGCCTGGCCTCAATTACTGTGACTGATTCGGATGACGGTAAGGATTCCGCCCTGACCCTCAACCTGGCCTACAACGTCACCCGCGGTTACTATCAGATTGCCCAGAGCGGCAGCAGCCTCAATGGCTATATGCTTGGCGATTACACCGCCCTTGGTGCCTTTACCGCCTATGATTCAACGAACAATGACGTAACGGAGGCTGAAGTGCTCACGCTCTCCACCCCGGAAGATGGTGCCACAAAGGTGAGCGCCACCAACTGGGTAGGCGCGGGCGATATGCTGGATTACTATGTGTTTGCCGCAACTGGCGATGGTGCATATAAGGTGGGTATTGATTCCGCAGCTCTCAGTGACTCGCTCATGATAAGCATCGGCTCGATGGTAGATGATAAGTTCGTGGTTCAGAGAAGCATGAAGCTCAACCCGAATGACACCATCTACGCCTTTGACCGCATTAGCCTCATTGAGGGCCAGCTTTGCTACATCCTCGTTGAGAATGCGGAAGGTGCCACTGGTAGTGAGTACTCACTGACGGTAACGGGTGATATCATGGACAAGGATGTCCTGATAACAGATAACAACACGAAGGAAACTGCCACAGAGCTGCAGTTGGTAAGCAGCACGGATGCCGCTACCAACAGCTGGGTAGGCGCCGGTGATGCTCAGGACCATTACCGCTTGGAGATGACGGAGGCCGGTAATCTGACCATCAAACTCTCCAGCCTGGACAAGAATGCCTCCGTGACGCTCTATCAGGACCGCGGCAACGGTGTGTACCAGCGCAAGTATAGCGCCACGGCAAAGGTGGTTGGCGGGCTGCTTCGCACGCTCTCACTCTCTGCGGGCTCTTACATCGTGGAAGTATCCGCGTATGATAATGGTGCTGGTCGCTATGATACCTCGTACGCACTGGAGCTAGAGACGAAGCAGGGTGATGAAACTAAGCGTTTCGTGGTCATGGGAGATAACCCGAATATTACCTACAACAACACCATGGCCGCTGCGACCCAGCTTGAGCTGGTCAGCGACACTGATGCAGCTATCAGCAGCTGGGTAGGTACGGGTGATGCTCTTGACTTCTACCGTTTGGAGATGGCGGAGAGCGGTCGTCTGGATATCAGCCTCTCCGAGCTGGAGAAGAATACCAACATCAGCGTCTATCAGGATAGGGGCAACGGTAAATACCTCCGCCGCCTGAGCGTCACGGCTAACGCTGAAAACGGGCTGGATCAAACCCTCTCGCTCACGGCTGGTACCTACTTCATTGAGGTCGCCTCGTATGATAATGGTGCCGGACGCTACAACTCCTCTTACACCTTGGAGCTTGAACAGGAGGTGGACGGTGAAACTAAGCGCTTCGCTATAGCAAACGCTTAATAATCGTAACCGTTAAACGTTATATGCATGGGCAGGAAGGGTTCTCTTCCTGCCCATGTGGTTTTTTGGGGCGCGTAGGGGCTCTTTATGCTTGAATAGAAGCTGATTTTGTATTATCATCCCGTTAACATATGCCTGACCCACTATTAAAAGTCACCAATTTAGTACGCTATTTCGGCACCGTTAAGGCCGTGGATGGCATATCTTTTGAGTTGCAAGCAGGGCAGTCCGTGGGCCTTATCGGCGCGAATGGTGCCGGTAAAACGACGACAATGCGTCTGCTGACCACGCTTGATTTGCCGGATAGCGGTGAGATTATATTTGATGGCATGGATGCTGCGTCCTGGCCGGAGAAGGTGCGTTCCCGTATAGGATGGATGCCTGACGGTTTTGACCCCATAGACCACACAACGGTTTTTGATTACATTGATTTCTTTGCTCGTGCCTATGGGTTGACGGGCGAGAAGCGGGAAAGTGAGGTGAAGCGAGTTCTGGAGTTTTGTGGTATTGCGGAGCTTCGTGAGCGCTTCATTAATAAACTCTCCAAAGGGCAGACTCAGCGCTTATCATTGGCACGTACTCTTATTGGCAACCCTGATTTTCTCATCATGGATGAGCCGGCTGCCGGGTTGGACCCTCAGGCTAGAATAGAGTTCAAGCAGTTGGTGCGTACGCTGCAGAATCAGGGTAAGACCCTTCTCATCAGCTCACATATTCTTTCTGAACTGGCTGAGATGTGTGACACGATGATTTTCATGGATTCCGGCCATATTATCCGCCGTGGCTCACAGGCGGAGCTGATTGAAACAGAGAAGGACGGCACGGAGTATAATATTCGCCCTCTGGGTGATACGGCTCCGCTACTGGCCTGGCTGGCTATGAGTAAGGAATGGCAGGGTGCCACTCTGCTGACGGATGGCTCCGTGAGGGTAAGGTGTCTGGCAGAGGGTGAGGAAGCCACGGCTTTGGCACTGCGGGGACTTGTGACTGAGAATATGGTGTTGGAGTTGTCTCGCCACCGCCGCAATCTTGAAGAGACTTTCGTTAACATTTTACAGGAGAAAAGATGAGCAAGTATTTTTCAGATTATTTTCCGCCGGCACTGGTGCGGGATTTTCGCCGCAGTCTTCGTACACGCGGGTATCTCGTTATGCTCGCACTGGCGCTTCTGGCGGCGGTGTGGGTACAGTATGCTGCTACTCAGGAGGAGGGCGGCGGCGGTGTGGCCACTAGCATTGAGCTGTTGTTAATTGCCATGGTGCTTATGTGGGGAGTCATCCCGAATAGGGCCGGTGCTTCAGTATCGGCAGATGCGAAGGTGAAAGGCACAAATTTTATGATGCTTACTCCGCTGACTTCGCGACGGATTGTGTGGGGTACTTGGGTGTCAGCCTTCTTTCAGCTTTTGCTCGTCGCTGGTGTAGGCGCTCTTATTACATGGTGGCATTTGAGTACGGAAACTCCGCCGGCCATGTTGAATCCGAATGAGTTGGCTAGTGGATTGGCGGGAGAAGTTACTCGAACTCTCACGATTCAGCAGCAGTGGACAATTTATGGGCTGGTGGTAGCTGTTGGCGTTATCATGATTGCTGTATTTATGTTCCTTGCGCAGCTGAGCCGCTTTTTCCGTTTGGCTGTGGGCGCAATGGTGCTGCTTTCTGTGTTTGTATGGTTTACGGAAACATTCATTACCGCTGAATGGTTTACGCAGGAAAACTATGACCCAGTGGGTGAGTTTCTTAAGGGGTTTGCCGGCGCGTCTCTTCTGCTGAGAGTGATTAATGCTCTCATTTTTCTGGTGGCTTTGCTGGAATTGGCCCGCCGTAGTTATGCAGCGCCGGCTGAGAATTGTTCACGTGCAGTGCGAGTCATGTCACTGCTGCCGTTGGCTATTGCTCCTGTGGTTTACTGGTCTGCGCCTGAGCTGCTGGAGGAGCAGATGGGAGTTTCAGTTATGTTTGCATTTTTTGTGAATATGAGTGATGCTTTGCTTCCCACGTATAGCTTGCCTGCTCATAACAAGCGGGTATGGCCTGTTCTACCGGCATATCTTCAGGTGCCCGGTATTGGTCAGGCAGCATTTTTCACCATGCTGAGTATTCTCCTGTGCGTAGGCGTTTTATGGGGGCTGAATAATGGAGAGAGCAGCTCAAGAGAGTTGGCTGAGCGTTCACTTGAGGTTTTAAGAGCGCTGTATGTCATGCTCTTCTCATTGTTCCTGACTGATTTAATGTGTAAGCGCACAAATGTGAATCGGCCCATCGTATGTGGGGTGATTTTTCTCGCGCTCAACATGGTGGGAGGAGCTATTCTGGAAGTTGGTTTCTCTCATTCAAATGTTTTTGTGCAGAGTATTCTGCCGGTATTGGCCACTCCGGAGCAAATAGTTGTTTGGAAAAATGTTCATGAGATTACGCCGGAGCTAATTGCGGCTCTGAGTATTTCCGGAGTCTGCGTGCTGGTGGTGCTTCTGCTGCTTATGTGGAGAGGTCGGCGCTCTTGAGTTCGCTCCCAAGTGTTATTTTCCCCACTCTGAATGTTTCAGAGTGGGGTTTTTCTTATCTGAGCTGTAAAATGCCGTATTTTTTCTGACATGATAGGCGTTATGCCGTGAGAGTGGCTTGTCTGTGAGCTTGACGCTGCATAAAATATGAGACAGCGATGATTTGCTTCACATTATTCAGAGTACCTGTCATTATTCATCCCACACTGTGGGTGATGCTGGCGCTGCTTGGCTGCCTGTTTACGGGCTTTGCTACCGGCGTGGCCGGAGTTGCTCTGTTTGCTGTGGCTCTTTTCTTCTGCCTGTTGCTCCATGAGATGGGGCATGCTTTAGTGGGGCGTATGCTTGGAGGTGGCGCTCCGGAAGTCTATCTTGCATGGCTCGGTGGTGACTGCTGCAACGAGAGTGCGCGTCTGACACGTATGCAGGGCGTGCTGATGACGGCCGCTGGCCCGTTGGCTTCTTTGCTTCCTGCGTTGGTGGTAGCAGTGGTACTGTCCATTGTGTTGGGCAGTGTGGGTGAGGGATTCCTTGCGGTGGGTGGCTTTGCACTGGGGCATGTGTCATCAGCGTTGATGGAGCAGTTTCCTCCCATGGTTCTGGTATTTGCGCTGTATCTTGTTCAGATTTGTGTGTGGTGGAGTGTTCTGAATCTGCTGCCTGTTTTTCCGCTTGATGGGGGGCAGATTATGCACGGCCTGATGCGCTCCGCTGCCAGTATGCACCGAATGAGTTTAACCTTCGCCTGTATACTGGCTTTTTTCTTTCTTGCTCTCGGTGAATGGTGGATGGTTTTCATCATGGGGGCACTCGCTTTCTTTAATTATCGCTGTATCAGGAATCAGGCTGATTAAAGCATTGACTTTTTTTTAATATAGTATCATAATCTATACCCGTATGGCACAACAGAATGCAATCTCACCCACGCGTGCGGAAGACTTCCCCGAGTGGTATCAGCAGGTAATTAAGGCCGCAGATCTCGCCGAAAACTCCGAGGTGCGCGGCTGCATGGTCATTAAGCCCTGGGGCTACGCTATCTGGGAGCTTATTCAGCAGCAGATGGACGCTGAGTTTAAGCGCACCGGTCACACGAATGCTTACTTCCCCATGCTCATCCCTGTTTCATATCTTGAAAAGGAGGCCGAGCACGCGGAAGGTTTTGCTACGGAATGTGCTGTGGTGACGCACCATCGTCTTGAGGCGGTTAAGGATCCGGAGACAGGTAAGACGAAGATGATTCCCAGCGGCGAGCTGACGGATAAGTATGTGATTCGTCCTACGTCTGAGACGGTGATTGGTGCTGCCTTCTCTCGCTGGCTTGAGAGTTACCGTGATTTGCCGTTCAAGGTGAACCAGTGGTGTAACGTGATGCGCTGGGAGATGCGTCCGCGTATTTTCCTGCGTACGGCTGAATTCCTCTGGCAGGAGGGTCACACTGCTCACGAGACTCAGGCTGAAGCTGAGGAGGAGACAGCTATCATGCACAAGGTGTATGAGGACTTCCAGCGTGATGTGCTTGCAGTGCCTTCCATTCCCGGTGAAAAGACTGCTCATGAGCGCTTCCCTGGTGCCGTGCGTACATATACTGTAGAGGCAATGGTGCAGGACCGCAAGGCTATTCAGGCCGGTACTTCCCACTTCCTCGGGCAGAATTTCGCCAAGGCTCAGAATATTTCTTTTGCTGGCCGCACCAATGAGCGCCAGTATGCATGGACTACCTCTTGGGGCGTGTCCACGCGTATGATTGGCACGCTGATTATGGCTCACTCTGATGATGATGGTCTTGTATGTCCTCCCCGAGTGGCTCCCAAGCAGATTGTTATCATTCCGGTAACACCCAAGGCTGAGACAAAGCAGCAGATTCTGGACCACTGTGAGGCTTTGGCTGCTAAACTCAGCGCCATGACCTTCCACGGCCTGCCGGTTCGTGTGCAGGTGGATTCCCGTGATTTGAACGGCGGTACCAAGAAGTGGGAGTGGGTGAAGAAAGGTGTGCCGATTCGTGTTGAAATCGGTCCGCGTGACTTGGAGAAGGGCTCTGTATGCATTTCTCGTCGTGATAAGGCCAGCAATGATAAGAGCTTTGTATCCGAAGAGGAGTTTGTGTCCAATGCTGTGGCTCTGCTTGATGAAGTGCAGAATAGCCTGCTTGAGCGCCAGTTGAACTTCCGTGACAGCCACATCCGCCCCTGTGATAATCTTGAGGAGTTGAAGGCAAACTTCAGCACCGGTACGGATGCTGACTGGCTGCTGTGCCCCTGGGATGGTTCTCCTGAGGAAGAAGAGGAGCTTGGTAAGAGCCTGCGCATCTCTATCCGCTGCATTCCGCACGGTGAGATGGGCACCGGTCCTGAGGCCCCCTGTATCCTCACCGGTCGTCCCACCACTCGCCGTGTTCTCTGGGCGAGAAGCTATTAATCATTCTGAATGGAAAATAGGAAAGGGAGCCTGCTGCGTGCAGGCTCCCTTTCCTTTAGTTTTTAAATTGGCGGAAGGTATCAGATGGACTGATAAACCTCCGGGGCTTCTTCTTCGTCCGCCTCATCGTTGGATTGAGGCATTGTTGAAAAATCGCAGCATTGCTGACCATTCTCAGAGCTCATCAAATCTGCCAGAGTGTATCCTTCCAAGTAAGTTTTGATAACAGTTTGAAGGCCGCTCCAGAGAGGTAGAGTGCTGCATGTCTTGTTCTGCGGGCATTTGTTGTGAGGTGTGGAGAGGCAGTGCACAGTTGCCAGCTCACCTTCTGCTGCCTTCAGAATTTCAAAGATGGTGTAATCTGCCGCAGGGCGGGCAAGGTAATAACCTCCGGATTTACCGCGTATGCTTACTACAAGCTGAGCGCGGAGCAGGTGAGTCATGATGCTCTCCATGTACTTCAGGGTTATGTTCTGGCGTTCGGCTACTGAACGCAGGGATACGGGCTCGCCGCTGTTCTGGTGGGCGAGGTCTATCATAATGCGTAGGGCATAACGGCCCTTAGTAGAAATTCTCATCATAATGTCTCGCTTTCCCGTATAACATATAGGATATATTCTGTCAAGAAGAAAGCCGCTTTTCCTATTAGAAAAAGCGGCTTTAGGGGGATTTTAACGGGGAAAGTTATTATAATTTAACTGAAGGAGGCAGCAATGCGTTCAGTAATTTCGCGAAGGGAAGAATCTGATTCTAACTTCTCTTCGATTGTCTTGGTGGCATGGATGACGGTTCCGTGGTCACGGCCACCGAAAGCAGCACCGATATCCTGAAGGGAAGCCTGAGTGTGGCGGCGAGCCAAGAACATGGCCAGCTGGCGGGGGTGGGCAATGTTTGCCGTGCGGCGGCGACCGTTGATGTCAGCCACGCGGATATTAAATTCCTCAGCCACGCGGCGCTGAATGTCAGCGATGGTAACAGAGCCAGTAGTGTTCTCCTCTTTCAGCAGGTCATTAAGCTGTACGCGTGCGTCCTGAATAGAAGGGCTCTTCTGAGAGAAGGATGCAAATGTTGCCAAGCGAACCAGAGCACCTTCCAGACGGCGTACGGAGCGAGTGATGTTTTTGGCGAGATAATTGATAATTTCGTCGCTGATGAGGGTGCTGTTCCACATGCGGCGCTTCTTGCGGAGAATGGCGATACGGGTTTCGAGGTCCGGCACGTTGAGTGCTACGGTCAATCCCTGTTCGAAGCGGGAGGTGAGGCGGTCATCAAGCTTGGTGATATCAGAGGCCGGGCAATCAGCGGAGAGAATAATCTGCTTGCCACTGGCGAAGAGGGCATTAAAGGTATGGAAGAACTCTTCCTGTGTTTTGCCTTTCTGAGAGAGGAACTGAACGTCATCAATGATGAGCACGTCTGCCTTGCGGTACTTGCGGCGGAAGTTGCTCAGGGAATCGCCCTGGCGGGAGATGGCGTCAATGTAAGTGTTGGTAAAGTCTTCGCTGGTAACGTAGAGTACCTGCGTGTTGCAGTCCTTTTCACGGATGGCGTTACCAATAGCCTGAAGGAGGTGGGTTTTACCCAGTCCGGAAGCGCCGTGTACAAAGAGGGGATTGTACATGCGGCTGGGGGCATTTACCACTGCCTTGGCTGCCGCTACGGCGAACTCGCTGTTGGAGCCAACTACGAAGCTGTCGAATGTATAGTCTGCATTCAAGCCGCTATTAATGGGGGCGGCGTTGCTGCGACGCTTTCGTGTCTTGTTGGCCGGGGCCGGGGTGGTAATGACGGCCGGTGCCTGCAGGAGAGGTGCAGGGGTGTTTTCCGGCTCGACTTCCGTGTCGGCTGTTTCTGTAGTGTTGGCGGGGACGTACTCCAGCTCGCGTGCTGCATCCAGTACACGTGCTGCAGAATTTCTGATGTCGTTGGAGTAGTAAGTCTCTACCCAGTCAATAAACATGTCTGACGGGTATTCCAGCACCAGCTTGGTGCCGGTGTCGCTCTTAAGCTTCAGCTGAGAGATATAAGACTCGAACCCATACTCACCCACGTTGCCCTGGCGGCGGAGATCTTCCTTGATCTCGTTCCAGAGCTTGCTTTCCTTTTCCGTTTGGTTCATTGCTTGTATCCTCGTTAAAATCTTTCCCTGCGCGCCGCTCTCGTTTGCTTTTCGGTTTCGTGGCGGCGCAGCGAGGGAGAATATGCCATGACTTCTCCTTTCGGAAAAGTTTTTTTTGTCTTCGGTAGGGTGGTGCAGGGCTCTTAACTGTTGTTCTATGGGCGTTCCACGGCTTTTTATTTTTTTTGGCATACATGTTTTAGATAGTTAGGAAAACTTGATATTTTTGCCCGTATTTCTGAAAAGTTATTAGGCTTTGTGGAACATTGTATTTTGCGTTTGCAAGAGACACAACATAAGGTAGTTGAACTAATTTTAACAGTTTGTAAAAATATGTTATGTGTTAGATTGTTATGCTTTATTGCCTTGAAAATGAGGGGGTGAGGAAAATACAAAATTAGTGCGCTGAGGCACGCTAATTGGTAGAAAGGGAGAGGGTCAGCAGCCTTGTATTAGGCGCTGAAGTGCTGCCAGCCTCGCATTTGCGTTGATGCTGAAGAAGGAGGCGTAAGGACTCCGATGGGGTATACGGAGAGTTCCGGGGAGTGGAGCGCTTTGTTCAGATGCTCCGGAGTGAGGGTAAAGAGAAGTTCGTAGTCTTCTCCGTCAGAGATACCCTGTTGAACGGTACAGCCGGGGTTGAGCGGTAGGCGGTCCGTGAAGAGTTCAAAACTGCAGTGGGAGGCCTCAGCAAGCCTTGGAAGGTCAGCTCCGAGACCGTCGGAGAGGTCCATCATGGCTGTGGGGCGAGGGCCGTATTGTATGAAAGAGCGTGCTAGTTCAAGGCGAGGCTCGAAGTCCAGATGATGTCCGCTGGGGAATGAGCCGCCCAGAGGGCCGCTTACGCAGATGATGTCGCCCGGGTGGCCTCCTGAACGCAGAATGGCTTGTCCACGCTCTACGCGGCCTGTGAGGGCCACGTTAATGATGATACCGTCATATGGCAGGGATGAGGTTTCTCCGCCTGCTATGGAAATGCCGCAGCGTGCGGCGAGGCTGTTCATACCGCGGTAGATACCCTCGGCGGTCTCTACGGCGCGTTGTGGGTGCATCAGAAGCGTTATGAGGGCATATTCGGGAATGCCACCCATGGCCGCTATGTCTGATACAGCGCGAGCGAGAGCTTTGTGGCCTATTCGTTCCGGTTCGGTATCCGGGGTGAAGTGAACATTTTCCACCACTGCATCCGTCTTGAGTAGCGTGTCCCATTGTTCGTCTCTGGCCACTACGGCGCAGTCATCTCCCGGGCCCGTGAGCATGGGGGCCTGAGTGGAGAGCTGGGCCAGAAGTCGCCTGAGGACGGCGTTTTCTCCCAGTGTGCTGAGAGGAGTGGGCATAAGGAGGATTTACATGAAGAGGATGATACAGGCCACGGAAAGTGCGTTGAAGCACATGTGGAAGATGATGGGAATAATAATAGAGTTTGTTTTTTCGAACAGGTAGCACTGCAGGCAGCCGAAGATGAACAGAGCGGGTTCCTGAACGAGGGAGGTGTGAATGACACTGAAAAACAGAGAGGAGGCAATGGCGGCTGCAATGATACCGCAGCGCTGGCGAAGGATATTGTACAGAAAGCCTCGGAAGGCGATTTCTTCTGTCACCGGGGCGATAATGATGGCGCTGAAACTGAGAGCCAAGAGAAGCGAAGTGCTATCACCTTCGGCAATCATGTCTACTAAGGATTGATTTTCCGGTGAGCCGAGTTCGGATACGATGAAATCATCCAGCCCGGCGATGTCCATGATAGCTGTAGCTAGATAGAGAGAAACGAGGCAGGCAGCTATGGAGCCTAAGTTTTTCCAAGTCAGTGCGCCTTTGGCTGGTGGCAGGGTCATGTACCTCAGAATGAATGGTAAGGCGATAATCAGCGTGTACAGGCTGGTGAGCCATACTCCGGAGGTTAAGTTTTGGTTTTCACCGGTGCTTGGTACATCGGTGAAAAAATCACCCATCTTCGTAACGATGAAAAGAAATAAATAGAAGATGATGCAGAGTTCGTCCGCTATATTAGGGAAGCGGGATCCTTCAAAGCGAGGTGGACATGTCAGCTGGCCGGATTTGATTGTTTGGATTCCCACGCCGAAAAGCCAGAGGATAACGCAAATCAATAAGCCGCCTACGAGGAGGCCCATATTAATGTATTGGTACAGAGGCAGGGTGGAAAATTTTTCTATCATCTTGAAGGCTCAGGTGATTGTATCATGTAATGCCTCATCTGACAAGGGTGAAATATCGTATGCGACGGCACCGAGATATCCGGGGGCCGGGTGAAAGACACGCAGGGCGGGCGCGTTTTCATAGAGCATCTTGATGTTACTTTCGTATATGAGGAATGGATAGTCTTTTGCTTGCCATACGGTGGATGCTGCCTGTTTGACGAGAGCTTCAGCTATACACCAGCATGTGAAGAACTCTTCCGCGCTTCGTCCCCTTTGCTTCCACCTGCTCAACTGCTCCGGGCACATGATGCGCTCTGCTAGGCGGTCTGATACGGAGCGGGGGCGGAGCTCCTGCACATCAATTCCAACCGGCGCTTGGTGAAAGGCTAGGCAGAGCAAATCAGCAGAATGGGTGAGGTTAAAGTGCAGGGGGTGCCCGGGCAGGACTGGCTTACCATGCTGGCTGTACTCGAATCGGATTAATTGAGGGGATGTGTTCAGGCGGCGTGCCAGTTCTTGTCTGAGCAGACAACGGGTGAGCAGGTAGTTTCTGCCGCGTTTGGCGCACAGCTCCTGTTCCTCTTCAGGGAGCATGGATATATCTGCCGTATCAAGGGGGAGGGCAGAGAGTCTGTAGCAGAGGTAGTCCATGTGGCTCAGATGGGGTGAAAGCTGATGGTGTGTGCCGTGGTGTCATACACTGCAAAGGTGGGGCCGCGGCGTACGCCTGCTACTTCACCGGGATTTGCTGCGAGGGTGTTGCCATGAAGGTGTTCTTCAGCTATGTGCGTGTGTCCGTAGAAGACGGCATCATAGTTCCCGCTGAGAATAGCCTTGGTGGCATCCTGAGGAAAGTGTCCCAGGTAGATGCGGCGGTTATCAAGCGTGATGTCAGCCGCGTATCCGTGGTGGCACATGTCATGCATTTGTTCGGCTAGGTGGAGGTGGGAGCGGTGGTCCCACTCGTTGTTTCCGAAAACAAGGTCAATACCATACCGCCATTCTTCGCGCAGGGTACGGAGTGTGTATAGCGAGGTGATGTCACCGGTGAATAGCAGGTGTTTACACCCCAGCTGTTCAGCTGTTGCCAGTGCTATCAGCAGGTTATCTGTATTGTCATGTATATCTGAGAGCAGCGCGACGAGCATAGCGAAGGAGGTTAACGCGGGCAGAAGATGGGGGCACAGGGGAGTGCCTCTTGGGGAGCGGCCCCGAATTGAGAGGATATGAAACCATCCGCTGTCAGGTACCATATAGTGCTGCCTGGCTGCAGCTGGCGGAAAATCTTCAGAGCGCCGTTTTCATCTACATACCCACAGTAAATGATACCAGTGCGCAGGAGCGGTTCAAAGTTTTTTCTGATTTCGGCGCTGTAATCAGTGCCTCGGCGCTGCTCAAACCACTGCCGGAATGCAGCTTCTGCGCGCTTGAAGGGGGGGGCATTGTTTATCCATAAGCCGCAGCTCATCGTTATCTGATGCTCTCTCATTAGCGCGGAAAGTTCTGCCGCGTGTCTCCTCATGGTGGGGCAGTAGTTTACGCCGGTCATGAAGCGGTGTTCATGTATATCCAGCAGCATGAGCAGCCGGTGGTACACGAAGGCTTGTGCGAGTGCCGGGCATTCCGAATGCTGGAAATTCACGATGGTGGTGAGCAGGCGGGGGATGTTTGCTGAGCTGAAGAATGTGGCTTTATCCAGCTTTAGCTCCTGCATGAGTGTTCCGGCATTAATGACGCGGCATGTGGCACGGTCATTGTTTTCCCAGCGTACGTCGCGGTTGTCGATGGTGGCTGCGGGGTCTATATCTGAGCGGGTTATGCGGATTCTTCCCGTCTCATCCACATCCGGGCGTGATTCTGTATAGCAGACTTCTCCCTGTCCATTACTCACCTCATAGATTTTTCGGTACAGAGAAGGGGCTGTGAAGAGGTCTTCAGCCAGATGCACCTGTGCCATATTTGCTGGATAGGCGGCGGTAAAGGTGCCTTGTCCTCTCATGTGAGTACTGGCTGCTGCGTGAACTTGCGCTTCACTGGGTACATTCGGTCGGGCGGGATCCCTCAGCAGGTTTTTCACGCTTTCTTCTGTCGGAAGCAGAGGTGTGGTGCTAGCTATCCGTTGGGCTGGTGGATATAGGGTGGGCGTGAAAGCGTTGAGGTTCCGGAGGTGCTGCTGATAGGTTCTAACCTTTGGCATTTCAACGATAAGTCGCTGATAGGCGGAGATATCTGCCAGCGTGCGGCGTAATATGTTTTCACGTTCTTCCACACTGCGGAGGATATCCGGGCTCAAGTTATAACTGGCTGGGGCTACTCTGTATTTTTTGCGTATTTCCAGCAGTTGAGCAAGTTGCTCGTGTATGGCTTCAGAATCCTGTTGAGTATTGCCGGTGGCCGGTGGTATGGGGGGCAGAGGCTGCTGCAGTTCTTTCACGTATTCATCTCGCAGGCGGGTGAGTTGTTCACGTTCGCGGTCGCTCAGCCGCTGCCAGCGCTGGGAGAGTTCGCTCATGTCATCCGGAAGCTTGAGTAAATCCTGCTCGATTTCGGCTCGCTGGGACAAGCTCATGGAGGAGATCCGGCCTTGGGACTGCTCTAGTTTATTGATGACTTCCGTGAGTTTGCTTACTCGGATATTTGTGGAGGCAATCCATTGGTTTGCTTCCCTGATGGTCTGATTCAGCTGAGTATGAAGGAGTCGGTAAATTGGAATGTCTACAGCCTTGGCCGCCGCAGTAATCTGCTGATAGCGGTTGTTCCTTATGGCTTCGCTGAGTTCTTGTTCGTTTTTGGCGGCCTGGCGGTAACTTATGCTGATGATACCGAAGCAAACCGCCAGAATGCCCATAGGCACAGCGAGCTTCCGCAGGATATTGCGGTGCTGTTTTTGGCTTTTGCGCCTCAGTTCATCCTTGGTGAGTTTGAGGTGTTCGCTGACGGCTGTGTGCTTATTGTTTCCGGCTCGTCGGAGCAGGCGGTGCAGTTCTTTAAGCTCGCGGTGCAGCTTGAGAAGCTGTTCTTCTTTCAGGGTGGTGAGAGTGGCTTCTGAATATTTGGTGAGCAGATGTTCCGCCCGGTTGAGAGTTTCATTCATTTCCCGGGACTGTCGCTGAGCCGAGGATTCGGTGACCCGCAGGGGGACGCCTGCTAGCAGGCGTTCCAGTTCTGCAACGGCGAATGAATCCTCAGGATGGCTCTTGAGGCGGGCTCTGAGGATGTGCTCTGCTTTCTTTTTGTTGCCGGCCAGAGCGTAGCGGCGCAGGGTTCTTTCCCAGCTGTGTTTTCTGTTTCCGGCCATTAGTTTTCCTCTGCGCTGGATTCTGCCTCAGCCTGTGGCGTTTCAGTTGTTATTTCAGTCGGTTCCGGGAGTACTGAAAGGGGCTCCATGTAGGAGAAAAAGGGAGGCTCGCTGAGCCATTTTGCCATGGAGGGTGCGTCTGCTAGCAACTGCCGCCACTCTGTACGCTCGGGTTCATCATTGCAACTGTCGGCCCAGTCTCGGGGGGTGCAGGCGTGGATGGATTCGTGCATGTACAAGCGGCACATGTTTTCCTCATCAAGTTTCAGTGAGCTGCTGCATTCGCGCAGGCGGCGGAGATTGGTGGCATGGCCACGGGTGTCCTCAGAAGCGCTGCGCAGCAGGGTGAGGCACTCCAGTAGCGTGTCTCGATGGCTGTGCTCCTTACCGGGATAGTTACGCAGGCGGGCCTCAATGCGGTCCAGCTGGCGTTTGGTGCTGTCCGGAGAGTATTCGCTTGCGGCCAAGCGGGAGAGGAACAGCAGGTCTTCTTCTGTGTTGACGTGCTCCACAATGCTGTCCCTGAGCTCCACGGCATCATCCATCATGAGACCGGAAATGAGGGTGACTGCACTCCAAAGTACAAGAACACCACTCAGATAACAACTCCATCGGATCCATTTGTTCGGGCGTGGTAAGATGTTGAATACTGCTTCATCCGGCGTTTCCGTGTATTTGTACGGCAGGTATCCTTGTGGCGCGGGGGATGGCGGGGCTTGCTGGGGAGTGACTCTAAGCGGAGGAAGGGTGCCTAAGGGGGCGGATATAGGGGCATTCTGCGGAATTGCTATTTCCAGTTCCGGGGTAACGGGTAAGATGGGTACAGCCGTTTTTGCCGCACGGGCGGCGTGCTCGCTACCTTCTGTGGTGAATAGGCGGTTGTATTCAGCTGCCGGGCAGGCCGGCCCTGCATATGTGGCAAAGCTTTTGCCCCAACCGCGGGTTGCAGATAGCCAGTCACACTCGTGAAGAAGGTGCAAAATGTCGTTTGCCGGCGTTTGCTCCGAAATGGTAATCACACAGCCTCGGTCATACGGAGCCGTGAAGAAGGCACGGGCGTTATTCTTATGCCCGGTAAGGCGCTTCCAAGTGGGTTGCAGGGCTGCGTCCGGCAGGGCTGCCGCCGTCAGTCTGGGTTCATCGTCTATATAGTGAAAGCGCTGGCCTGCGTTTGTGGTACACCACAGCCCTATATTACTCAGAGCCAAGGCAATGCCGGCGGGTGTGGGGCGTGAGGCATTTCTTCTCAGGCTCTGAACTTCATCATGCGTGAGCGCAAGGTGGTGAGCCGTGTATGTGGTGGAGCTGCCTTCTTGGCTTTGCTGCAGGAAGCTAATGACGTGGAACTGCGTGCCGCCGCACTCTGCGACCGTGTAGACAAATTGCGGGGAATGGTCGCAATCCGGTCCGAGGTACAGGGTGTTGCTGAGGCGGATGAGCTCTTCCTCCAGCAGGTGGGGTATGGACCGGCTGCGGCTTACCATGCGGCCATCCTGCAGTTTTTCCTGTACAGTGGCGTGGTATATGAGCTGAAAGGACATGAGCTGTGAGGCGGGTGGTGGTTAATTATCGCTACCGGGCAGCAGCAGGGGCTCTGCGCGGTTGAGGGCCCAGATGAAGGCGTCTGTTATGTGAAGGGGGTGAAGATTACCATCTGCCGGGCCCAAAAGTTTTTCGCCTGTAGCGTCGTGGGTGAACTCTATGGGGGCTTTGCCCAAGGCTGATGCTGCGAAGTAGACTACGGTGTTTGATATGGCTTCAGCGTTAGTGCATATCTGGGGGCTGATGTTGAACAGCAGCTCTCGCAGACGGGCTGAATTTGCAGCCACGTTATCGCGTCGTACGTGACCATTGCGTATGACCGGTAATAGGGGCTCCGGTCCCAGCAGGTGCTGCCAACTGTCGCTTTTACCGATGATAACCGCGAGCGGTGTGGACATCTTTTGTCCGGGGGGGAGATTCAGGCTGGTACGCAGGCGCAGCTCAGTCTCCGTGAGCATCAGTGTCTGGCGTCCCGGCGGGTACAGGCTCTTCTGTAGCTGCGGGTCTTCCACGTCCTTGAGTAAGGCTCGGAAACCGGGGTTGGTGGTGGGGTCAAATAGGAAGAAAAGTGTATCCGCCACCTTCAAGTGCTCAGACCCGATAGTTTCTGCAGAGCTTCTGCCCGGCTCATAGGGCTCTCCGGCGTTATCGTAAAGGACGATGGAGTGCGTCTGTTCATTCTTGCTCAGTGTGTAAATGAAGGGACGCGGCATGTTGGCAAATGCACCATCCTTCCAGACCTGGTGATAGAGCCTTCCTCGGAGCTGGGTTTTACCGATGAGGGCCTCCTCCGGTCCTTTGGCGGTGAAGACGCGCATTCGCATTTCATTGAGTGGCTCATTGGCTGCGGGCGCGGTATCCCGGAAGGGAACTCTGAACTCGCGGGGAATGAGGCTCTCAAGTTCGTGAATGAGCGTGGCCAGATAATAGGACTTGCCCGCTCCCGGTACGCCGATGAGCGAGAAGATGTGCTGGGTGGTGTGTAGGAAGAAGGGCGGCAGCTTGTGGTGGCAGGCCGGGCAGGCCCACTCGGTACAGCGGTGGCCGCGAGAATCCAGCGGGAAGTTTTCCGCGTCTCGGTGCTGGTGCAGGAAGCGCTGCATTTCCTGCTCGCCCAGTATGTTGTCGCCCTTCAGATCAGGATGAGTGGCTACGCTGAGAACTTCGCTTTTCTTGAAGATGGCCCAGCAGAAGGGGCAGCGGTAATGCCCACTGGGGGTGGCTCTTTTGGCATGTATGTTCTGAAGGAGGGCATCGGATTGGGGAAGATTCCGCGCCACATTCACGATATCCTTCAGTCGGAATGCTTGATGTTCTAGCCCCTCAAAGCCGGCTAATGCATCTTCAGTGTCACCCAGAGGAGTGGTAGCCAGCTCCATCAGCGCCATGGGGGCGGACCATGTACCCACTTCCGGATCATAGATGAACCAGTTCCGCGGATTCATTCTGCTGAAATCAGGCTGTTTGTCTGCTTCTCCGAACCAGATGATAACGCAACCGCCGCTGATGACGAGCAGGTTCTGAACTCCACCTTGCAGAAGAACACTGTTGCTTACTGTTTTTCTGTTAAGTGAGTAAGCTGCGTTTTTGTCACGGGGGAAAAAGCGGCAGACTCCGTTTCTCTGGGCAAATGTACCGGCATTTTCCTCCGTCATGGCCAAGCGGAAAGTGTTTTTCAGCCCTTTGCCTATGGACATGAAATCCGCGTCTGACGCGCGCAGTTTGCCCGTCAGGCAGTCATAGATGTATAGGCGGCTGTTCATCTGATATTCCGGTATTTGCTTGCCCGGTTATTTTATAGCATGAAATGCGGGGAAAGTCAAGGATTCCCCTGTGTGTTCGCGGGGTAAACTATCCTGAAATGAAAAGACGCAACAGAAATAGCGCTAGCCATGAAGAAGCGGCTTGTAATAACACAACACGCCCGGCAGATTATGCTCTGCCGGACGTGCTAACATTCGGGAATGTTTTACGGCAATCAGGCCAGAGTGGCCTTATGTGCGTTATGGATGATTTCCGCCTCGCGCTTGACGCGCACCTGCAGGTCTGCCAGTGCGTTCATGTAGTAAATGTAAGCGTCAAAGGGTGAGGGGTAGGGGGTAAACCCATTGCTCTTTTCCATGTAGTGGAAGTGGTCTGCGCTCTGCAGCTTGCGCCACACGTGAATCATGTCGCGGTCCTCGCTGTCCTTCACAGAGTTTTCCAAATCGTAGATTTTCTTGAGTGCCTCCTGCTGCATGACGTTGCCATTCCAGTGCGTGGTGGTGCCGAAGGTGGAGCAGCTGACGGGGCTGGGCACGTCCAGAGTACCGGTGGAGTCAAAGCTGCGCACGCACTCGGTGGGCGTCATGAAGTTGTTACCGGCGAAGAGGGCAGCCATAATCATGCTGCGCCAGAACTCGAACACGCCTGTGGTGTCCGGCTGTCGCTCACCGAGGGTCTCATAGTCCATGGAGAGGTTCACCACCTGTCCCTGCTGCTGGCCGAGCCAGTCGGCATAGGTGTAGGGGGAGAGGGGATACTCACTCCATGAAGGGTCTACACGGCGGTTTGCCAAATCGTTGGAGAGGTGGCGGTTGCGTACGATGGTCTTGGTTTTAGCGATGAGCGGAGCGCACTGCAGCTCGTTGGGGTGCAGGTTCTTCATCATGCGGCTGCTGCCGTCCGCCATGATGCCTTCAAAGCCCATGTCATAGGCCTGAGCGGCGATGGCGTTGGAGTACAACATGCCGGTGTTCCAGAGCACTGTGGGGCGCTGGCCGAAGAGCTCCTCGATGAGGTCCATGTGTTCTTCTACCTGTTCTGCGAACTCGCCTGTGGAGTACAGGGAGGCCAGAGAGGCATAGTACGGCATGGCGAGGAACTCCACACAACCGGTCTCAGCCAGCTCCTTGAAGGAGGTGATGAGGTCAGGGCGGTGGTACTTGGCCTGCTCCAGAATAACGCCGGAAATGGCCAGTGCGAACTTGAACTTACCATCAGAGAGCTCAATGAGTTGCTTCATGAGCCTGTTGGCCGGCAGGTAGCAGCGTTCTGCTACCTCGCTGAGCATGCGCCCGTTCAATTCGTCGTCCTCATAGAAGGCGTGCTCGCCAATCTTGAAGAAGTCGTACGGTATCAGGCGGTTAGGCTGATGCGCGTGGAATGTCAGAGAAATATTCATAATTCCTTAGCGGGTAAGGGGATGATTCTTGTTACCAACCGAGCACGTGGTGATAGACGCGCAGCATCTTGTCTGCTGCGGTTTCCCAGTTGGAGTTCTTAATATCCTGAGCGCTCTGCTCAGCCACCTGCTTGTAAAGCTCTTCATCCGTGATGAGGTCCACGATGTGCTTGGCCATCATGTTCACATCCCAGAAGTCTGCCTTGAGGGCGCCCTTCATCACCTCGGCCACGCCACTCTGCTTGGAGATGACGGCCGGGATGTTGAACTGAGCGGCTTCCAGCGCGGAAAGGCCGAAGGGCTCGGAGACGGAGGGCATGCAGTACACGTCCGTCATGCTCAGCAGCTCGTTTACCTTCTGCTTGTTCAGGAAGCCGGTGAAGTGGAACTTGTCGCCCACGCCGTGGAAGGCGCCGGTCTCGATGAGCTGGCGGAGCTTCTCGCCTGTACCGGCCATCACGAAGCGTACGTTGTCCGTCTGCTCCAGTACCTTAGCTGCAATCTGCAGGAAGAACTCCGGGCCTTTCTGCGCTGTCAAGCGGCCCAGGAAGAGGACGAGCTTCTCCGGGAACTTCTTCTTAGTGTGGAAGACGTGCACGGGATCAGCACCGTTATGGACGGGGAAAATCTTGGCGGGGTCAATGCCATAGTGGCCGGCGGCCACGGTGCCGGTGTATTTGGACACGGGGATAACGGCATCTGCTTGCTCCATGCCGTATTTTTCGATGTCGTAAATCCAGCCGCGAGCGTCAGCACCGGCGCGGTCAAACTGGGAAGCGTGCAGGTGCACCACGAGGGGCTTGCCCGTGGCCTTCTTTACCTCAACACCTGCCAGATACGTCATCCAATCGTGAGCATGTACCACGTCAAAATCATAACTGCGAGCCATTACCGCACAGATTTTCGAGAACTCGATGACCTTGCGTGCTAAGTCGCCGGCGTACAGGTCTTCCTTGCTGGTGAACAGGTCCAAATCCGCCTTGTGCACCTTGCTGAAGAGCAGTTTGCCTTCGCGGGTGAAAACGATGTTGCCCGGGGTGCCTTCTTCGCAGGCGTAAGGATCCAGATTAACCGGGGCCTTGCCTACCACGGAAAAACTCTCATACGTGTACCCCTCTTCCAGGGTTTCCATTTCCCTGTGTTCAAGGTTGTTAATGCCTACCAGACCAAAACCTTCATACTTCACACCGGGTTTTGCTTTGGGTACGATTACTGACAGGTCAACCTTCTGTGCTAATGCGCGGGAGATGCCCATGCAAGCCACACCCAATCCGCCATTAATCAGCGGAGGGAACTCCCAACCTAATTTTAATACTTTTATCCTTCTCATACGTTCCTCTTTTTTCGTTGGTTGTCAGTGACGCTGCGGCTACTTTGCCTCAGCGTCACCACTATTAAACACCTTTGTACACCTCTTGACAAGTCTAAAGTGTGTGCAAATGCCGTCATTCCCTGTGTTGTACTATGATTTTCAGGAAATTCGGCTATTTCTAACGAATTCTGACAGCGGAATCCGCGGGGCGGATCGGTGAGAATTAGTTCTCAAGGTTGGCGCGGCGGATGTCCTGAAGCGCTTCAATGAAGTCATCCAGAATTTCCGCAGGAACCATGATTCGGTCACGGTTGGAGCTCACTTTTTCCGTGATGCGCACCACGCGGCCTCGTGCATTGCTCTTGAGGTCGATGAAGAAGGTTTTACGATCCGCAATGATTTTCTCTGTACAAATGATATCGTCGTCCACTGTTGTATATTCGGGACGCTGTTGTACGCCCCGGCTCTTATATAATATAGCAAGAAGAAACCATCAGTCAATAAATAAAATATAACGCAGGTATAAAAGTTCTGTTAAATGGTGAAAAAAATACCGGTTGGTGCGTCTCCGTGCCAGATTTGACTTGATTTTTCTGCCCGGAGAGGGCATACTGATGGCGTGAAGGCATGATTCGCATATATTCACAGTCTGCGCAAGGAATATCCCGTATGGTTGGGCTGGATGAGCCGGAAGACCTCAATGGGGAGATTTTCTGGATAGACCTCCTCACTCCAACGGCTGAGGAGCTGCGCTTCGCTGAGAAGCTTTGCTTCATTGAAATGCCTACAAAGGATGAAATGCGAGAAATTGAGGCCACCTCTCGTCTGTACTGTGAGGATGGCGCTCGTTTCATGACGACCACCGTGCTCTCCCGCGTAGAAACGGATGAGCCCATCATCGCAGAAATCACTTTCATCCTGAAGGAAAAGGTGCTCATTACCATCCGCCATACGGATTCTTACTCCTTCCGTATGTTCTCCCAGCAGCTCTTACGCCGCACGGACACGAACCGCGACCTCGTTTTCATCGGGCTTCTGGAGTCACTCGTAGATCGTCAGGCTGACGTGCTTGAGCGCTTCGGTGCGGAGCTGGATACTCTCTCCAAGAAAGTGTTCGTTTCCCAGCACCGCCGCAAGGAGAAGGAGGACTCTCCGGATACGGATGACCTGCGTGATGCCCTTGAAGAGCTTGGCCGAGTGGGTGACCTTATCACCCGCCAGCGTGATGCCCTCGTGAACCTTCTGCGCATGATTACCTTCGCCGGTAATGAGGATTCCTGCCTCAGCAGCCATGATAGCCTCTATGTGCCGCTCCGGCCCGTCTCGCGAGACGTGAACTCCCTCTCTGAGTACGCTTCCTTCCTTTCCAATAAGATTAACTTCATGCTTGATGCCGTGCTGGGGCTCATTAACATTGAGCAGAACGACATCGTGAAGGTGTTCACCATCATGAGCGTGGTGTTCCTTCCGCCCACGCTCATCGCCAGCATCTTCGGCATGAACTTTAAATCCATGCCCCTGCTTGATTCTCCCTGGGGCTTCTGGGTATCACTTGTCATGATGGTGCTTGCCGGTGCCATCCCCCTCATCATCTTCAAACTCAAACGCTACATCTGAATACCATGATAAGCACTCGTAAGGTCATTAAGCCTGAGCAGGAAATCCAGAAGGCAGACATCCTCATCGAAGCTCTGCCTTACATGCAGTCCTACAGAGACAAGACGATTCTCATCAAGTTCGGCGGTTCCGCTATGGATGACCCGGAGCTTGTGAAGTCCCTCATGCGTGATATCGTGGTGCTGGAGGCCATGGGGATGAACCCCGTGGTGGTGCACGGCGGTGGCAAGGCCATCTCCAAGGCTATGGCGGATGCCGGCCTTGAGGCTCGTTTCGTGAATGGCTTGCGAGTCACCACTCCTGAGGCTATCGACATCGTGGAGCGCACGCTTTCCGGCACGATTAACCCCGGGCTCGTGGAGATGATGCGTTCCTCCGGTGGTAAGGCCGTGGGTATTCCCGGCACGAATGTGTTCGTGGGTGAGAAGCTCATGGAGAAGGATGCCGAGGGCAATCCCGTGGACATCGGCATGGTGGGCCGCGTTATCGGCAGCCAGCTCCGCCGCGTGGAAGAAGCTCTTTCCTTGCAGCTTACACCTGTTATTTCTCCTCTTGCTCGTGAGCTCGGTACGAACCAGGCTCTGAATGTTAATGCTGACCTCGCCGCTGCAGCTCTCGCCTGTGAGCTGAAGCCTGTGAAGCTCGTGTACATCTCGGATGTACCCGGCCTGATGCTGGATCCCAAGGACCCCAGCACCATCGTGAAGAGTATCAACCGCAAGGAGGCCTTCCAGCTGATTGATGAAGGCGTCATCTCCGGCGGTATGATTCCCAAGGTTAAGAGCGCCGTGGATGCCCTGAACGCCGGTGTGCGTAAGGTGCACTTCGTGGATGGACGTCTGCCGCACACCCTCCTGCTGGAAATCTTCACGCCGGAAGGTATCGGTACGGAAATCGTGCGCGAGCAGCGCTGATTCTGAAACTCTTCTGATTCATATATGACACCGCCACGCTCCATTGCCTTGCTTGCCGGTGTGCGCAACAGCGGCAACCTGCAGCTTATGCAGACGGTTGCCGCTGCCTGTCAGGAGGCCGGCCTGAATGTGTATGAATATAATCGGGACTCCGCCGAGGAGCCCGAGGTGCTGATTTGCCTCGGCGGGGATGGCACGATGCTTTCCACTGCCACCAGAGCCGCAAGGAAGGGCATCATCCTTGCTGGTATCAATACCGGCCACTTGGGGTTCTTGAGTGCATGTGCCCGCTCGCAAGTGGCAGCTCTCGTGTCCTCTCTGGCGGAGGGGACGTTCGGGGTGGAGGAGCGCGTGATGCTTGCAATCTCCCAGCAGAGCGTCACCTCATACCCGGAGCCGCTGCTCGCTCTGAATGAGGTCTCCCTCATGCGTGCCCAGACCGGTAAAATGATTGATGTGGACGTGGAGCTGAACGGCTGCCTGCTGAACCGCTATCATGCGGACGGCGTGCTCGTGGCCACGCCCACCGGCTCCACCGCTTATTCTCTTTCCGCCGGTGGCCCGCTCCTGTGGCCGGACGCTCGGGTCATCTCCATCACTCCCATCTGCCCCCACAGCCTGACAAGCCGCCCCGTCGTGGTGCCGGATACCATGGAAATCACTCTTCGTCCCCGCGCCCGCCGTGGCCGCATGGAAGAATCCATCATCTACTCCGTAGACGGCCGCTCCGCTCATCACATCCCCGTGAATGACGTGCTCACCATTCGCCGCGCTGAGCGCCCGCTGAAGCTCCTCGCCCTCCCGGATAATGACTTCGCCGTCCGCCTCCGCGCAAAGCTTGGGTGGTGATGGGGCTTGTTAACGTTGCAAATATAAAGTTTTTCATGCCTACCTCCAAGCCCAGACTTCGTAAGGGGAGGGTTCTTATGCCTCAGCAGCTTGTGCAGAGGAAAGGGGCGCGGTTTCAAGAGTTGCCCCGCATACTGGCTTGGGTACCGCTGATGGTGGCAGTACTGTGTATGCCGGTGTGGGCTTTGGCCGGCGGGTTGAGCGTGCCGCTGGGGGTGGTGTGCTTTATCTTCTGCGTGATTGGGCTCATCCTCAGCTTGGTGGTGAGCATGGCTCTGCTGTTCTACAAAGAACGGCGAGTGGAGGCCCTGCTGCTGATACTGAGCACCATCGTGCTGTTTCCACTGTACTTGATGGTGGTTTTAACGCTCGTCTTTGGCTAGGCCTTGGAATATGTTTTAACGCCCTAATCCGTGGGCGATGAGGGTGAGGAATCCCTCATAATGGCGGAGGAGGGAGAGGCGCGCGGAGCTGATGGCTGCCGAGGTGCCGCTGCCCTGGAGGGCGCGCACGGGGCAATGGAGCTGTGCCGTCTTTTCTGTGTAGGCCAGCCATGCCTCATGGGCTGCGAGGAACTTGGTCTGGCAGGTGGTATTATAGTCCTCCGGGGCGGAATCCAGCTGGGTGTTCGTGATGAAATCCCTGCTCGGGCGGTCTCCTGCCATGAGGGAGGCCATGAACTGCACGCGGCTGAGGTGCTGTGCCAGCAGATGGGCGTGGAGCTCCGGCAGGTCGCTGCGGTAGGTGTCCCATGTGCTGAGGCGGTTGCTGAGGGCGGCGGCAAAAGGGTTTTCCTCGGCCTCTGCTTGCTCGGGGCCGCGCTCCGGTTCGGTGAGCACGGAGTTCCGGCGCATGTGCTGCATGTCTTTCTGCATCAGCGAGAGCAGGGCGCTGCGGTACTGCTGCATGGCGGCACGGTAACGCTCAGGCTGAGTTGTTCGGAGAGGCTCCAGTGAGTAGGCAGCATAATCCATTTGTGCCGCAAATGCCTGAGTCGCGGCCTCAGCTGCCTCGCAAATGGCCTGTTGAGCCGCAGCTATATCATGAGGGCTGCATACACTGAGGCTGCCATTCTCTCGGGAGTACTGTATATCCTGCAGCCAGATGCTGTACATGGCCGCTACGGTATCACTATCGCTTGTTCGGCTGGCTGCTTCCGACGGCATGCGCACAGCCCCCGTTCCGGCAGATATAGCCGTGGGGGATGCTATCAGCGCGGCGAGCAGGAGTCCGCAGAACAAACGCTTGGAGGAAGGGGAACAGCAGAGCATGGTCGTAGGTGGTATTAAACGCGATTTGCCCGTTATTGTAGGGGCATTATGTGTAATGTCAAGTAAATATGCTCAGGATGATACCGCCTTTTGATGCTATGCCCCATAGCTTGCCGGGGCTGATGGTGTGAATCCGTAACCAGATTATCTGCCCCCAGCCGCGCGGATGAGTTCTGCGCAGGCGCTGTGATTATTGCTTTCGGCTGCTTTGAGGGGAGTTTCGCCCCGCTTATTTGCCACGTTGACACTAGTCCCAGGCGCGGCGAGCAGGAGCCGAACGCATTCTGTCTGTCCATCTTCTACAGCCTCGTGGAGGGGCGTTTCGCCACTGTTATTCACCTTGTTGACGTCAATGCCAGGAGCCGCGATGAGTAGGCGTACGCATTCTGTCCGTCCATCTCCTACAGCCTCGTGGAGGGGCGTTTCGCCACTGTTATTCACCTTGTTGACGGCAATGCCGGGTGTGGCGAGCAATAGTTGCACGCATTCGGCTTTGCCATTATTGGCTGCTGAGATGAGGGGCGTTGTTCCGTTTGTTTCCGCCCTGTTGACGTCAATGCCGGGAGCCGCGAGCAGGAGCCGTACGCATTCTGTCTGACCCTTTTCGGCAGCCTTGATGAGGGCTGTTTGTCCATTCTGATTCGCCATATTGACGTCAATCCCGGGAACCGCGAGTAGGGTTTGTACGAGTTCAATATACCCTCTTTCTGCTGCGACGATGAGGAAACTTCCCCTGTTTACTTCAATTCTAGGCTCTGCGAGTAGTATCTTCGCGCATTCTTCTGTACTTGCATGGTAGATCGGAGGTTTGCCGGCATTATCTGCTTTATTGACGTCAATCTCTGAAGCCGCGAGCAGAAGTTGCACGCATTCTGTCCGGCCTTTTCCGGCAGCCTTGATGAGGGCTGTTTGTCCGTTCTGATTCGCCATGTTGACATTAATCTCAGGATGGGCGAGCAGAAGTTTTACGCATTCTGTATGCCCATTTTGGGCCGCAAGGATGAGGGCAGTATGTCCGTTCTGATTCGCCATGTTGACATTAATCCCGGGATGGGTGAGCAGAAGTTTTACGCATTCTGTATGCCCGTTTTGGGCCGCAAGGATGAGGGCAGTATGTCCGTCCTTATTCGTAGTGTCGACGTTAATTCCGGGAACCTCAAGTAGTAGCTTCACGCTTTCTGCAGAGCCTCTTGCCGCCGCAAGGATAAGAGCTGTTTGTCCGTCCTTATTCGTAGTGTCGACGTTAATGCCTGGAACTGCGAGTAGTAGCTTCACGCTTTCTGCAGAGCCTCTTGTCGCCGCAAGGATAAGAGCCGTTTGTCCGTCCTTATTCGCCATGTTGACGTCAATTTCAGGAATCGCGAGCAAAAGTCGTACACATTCCTCATGTCCCCTTTCAGCCGCATAGATAAGAGGATTTCCTTTGTGTACCTCAATGTCAGTTGCGGCGAGCAGAAGTTTCATGTTTTCTGAACAGCCTTCAGCTGCAGCTCGGCAGAGGGGGGTCGCCCCCGCTAGGTTCGCTTTGTTGATATCTATTCCAGGTACGGTTAGTAGTAGGCGCACGCAATCCGTATGGCGAGTTCTTGACGCCCAGCAGAGTGCCGTGTCATTGTAAAAGTTCGCTTTATTGACGTTAACCCCGGAAGCTGAGAGCAGTAGCCGCATACATTCCGTATGGCCTAAATCTGCTGCTTTGATGAGGGGCGTATTTTTACTGTCGGACGTGTTTACCCAATTGACATCAGCCCCAGCCTCCAGAAGAAGACGTGTTTTTTCTATATTTCCCGCCCTCACTGCAGCATAGAGTGCGGAGTTATATTGCTCCGGGCTTATGTTCATTTGCTGCAGTTGAGCTACTGTGCTTTCTAACCTTTCACTTGCTTTACGGATGAGGTCTGCACAGGCGGAGTGATTATTTCTTTCAGCTATTTGGAGGGGAGTCTCGCCGTTCTTATTTGCCTTGTTGATATTAACCCCAAGTACTGCGAGCATTAGTCGCACGCATTCTGTATGTCCTTTTTCTGCAGCGAGAATAAGAGGCGTATTTAGATTGTCTGACTGATTTGCCCAATTGACATCAGCCCCTGCATTCAAAAGAGTACGTACAGTTTCCGCGTTTCCTTCACGGGCAGCCTCATACAGTGAGTAGCAACGTTGTAGAATTGCGTTATTTTCCTCGGCCTCACGGGCGAGTTTTATGTTATTTTCATCAGCCTCTCGGATGAGGTTTGCACAGGTGTGGTGATTATTTTTTTCAGCCATTTGGCGGGGCGTCTGGCCGTTCTGATTCGCCTTGTTGATATCAATCCCGGGGGCGGTGAGTAGAAGGCGCAAGCATTCTTCCTGGCCAAAGGAGGCCGCAAATAGGAGAGGTGTTCTGTCTTCGTTATCTGCCTTGTTTACATCAATTCCAGTCGCGGTGAGCAGATGTTGTACGCACTCGGTATGGCCATTTCTTGCTGCGTAGCTGAGGGGAGTCCAGCCGTCATTATCCGCTTTGTTGATATCAATTTCAGGAGCTTCAAGCAGCAGGCGTACGCATTCTGCATGGCCATTATTGGCGGCCCTGCTGAGGGGCGTTTCGCCGTTATTATTCGCTATGTTAACATCAATTCCGGATGCGGCGAGCAGTAGGCTGACGCTTTCTGTATCGCCAAGGCTGGCAGCTTTGCAAAGGAGGGTATCACCGTTATTATCCGTTATGTTTACATCAACACCGGTTTCTAAAAGATGGCGTATTTTTTCTGAATTTCCATCATGTGCCGCGGCATAAAGTGAGGACTTATACTTGTGGTGTGGCGGGTTGGGGTAGAAGTATCCGCCAAAGCTCAGCCCAACAAGGAGAAGAATGAAGATGAAGGGGATATCCTTCTTTTTCTTAGAAAAACTAAGGCGTGATGGTGAGACAGTCTGGGTGGACTTTCGAGAAAGTTTTGGGGTGGTTTTAAACTTACGTTTGATTTTCAGAACACTCAGCCATTCCTGAGCGGATTGCCAACGCTCCGCTCGGTTCATAATCATGGCTTTATCAATGCTGGCAAGAAGATGTTCCGGGAAACGTTTAGACAGTGAAGGTCTGCCTACGAGAGGTTGATATTCATCTTCCTCCACTCTATCCGTGGAAGAGGGAGGGATTTCACCTGTGATAAGGTAGTAACAGGTGGCGCCAAGGGCATATAAATCTGTCCAAGGCCCATGTTTACCCTTAGCCGAGAGTTGCTCTAGCGGCATGAACCCGGGTGTGCCGATATGGGTGTGGGAGTGGGTGCTCTCCAGTGCTCGGGCTGTACCGAAATCAATGAGAACCGGTTCGCCATCAGCGCACAGTAGGATATTGTTCGGCTTAATGTCGCGGTGAATGAGCCCTTCCGCATGGATGTAATCCAGTGCACTGAGAATTTTTTTCAACACGGGAAGCAGCCATTCAGCTGTGATACTATCCGGAGCAGGGGCCGCCTTATGCAACTCTGTACCTTCTACATGGGGCATCACGTAATATGCTGTGCCGAGGGACGCAAATGCCTTTTTAATGGGTACGATGTTTGGGTGGCTGAGGCGGGAAAGTGTCTTAGCTTCATCCAGAAAGCGGGTGAGTGCCCACTCATATGCTTCTTTTTTTGATTTTCCTGCCGGGCCTACTGTCAGAGAGTTCACATCTCGGAAGGAAATGTCAGCGGGATAATTCTCTTTGATAACGAGAAGGTTATCAGAGTTCTCTTCTTTTGCGAGGTAGGTGATGCCGAATCATCCGTTTCCGATAACCTTGAGGATTGTGAACTTACCCAGCCTCATGCCTGCTGGAAGGGCTGGGGAAAAGGCAGCAGCTTGGTTGATATCAGCCATAGAGGATAGTATGTCTTATGAATAACAGGGAAAGTATAGCAGATATTTGCTGATAAGGAAAGGAGAAAAAAGAGGAAAATTGTACCTCACAAAGAGCTCAGCTCGCTGACGCTCGCTTAAAAAACGAGCACCAGCGAGCTGATGGTGTGAATCCGTAATCAAGCTTATCTACCCCCGGCCGCGCGGATGAGGCGTGCGCATTCCGTGTGGCCTGCGCTCTCAGCTAAAGTGAGTGGTGTTGCGCCGTTCTCTCCTGTTTGGTTGACATCAATCCCGGGAGCGTTGAGCAGAAGGCGTACACATTCTGTGTGGCCTTGGTAGGCTGCAGCGTGGAGGGGGGAGCCACCTTGGGGGGTCGCTTTGTTGACATCAATCCCGGGAGCGGAAAGCAGAAGTTTCAAGCATTCCGTATGGCCATTATGAACCGCCATGACGAGGGGTGTCCAGCCGTTCTCGTTTTCCTTGTTTACATCAATTCCGGGGGCGGCGAGTAGAAGGCGTACGCATTCGGTGTGGCCTTGGAAGGCGGCAACATGGAGGGGGGTGAAGCCGTTTTTATCCTCCATGTTGACATCAGCGCCAGAAGCCAGAAGACGCCGTACGGCTTCAATATCTCCATCACGTGCGGCGTCACTGAGTGAGGCGTTAGATTGCCCTTGCCCACCGGCCTCGCGGATGAGGCGTGCGCATTCCGTGTGACCAGCGGCCTCAGCTAAACTGAGTGCAGTTGTGTCATTCTGGCCTGCTTTGTCGACCTCAATCCCGGGAGCGTTGAGCAGAAGGCGCACACATTCCGTGTGACCTTTGAAGGCTGCTGCGATGAGGGGAGTGCCACCTTGGGGATTCGCTTTGTTGACATCAATTCCGGGCTCGTTGAGCAGAAGGCGTACGCATTCTGCATGGCCGTTTAGGGCGGCATGGATGAGCGGCGTATCAACCTCCGTGTTCACCTCTATCCCAGGAGCGGCAAGCAGAACTTTTACGCATTCTGTGTGGCCTAGGTGAGCCGCCACGATGAGGGGGGTGTCGTCGCTCTGGTCCACTGCGTTGATTTGAATTCCGGGAGCGTTAATCAGAAGTTGTATGCATTCTGTATGGCCACTGAGAGCAGCTGCGTGGAGGGGGGCGCTGCCGTTCTGGTTAGCTTTATTGATTTCGATGCCGGGCGCATTGAGCAGAAGACGCATGCACTCCATATGGCCCTTGAGGGAGCTCCTGAGGAGGGGTGTGTCTCCCTCCTGATTCGCTTTGTTGACATCAATCCCGGGCGCAGCGAGGAGTAGTCGCATGCATTCGGTATATTGTCTTTCAGCTGTATAATTGAGGGCCGTAATTCCGGTTCGAGTCGCTGCGTTGACATCAATGTCTGGCGAGGTGAGGAGCATACGCAGGCATTCTGTGTGGCCGTTTTGGGCGGCATGGATGAGGGGAGTGCCACCGTATTGATTTGCCTTGTTGACATTAATGCCGGGGGCGGCGAGCAGTAGTCGCACACATTCTGCATGGCCATTTTCAGCAGCCCAGATGAGAGGCGTAAAGCCTTCCTCATCCGTTGCGTTGACATCAGAGCCTGAGGCCAAGTGCCGCTGTACTGTTTCCGTATCGCCATCGCGTGCAGCCTCATAGAGTGAGGTGTTAGATTTCCTACTAGCCTCGCGGATGAGGCGTGCGCATTCTGTGTGGCCTGCGGCCTCTGCTATACTGAGTGCTGTTGTGTTGTTCTGACCTGCCTTGTCGACCTCAATCCCGGGAGCGTTGATTAGAAGGCGTACGCATTCTGTGTGGCCTTTGAAGGCTGCTGCGATGAGGGGAGTGCCACCTTGGGGATTCGCTTTGTTGACATCAATCCCGGGAGCGTTGATTAGAAGGCGTACGCATTCGGTATGGCCGTGTAAAGCGGCATGGAGGAGGGGAGGATTATCCGACGCGTTGACATCTGTCCCGGGAGCAGAAAGCAAAAGCTTTACGCATTCTGCATGGCCATTGTGAGCCGCTATGATGAGGGGGGTGGAGTTGTCCACATCCTTCGTGTTGAGTTCTATTTCAGGAACTTTGAGCAGGAGTCTCACGCATTCTGTGTGACCGTTGAAGGTTGCAGCGTGGAGGGGGGTACGCCTGTCGGAATTCGCTATGTTGACATCAATACCCGGAGCATTGAGCAGAAGGCGCACGCATTCGGTATGGCCATTTAAAGCAGCATGAACGAGGGGGGTACAGCGGCTCTTATCCACCGTGTTGACCTCAATTCCGGGCGCGGTGAGCAGAAGGCGTACGCATTCTGCGTGACCAAGGTTGGCAGCCCAGATGAGGGGTGCTATGCCGTGTTCATCCACCTTGTTAACATCAGCTCCTGAAGCCAGAAGCAGACGCACTTTTTCTGCGTCGCCTTCTCTCGCAGCAGCATGGAGAGAATTATTAAATTGTTCACTGGCTGTGTGGATGATGCGTGCGTGGTCAGGGTGGTTTGTTGCCTCTGCTAAACTGGGAGAGAGTGTGCTGTTCTGTTTTTGCTCGTTGTCGGCAATCCCGGGAGCGTTGCGCAGAAGTTGCACGCATGCCGTATGGCCATTTCTGGTAGCCCAGAGGAGGGGCGTGAATCCGTTTTTATCCGCTTTGTTGACATCAATCCCGGGAGTGTTCAGCAGAAGACGCGCGCATTCCTCATGTCCATTTCTAGCAGCCCAGATGAGGGGTGTATGGCTGTCTCCATCCACCTGGTTGACATCAGAGCCGGCCTCCAGTAGAAGGCGTACTTTTTCCACATTACCATCACGAGCTGCTGTGCAGAGTGTGGATATCTCCTGCGTGACAGGCGGTTTAACGGAACGCGGGAAATAGTTGTAGCACAGGCCCCCGCCGAGTGCGGCAAGGAGAAGTACGCTGAGGATAGTGAGATTTTTTTTCTGTTTCTTAGACGATCTCGGGTGGGATTTTGTGGAGTTTGTACGCTTAGAACCTGCATTGGGCGAGGAGGTGCCATTCAGGGCGTTTAGCCACTCCTGTGCACTTTGCCAGCGTTCTTGTCGCTTCATGCATAGCGCTTTATCAATGCTGCTAAGGACATATTCCGGGAAGCGTTCTGCGAGCGCGGGCCTGTTGACCAGCGGTTGATATTCATCTTCATCCGTGCGGTCCGTTGAAGCGGGCGGCATCTCACCTGTAATGAGGTTGTAACAGGTAGCTCCAAGTGCATATATATCTGTCCACGGGCCACGTTTGCCTTTGGCTGAGAACTGCTCAAGCGGCATGAACCCAGGTGTGCCTATATGGGTGTGAGAGTGGGTGCTTTCCAGTGCGCGAGCTGTGCCGAAGTCGATGATGATAGGTTCTCCATCCGCTCGCAGTAGAATGTTTCTTGGCTTGATATCACGGTGGATGAGCCCCTGCGCGTGGACGTGGTCCAAGGCTGAGAGTATTTTTACCAGCACATTCTGTAGCCATGCAGCGGTGATGTTATCCGGTGCAGGGGCAGCCTTGTTTAATTCAATCCCCTCCACATGGGGCATCACGTAGTAGGCCGTGCCAAGAGCCTTAAAGGCATGGCGTATGGGAACGATGTTTGGGTGACAGAGGCTGGAGAGAATCTTCGCTTCATCCTGAAAGCGCGCGAGGGCCCACTCGTAAGATTCTTTATTTGATTCGCTGGTTGGGCCTATAGTCAGGGAAGTTATATTCCTGAAGGAAACGTCTGATGGGTAGTTCTCCTTAATGACGACTAGTTCGTTAGTGGCCTCGTCCTGAGCGAGATATGTGATACCAAATCCGCCACTCCCGATAACCTTTTGGATGGCGTACTGGCCCAGCATTGTGCCGATTGGCAGCGCCGGAGAAAAACCGGAACTTGTTTGGTTGTCATTCATAGCTGAGAGTCCCTTTAATGAATACATCGGGATTATAGCAGATATCCTTTGCGAAGGGAAGGCGAAAAATAGTGGAGAAAAAGGGGGCTTTCTGAAAAAAACGCTCGTCTGCGAGCTGGATGGGTGAATCAGTAATCTGCTTATTTTCTGCCATCTGCATGGATGGGGGCTGCGCTTTCTGCATGGCCATATGTGAGTGCCCAGCCAAGGGGCAATCTCCGATGCTTAGCCGGAATACTTGGCATGGCGAAATCCGGTATACGGGGTATTTGGTGATGACGTTCTGGCATTTTTGAATGAATCTGCAAAAAGATGTTTTGCAACGTTTTCTCCTAAAAAAATATGAATGAGGTAGATGTCAATGAAGAAAATATTGGCACTATGTCAAAGAACTTGGTGATAGAATTTGAGCGTTGCGCTGAGAATAGATTACATGAGTTTTCTTCTAAAAAAACTGCTGCCCGTTTTTGGACAGCAGTTTTTGGAAGAATAGTGTAGGCTAGGCCTACTGCTCTTTTACTTGCGGCGACGACGGGCTGCCAGACCTGCCAAAGCCAGCAGGCTCAGGGTTGCCGTGGTGGGCTCAGGAACAGCAGGTGTGCTCAGGGTTACCGTAGTAACAGGGATATACTGGCCTTCCCAGCTGTTAATGCCGTTGCCCTTGTAGGTGCCCCACCCCTGTGGAATATTTGCGCTGAAGGAATTGGTTACGGAAACACCCCAACCCATAGCAGCGGCCTTGTAGCCGTCGAAGGTGCTCAGATCTTCAGTGGTGTTGGCCTGAACAAAGAGGAACTGGTAGCGGTCAGAAGAGTTGACCGTGATATCTTCGAAGGTGAGGGTGTAGGTTGTGTTGTTTGCTACATTCTCCAGAGTCGTCACGGAGGTGCCGAGGAAGGTGCCGGTTTTATTGTCGCCTTCATACTTGTACACAGCAACCTTCATGGCTGCCGCTGTAGAATTGCTGCTACGAGTCTGCAGCGTGATGCTGTCCAGATTCAGCTCGGTATTGAAGGGCACATCCGTGGTCAGGTATGTAGCGTTGTCGAAGGCAAGGGTGAAACCATAGTAGTTACCCTGAGCGCCGTCGCCGCTCTTGGCGGGAGTGCTGGCGGTGTAAGTCTCGGCGGCGGCAAGGCCGGCCAGAGCCATAATCGCGATGAGTGTTTTTTTCATGTTTGTGTATTGACGTTAACGTGTTAGCCGCAGCATCAGGGGGCTATTTCCATACGCGCCTGGAGGGCGAGAACCCTGCTTGGCTGACGCTGGGGGGATTGTATCTAAATCATGATGCAGAAGCAAGCATAAAAATGCAAAAATATAGTTTTAAGGGGATATTTGAGATTTGTTGTTAATGCTTCATAAGTAGTTTTGCTGATTCAGTGGAACAGGGGCAAAAATGAAGAACTCGTCAGCCAAAATGTGATAGCCAAAATATGATTGCTCTCGCTGTATGAAGTATGCTAATATAGAAGAGAAGAAGGTGATAGGTATGAAAACTCTGACTTGTAAACGCGGGCTCATCATCTGCATAGTGCTCACAGTGAGTGGAATTCTGGTGGGTATGGGAGCGATTGGCTGTATGGTGAGCGAGCTGAGTGATTTGCTGATGCTTGGGCTCTGGGATTTGCTGGGCTATGAGGCTCCTCAGGGGATATACCCGGCCGATGCGGATGTGTTCTCAGCAGGGTTAAAGATGGTGGATGTGGATGATGCTGATGACATTCTGGCAGCCGCTATGGTGGGAGGCGTGGCTCTGCTGGGCGCTTTGCTGAGCGGGCTTGTGGCACTAGTGCTTTCCTTCTTTGTAGGAAAGCCTGCAGGGGCCCCGAAGGGCTGACCACCGGGCCTTTCTCCATCTTGAAAGAGATGCGCCATTACCCGAGCTTGGGTAATGGCGCATGTTTGTATTAAGCGGATATTTTACTCCTGCTCGCCTTCAGCGAGCTTGGCGTAAGCGAACTCTTCGTCCGGGTCTGCACCATGCTGAGCCTTGTGTACCTTGGAGCGGAACAGCTTCATGATGAACACGAAGGAGCAGGGGATGAAGAATACACCCACCAAGGTGGCAACGCTCATGCCGATTACCACCACCACACCGATGGCGTTACGGGCCAAAGCACCGGAGCCTTCTGCGGTGAGCAGCGGTACGCAGCCCAAAATGAAGGCGAAGGAGGTCATCAGAATCGGGCGCAGACGCATGCGAGCTGCCGTCACGGCGGCATCGATGAGGGACTGGCCACGCTCCATCTGCAGCACGGCGAACTCCACAATCAGAATGGCGTTCTTAGCGGCAAGCCCCACAAGCATGACCAGACCAATCTGAGCGTAGAGGTCCAGCGTGAGCTTGAATACCCACAGGCCGAAGAAGGCACCCAGCACAGCGATGGGCACGGAAAGGAAGATGGAGAGCGGGAGCGTCCACTTCTCATACAGAGCCGCCATGATGAGGAAGGCGAATACGCCGGAGAGCGTGAAGATGGCGCCGAGGCCGAGACCGTCCTGCACCTTCTTTTCCTGGAAGCTCATGTCCACATAGGCGATGCTGAACTTGGTCTTGTCCATCGTCTCATTGAACACCTCTTCGATGGCTGCCATGGCTTGGGCGGAGGAATAACCTTCCTTGGGTGATACTCGGATGGTACCGCTGTTGTAGTTATTGGTGTGCTGTACGAACTCGGTATCTGCGATATCTCGGATGGTGACGAGTGTGCTGAGCGGCACGGATTCACCACGATTGTTGGAAACGTAGAAGTTCGCAATCTGATCCGTATTGGCGCGGCTGGCACCGGCTGCCTGCATGTATACCTGCCACTGCTGGCCGAACTGCGTGTAGTAGTTCACGAAGCGGGAGCCGTTGAAGCACTGCAGCAGAGCGTTGGCGCCGGAGTAGTCCACTCCCTGAGCAAGGCACTTGTCCTTGTCTATGGCGATACCTTTCTGCGGTACGGCCGGCAGCATCATGTCCGAGGCCGTCTTGATAGCAGGGTGGGCTTTCAGAGCGGCCTCCAAGCGCTGCATCTGGGCGTACAGAGCGGCCACGCCCTGTCCTTCCAAGTCTTCCAGCACGAAGGAGATGTCATTACCCGTACCCACGCCGGGAATGGCGGGAGGCATGGCCATGAAGACGATACCGTCAGCACCGCTCATGTCCAGCCTGGCGCTGAGGCGCTCGTAGATATCCTGAGCGGTGGGGTGCTCACCGTTTTCCATGACGGGGCGATTCTCGAAGTCATGCAGCTTCACGAAGTAGGTCATCGCGTTCGTGGTCTGCACGTTAATCATGAGGTTCATGCCGAGGATGGATACCACGTGATCCACGGCGGAATCACTCAGCAGCACTTCCTCTACAGGAATGGTTTCCTCCGTGAGGCGCTGCAGGGAGGCACCCGGCTTCATGACAACACCGGCGATGAGGAAGCCCTGGTCTTCAGAGGGCAGGAAACCACCCGGCACGCGGCTGGCCGTCGGGATGATGAGGAGGGTGATGCCGGCCAGAATCGGCATGGAAATCCAGAGGCGGCGGCAGAAGAAGCCGCAAGCTGTTGCGAATTTGCCGGCCACCCAGTCGTAGCCCTTGTTAAAGGCATTGTAGAAGGGGGTGAGCAGAGATTTGTGCTCCTTCTTGTTCTTCAGCATGATAGCTGAGAGTGCTGGCGAAAGGGTGAGCGCGTTGAAAGCGGAAATCAACATGGAAACCGCAATCGTTACGGCGAACTGCTGGAAGAGTGTGCCGGTGATGCCCGGGAGCATCACGGAGGGCAGGAACACGGCTGCAAGCACGAGGGCGATAGCCATGACGGGGCCGCTCACTTCCTTCATGGCGGCGAATGTGGCCTGACGGGGTGTCATGCCGTTTTCCATGTGGGATTCCACTGCTTCCACCACCACGATGGCGTCATCCACCACGAGACCAATGGCCAGCACCATGCCCAGAAGGCAGATGGTATTCAGCGAGAAGCCCAGAATGGGGAAGAAGCAGAAGGTGGTTACCAGTGATACCGGCACGGCAATGAGCGGAATGAGCGTGGCGCGCCAGCCCTGCAGGAACAGGAACACCACGATGGCTACCAGCACCAGAGCCTCAAAGAGGGTGTGGATAATCTCATTGATTGAGTCGCTCACCGTGGTGGTGGTATCCAGTGCCACGAAACCGCGCATGCCTTCCGGCATTACGCTTTCTTTTTCAGCAAAGAGCTCACGGAGGGCAGACACCGTTTCCAGTGCATTTGCCTCAGCCGCCTGATAGATGGCAATACAGGTGGCTGGGGTGCCGTCCACACGGCCGGCGAGGGAGTAGCTCTGAGAGCCGAGCTCGATGCTGGCTACATCTTTCAGGCGCACGGACTGGGTGTGATCCTGCATGATGATGATATCGCGGAACTCATCGATGCTTTCCATGCGGCCCTTGTTACGGATGGTGTAGGTAAACTCTTGGCCATCAGGCATAGGCTCAGCGCCCACGGAGCCACCGGGGTTGATGGTGTTTTGCTGGTTAATGGCGTTATACACCTGATTAACGCTGATGCCTTTTTGGGCCATGCGCTCGCTGTCCAGCCAGATACGCACGGCATAACGGCCACCGAATACCATCGCGTCACCTACGCCCTTCACACGCTTAATCGGATCTACAAGGTTGATGTAGGCATAACCGGTGAGGTCAATAGGGTTGAAGAAGCCTTCAGGGGAGTCAATAGCATAAATCATCAGCGGCAGACCGGCGGACTGCTTGATAGTCACGCCCATCTGCGATACCGTGGAGGGCAGCTGGGACGTGGACTGACTGTAACGCATGTAGGTGAGCTGCTGGTTCGTGTTAGCATCCGAACCGGGCTCGAAGATGACATTCAGCGTGCAGGAGCCGTTGTTGGAAGAGATGGAGGACATGTAGTCCATTCTCTGAATACCGGAGAGCTGCAGCTCAATGGGCGTGGCTACGGCATCCGCCACCTCCTGAGCGTTAGCGCCGGGGTAAGTAGCGCTGAGCTGAATGGTGATGGGGGTGATGTCCGGGTACTGCGAGATGGGCAGGGCCAGCATGCAGATGATGCCCAGCATCGTGGTGACGATGGAGATAACGCCGGCGATGATGGGATGTTTGATGAAAAACGGAGACATAATGTTTCAGCGGTGAGAGGTTTATTTGTACTGAGGTGCAGCGTTTTCCGTATCAGCTGTTACGGAGTCCACCACCGTCTGTGGTGCTTGGTAATGGAAGATAATGGGGGTGAGGGTATTAGCCCGGGTATTCTGGCTACTGTTCTTTTGCAAGGTGCGGGAGGCTGCCATGAGGGTGCCTTCCACGATGACGGGAACATTATTCATATCCGTAAACTCCATCTGCTTGAGCATCATCTCCATAGCGGAGGTGAAGCCGGCGCCGCGAGCTACAAGCTCCAGCTCATCCTTGGCGCCGGACTGGCGCAGCACCAGCTCCTTGGTGTTCTGCACACCGGCACGGCGCAGTACGAGCGCGCGCCAGTCTTCAGCTTGCTCCTGCTGCGGGTAATTATCCGGCAGGGATTCGCCGGCCTGTTTTTCCAGAAGGGCGCGCCAGTCTGCCACGCCGGCGTTCTTCAGCACAAGGGCGTCCCAGCTGTCCACCTCAGCACCACCCAGAATCATGGCGTCCAAGCTGCTGGCGCCTGTCTTGGCGAGCATGAGCGGCACAATAGAGGCACGGTCTACATCCACCACATACATGGGCTGGTTCACTACCGGGCCGGGCTGGCCATTTTCACCGGGCTCCTGTATGGGGAGTACCACCAGTTTGCCCAGAGTCACCGGAAGAGCGGCGGGCGTGTTATCCGGGCGCAGAAGCAGTAGCAAATCGCGACCGCCGGCGTTCATCGGTGCACGAGCGGGCACGAGGAAGGCATCTTTAATGGGGGCCATGGAGGCACGTACGCGCACCGGCATGCCGCTGCGCAGGCCTTGGTCCACATTTTCCACGCGGCCTACGAGACCGAAAGTGCCTGTGGTGGTGCTCAGCGTATTATCCATGGATACGATTTCACCCTTGGCGGGGTAAACGGCACCGTTTCGGAGAACGAGGTCAAACTGCACGCGGCCGTTGTGCTCGGCCTGATTGCGGCGCATAATCTCGATGCTCTGAAGGGCTTCTCGGCCGCTCACGCTGAAATCAACACGGATGGGATTAATGGAGGAAAGGGTGACGAGAGGCTCTTGGCTGGTGGAGGACACCAGCTCTCCGATGGAGGGCTTGCTGATGCCGACTCTTCCATCAAAGGGGGCCCTGATGGTGGTGTAATTCAGGTTGATTTCTGCGAGTCGCACGGCTGCTTCCATCTGCGCGATGTTGGCGTCAGCACGCATGACTGCTGCTTCATTCGTCTGCACGCTGGTGCGAGCATCCGTCACGACTTTGTCGGACACCGTGCCGGGGGCGAGGCGGTTGCAGCGCTCAAGCTCCTCACGGCTGGAATCCAGCTTAGCCTGAGCCTGCTCTCGTGAGGCTTTTGCTGCCAGAAGGTTGGCGCGGGCTTGGTCCAGCTCAGCTTGGTAGGGGGCGGGGTCAATAGTATAGAGCACGTCACCCTCTTTCACGATGGTGCCATTGCGGAAGTGCTGCTGAAGCAGGAAGCCGCTCACACGCGGACGGATTTCCGCCTCTTCCTCACCACGGAGAGTGCCGTACCATTCTTCCTGAATGAGGACGTCCTGGCGGAGAAGCGGTGTTACCTTCACAGGGTAAGCGGGCAGGGAGGCGGCCACCTGTGTATTCACCTCGGGTTTCTCTCCGCTGGTAGCCTGCTCAAGTGCTTTGCGCTCTGTTTCGGTAAGGGCGGGACGGAAGGAGAAAGGCTCCGTCGCAACGGTGCCTCGGGGGGTGGGGTCATCAGCCGCGAGACGGCTGTTTGCCGAGGAAATGTTCATGGCTCGCACGCCATTGGTAGGGTCTGCCACAACGGGTACCTCCGTGGCATTCTCATAGCCGCATTCTTTGAAGTAATCCACGAGCGGGCGGCCGGAATCCGAGATGGCCACGAGCTTAGCGGTGGTGGTGTAGCCGTCATCCTCCGTGATGGTGATATCATAGCGGCCGGCAATATTCACCGGGACTGTGTGGGGGATATTGTTCTTATCCACCACAATGATGAAGTAATTTCGCAGCACGGAGCGAATGGCTTCCTGCGGCACCAGCATGGCGTCCATTTGGCGCAGCGGAATCTTTACGCGCACCGGCATGCCGCCGCGCAGTGCTGCGTCCGGATTCTCCACTTCGCCCTCAACATCAATAAGGCCGGTGGAGGATACGGTGCTTTCCATGGAGAGCAGATTGCCTTGGTACGGATAAACGCTACCATCTTCCAGAATAATGTCGAAGTTCGGGGAGGTCAGTGATTCATCACGGCGGTCGGATTGCACATTACCATAGCGGCGGAAGGAGTTCACAAGGCCATCGCTGTTGATGGAGATATCCACACGCATGGGGTTGATGGCCGTGATGTTAGCCAGCTTGGTGGCAGAGGAGACGAGGTCACCGCGGGAGGCCAGCGCCGTACCCATGACGCCATCATAAGGGGCTCGGATGACGGTGTAGTCCAGATTGATGCGGGCGGTGCTCACGGCGGCCTTTTGCTGCTCGATGCGGGCCTCGCAGGCGGCTACGTTTGCCACGGCCGCGCGGTAATTGTGGCGTACATCGCTCAAATCCTTCTCTGAAACAGCGGCTGATCTGGCAAGGGCTTCATAGCGTTCGGTATCACGCTTGAGCTGGTCTCGCGTGGCGATGGCGGATGCCAGTTCGGCCTGTGCGGCCTGAAGATTTGCTTCTGCTTGTGCTAACTCGGCTTCAAAGAGTGCGGGGTCAATCCTGAAAAGCACATCACCCTGTTTTACAAACTGGCCATCATTGTACTCCTGCGCAATGAGGAAGCCGCTGACGCGCGGATGGATGTCCGTATCTTGCTTGCCGCGCAGGTAGCCGAACCATTCACCGTAATCGGTCACCTGCTGGGTACGAATTGTTGCTGTTTTTACCTTGACTTCCTGAGCCTGAGTCTGAGAGGATTCCTGCTCGTTGCAACCGGGGATGGTGCTGAGCGAGAAACCGCAAAGAGCCAGAGCTATGAGCGTGTGTCTGGTCATAAGTGGTAGGGATGAGTGGTGTTATAAGTGCCGGGGTTATTCGCACCCATGCATGAGAAGAATGAGAATGATGAAAATGATGACACTGATGGTGCCTGCGCCGATGGTGCCTTCTTTCTTTTCCTTTGGCTCACGGATGATGGTGGGCATTCTGTAAGGAGAACCATTACGCTCCGCTTGGCTTTGGGGGCCGTAGGGCTGCCATTCGGCCTGTTTTTTGTGAACCTGTGGTGTCGGCATGGGGGGAAGCTGAGGAGCGCTGGGGCTTGCCTGCTGGCTTTGCGGCTGGGGTGGCGTTTGCGGAGAAGCCATACGGGCTTTCACGCCACGAGTGGCAGTAGGCGCTTCCGACTGCACCTCCGGCAAGGAGGGCATTTTCGGCATTTCTACTTGGGTGAGCTGCGGCGTCATTTGTGCCGGGAGAGAGGAAAGAGAGTGCTGGTGAGCAGCGAAATCGCGGGCACGCTGCTCCTGCTCAGCAACCATCATATTGAGCTTTACCACCAAGTCGTGAGACATGGCCTCCAGTGCCAGTCTTTGAGGCTCGGTCGTGACTTCGTCACCGTGCGGGATGTCGATGTGGCCGGGAGGATTCATGGCGTAAGGCAGGGTATTAGTCCAGCTTCAGCTCACTTTGTACCGGGCCGCTTTCTGAGGAGGGGGTGGTACTACGGGCCGGCTGCTGAGGGGCGATGGTGGGGGTGATACGCGGTGCTTCATCCTCCGGAGAATCTGCCTTCATGGCGTTCAACACGGCCTTAACCATTTTCTGCTTATCGCCGTGGGCGGTCCAAGCTAGGTATAGGAAGTCTGCAGGGTGGATGTTGCCATGTTCACGCAGGAAAATGCGGTCCTGCTCATCGTAGTACATGAGATCCGCGTCCAGCGTGCCATGTAGCTTAGCTTCAGCTTTGCGAATGATGCGGGGCAGGTACGGAATGCCTTGGAAATCATCGTCTGCCGGAGGTAAATCTCTTGCTCTTACCGGTTTGGCATTGCCGGAGATGCCTCGCTGAGCTGTCATGAAAAAGGTACGGCGGGCAGCTGCTATCAGCAAAATGGTGGAGGGGGAAGGATCTCCGTTGACTGCATAGTCCTGAACATAAGCGTGCATTTCTTCAGGTGTATAGCCGATTTCCCGCAGGAGTTTCACTTCTGCCGGTAGAAAAAAAGCCACGGGAGATGTCTGCGGGCGCTCATGATAACGAGCCACAGCATCACGCAGAAGAGTCATAAAGCCGTCATTCCATTCCATAGCGTGCATTATAGGAAAATCATTTGTGCGTGGCAAGTATAAATCATGTCTTTGCATGTTATAATTAAAATGGGTTGCTGGATATACTTGGAGACTCTGAAACTAAGATAAAACCGAGTCACCCTAAGGTGACCCGGCTTTATTGTTTATTGTCTGTAAGAAGAAAGTGTTATAGTGTTTTACTTGCGGCGGTTGCGTCTGGGCTGCTCCGTCTTAGTGGGAGCAGGGGCGGCAGTGCCCTTGGGGTACCAGATGGAGTTGTCTCCGGTGACCACCACGAAGCCCTGCTCAAGCAGCCAAATCATGTCGGCAGCGTAGGGGGCATATGCCTCAGAGGCAGCCTTGCGGCTCTCTTCATCAGTACCGGCAGGTACGCCGGAAAGCTCGGCAAACATCGCCTCCACCTTCTCGCCGGAGTGTTCCTTACTCCAGTTTACGATAGCCATCATGCGGTCAGCAAGCACGGTGTCCGCCGGAATGGTGCGCACGCGGCTGGGGCCGGTGAAGTGGTTACCCTGCCACTTGTAGATGGGCATGTGATGACGGGCAAGGCCATGGCAGAGGTTCGGGATGAGCAACTGCGGGGAGCGGCGAGTCTTGTCCGAAAGTATGGCCAGATGAGCAGCCAGACCGGGGGAAAGGAGCTTGCGGGGCGTGGCGCCATTCACGAAGACTTTATCCACGGTTTCATAGACTTTTCCATAATGGTTAGCAGTGAAATCAGCTTCCACGGCACGGGCGTCCTCAAGGATTACTTCTTCAGCGCCTTCACGGGTGGGCTTCCACACGGTCTTCTTGCCGGCAGCGGCAAGCCATGCCTGTACAGCCTCCTCGTCCTTGTTCAGAGAGATGCGGCTCTTGAACGCGTCCAGCGTCATGTTGGCATACTTGGAGCGGTACAGGTTCATGAGGGCTGCCTGATAACCGTGCCAATTTACCGGACCGATGACTTCGCCGCCCATGCTGCATGTAGCCACGGCGGTGAAGGTGCCCTTCGGGGCTTCCGTCTCAATCTCCGTGGCGGTGTACAGCTCGCTGAACCAAGGGGAGTTCCACAGGTATGCAATGGCTTCAGCCTCTGTCAGCCAGCAGGCACCGTCTCCCTTGGTGGAGTGGATGAGCATGGGCGCATTCTCCAGCTTCATGAATACAAGGTCATAGCGATCCTTGCCGGCCATCACAACGCGGGACAAATCCAGCAGCGGCATGGCGCGCTTCTGACGGGCGATTTCTTTGCTGAAAATATCAAGAATAGAATTAGTGGGACGCAATTCTACACGGAAGCCATCAGCCGGCTGCGGCAGTTCCCTGCGAGGAGCCTCATCTCGGGAGGGGCGCCTGTCACGTCCACCGGGGCGGGGACCACCCTTGCGGGAGCCGCGCTCATCGCGTGCGGTGGCATCATCCCTGCGGGGGCGGGAATCTCTGCGGTCAGTATTGGGCCGGCGGGGGCCACCACGGCGCTCAGGGCGCTCGGAGGTGTTAGTCCGTGGCAGGGACGGTGCAGTATCGGCACCCGGCTTGGCCCAGGCAGGACCAAACTGGAAACCGGTCAGCTCGGAAAGGTCAAAGGGCGTGTTGCCCCCCTGTGTGCTGTTTTCCATATAGATTGAGTCAGTAAAAATAATCTTTAACTGTCCCTAGAGTACCGCTAAAACCGCTTGAATGCAATCTTTTTTTGCATGATATATGCGAAAAAGCGCTCTTTTCGGCCAGAACAGCGGCTTTGCGGGGCATTAGGCGGGATTTTCCTCAGTAAATTCTACACCGACTAGGCAGATATCATCATCCTGTTCGGGTGATTGAGTAAAGCTGTGCATACCGGCGAGGGCGAAGTCCAGCATTTCCTTGATATTTTCGGGGCGGTTGCGCTCCAGTAGCTCCATGACGCGCACTGCGCCCATTTCATCACCTGCGCTGTTACGGGCTTCCGGCAAGCCGTCCGTAAAGAGCATGAGCTTCATACCCGGCTCCAGCGTGATATCACTCTCGCGGAAGGGTGCGTTTTCCAGCAGGCCAAGTGCAGGGGAGCGGCGCATGAGCGGCTGGAATGCTTTGCCTTCAGCACTCATGATGATGGGAACGGGGTGGCCGGCGGTGGTGATGGTGAGACGCTTTTTCTGCAAGTCGAAGTAGACGTAGCAGGCAGTGGTGAACATGGTGAGGTTCGCCTTGTCAAAGATTCTCCAGAGCTGGCGGTTCAGGTTGGAGAGGAATAGACCGGGGGTATTTGCGAGGCTGACGAACTGCTCCAGAAGTCCGCGTAGCATGGAGGCGATAAGGGCGGCCTGTACGCCATGGCCCATCACGTCACATATCAGCATGCCAACACCGGTGTCACCCACAGGGAATACCTCAAAGCAGTCACCCGCTACTCCTGCACAGGGGCTGTAAATGTGGTGGAAGTGAGCGAAGCGCCGTGTGCCTGTCTCTTCATTTTTCCATTCACGGGAGGGAATGCGCTGAGACTGGAGGGCAAACTGAATTTCCCTGGCGAGCTTGATTTCCTTTTCCAGCGCGCGGTTACGCTGATCAAGCTGTTCGGCCATACGGCGGTAGCGCTGCTGCGTTTCCACGAGTTCTGTGACGTCCGAGGAGATGCCGACGATGCCCTTGATGGAGCCATCCGGAGCGTACCATGGGAACTTAGAGAGTCTGCACCATGAGCTGTGCCCACCTTTCCAGCTTTCTTTGTGGATGCGGTTGGTGATGGGCTTGCCGGTGCGCATGATTTCGAGCTCCTCCTGACGGGCGATTTCGGTGGTGTCATCAGAGAAGAAGTGAGTATCCTTGCAACCGATGAGGTCAGAAGGAGTGCGCACGCCCATTTTCCTAGCGGTGGCCTCATTTGCCATCACGAAGCGGGACTCGCGGTTCTTGTAGTAGATGTTGTCCGGCAGGTAGTTAATGAGGTGGCGGAAGAGGTCGCGATCCTCCATGGCATGAAGGTCCGCCATTTTTCTGCGGGTGATGTCCACCCAGACGCCTACGAGCTGGACGGCCTTTTTGTCCCGGCCACGCTCAGCCAGACCGTTCACGCGAATCCAGCGCCAGCCGCGGGAGCGCAGGTTCAGCAGGCGCACCTCCACACGAAGCGGGGAGCTGGTGGGGCGGTCCAAATAGCGCTGAACGGCGTTGATGAAGTGCTGGCGGTCTTCCTCATGAATGGTGAGCACCGGGGAGGTAAAGATATTAGGGGCAAGCTCACGGAAGGGAAGCCCCATCATGCGCAGGCATTGCTCAGTGTAGTAAATCTCCCCGCTGGGGATATCCCAGCAGTATACGCCTTCTTCTGCAGCACGAAGCGCCCGGCGTACCAACCCCCAGTTAAACACACCGGGCACGGAGGAACGCTGAGGCTTGCTGTCAGAATCGCGGCTCATCGCTTATATTTTTTACGCCTCCGGGCGCCATATTGCAAGCACAAACTTTCAAAACAAAAGAAAAAATGGGGTCGTGGCTTGAGAAAAGTGCCGTTCGGGTTCTGTAAGCCAGATTCTGTCCACCCTTGCGGGCTGTGTGGCCATTTTTCTTACGGGTGTGACCCCGTACCCGGCGTTTATAGCCGGGTGCAACTATTACCCGGGGATACAGCGGGCAGGCGACCCTTCCCCTGTTTGTCTTGCATCGCGCGGGGTTTACCGTGCCTCCGTTGTTACCTTCGGAGCGGTGGGCTCTTACCCCACCTTTTCACCCTTACCCTTGCGGGCGGTTTGTTTTCTGTGGCACTTTCCGTCCTCCCGGCCTTGGCTCCGGGAGTCTCCCCCTTTCAGAGGACGCGCTGCCTTGTGATGTCCAGACTTTCCTCTATGCAGCGAGGCTGCACAGCGACCACCCGAACCCGAACGGCGCAGCTAATCTACAACTTGAGAGGCAGTTTTGCAAGCGTAAAATGTGTTCCTGCTTGCAATTCTGTTTAATCGGGAGTATAGTATGCCCCGTACATGAAGCGAAAAAAGGTAGTCATTCTCGGTTCTACAGGCAGCATCGGCACTAGCGCGCTGAAAGTGGCGCGTGATATTCCGGAGCGCATGGAAGTGGTGGGGCTTGCAGCTCACAGCAGTGTGGAAACGCTTGCAGCTCAGGCCATGGAGTTCGGCGTGAAGGATGTTTGTATTTATGATTCCACCCGCGCGGCTGAGCTGCAGCGCTTGCTTCCTGCCGGTACTCGTGTCTATACTGGTTTGGATGGTCTCTGCGAACTTGCTACGCTGGAAGGCGCGGATATGGTGCTGGTTTCTATCATTGGCACGGCCGGGTTGAAGCCCACGTTGCAGGCTATTGAGGCCGGTAAGGATTTGGCCATTGCCTCTAAGGAGATTCTGGTGATGGCCGGTGAAGTGGTGATGAACCGTGCTGCCGCCAAGGGGATTAATGTGCTGCCTGTGGATAGTGAGCACAACGCTATTTTCCAGTGCCTTCAGGGGCATAAAGGTGGCGCAGAGCAGGTGAGCCGCCTCATCCTTACCGCGAGCGGTGGCCCCTTCCGTACAACGCCGAAGGAGCAGCTCGCTTCTGTTACTTTGGAGCAGGCCCTTAATCATCCCACTTGGAAAATGGGCCGTAAGATTACCATTGACTCCGCTACGCTTTTCAATAAGGGTTTGGAAATGATTGAGGCCCGCTGGCTGTTCGGTATTCCCATGGAGAGGGTGGATGTTATCGTGCATCCGCAGAGTATCGTGCATTCGCTCGTGGAGTATCAGGATGGCTCTATCCTTGCTCAGCTGAGCAGCAGTGATATGTGTTTCCCCATTCAGTACGCTGTCACTTGGCCGGATCGAACGCTTAACAGCCTGAAGAAGCTTGACCTTGCGCAGATTGCTTCCCTGAAGTTTGAGGCTCCCCGCTGGGATGATTTCCCTGCGCTGAATCTGGCCCGTCAATCCGGGCTGGTAGGCGGCACCATGCCGGCCATGTTCAACGCTGCTAATGAGGTGGCTGTTCAGGCTTTCGTGGATGGTAAGCTTGGCTTCTCCGGTATTTGGGAGACGGTGGAGAAGGTGCTTTCTAATGCTTCCCCCCGTGATTACCAGGGGCAGCTTGAAATGATTCTGGAGGATGATGCTTGGGCCCGAGAGGAAGCTCTGCGTGTCATTTCCGCCTGAACTTGCCACTCTACTAGAGGGATGTCTGATAAACCGACTGCAAGCGCCCCGCGTATTCACTCAGTTGATGCTGTGAGAGCCGTGGCTCTTTTCGGCATCCTGATGGCACATGCCCGTAACTTCTTTAATGTTCATCAGGACTTTGTGCCGGATGGCATGATGGATGGCATACTGGGTTACTTGTATGTGAATTTGTTCGTGGAACGCTTCTTCCTGATATTCTCCTTTCTGTTTGGCCTGAGTTTCTTCCTGCAGATGGACCGCGCCATGGCCAAGGGGCTGGACTTTCGCGGGCGTTTTTGCTGGCGCTTGACTTTGCTGGCGGGCTTTGCTCTTTTTCACAGCTGGTTTTATCTGGGGGATATTCTGCTTACTTTTGCTATCACCGGTTTTATACCAGTGTTACTCTGGCGCTGCCCCACGAAGGTGCTGGTGGGCCTGTGCGGAATATGCTTGCTGCAGCCGCTGGCGCTTTACCACAATATCATCGGTACGCCTGATGCTCTCAGACAATGGTATGATGGCATCCGTGAGACATATCAGTTGACATGGGCTCCTCCTGCTCAGACGGCCACATTTACTGAGATGGGTATCTGGAACATCACGACAGGAATCTGGCACAGCTTGCTGTTTGTGATATACAGTTACCGCATTTGGGCTCTGGTGGGGATGTTCCTGCTGGGCATGATTGCCGGGCGGCTTCGCGTGTTTGAGGGGAAGGTGAGCTGTAATCGGCTGATGGTATATGCTGGCGGTGCGTGGCTGCTGGTGAAGATTCTTGGTGGCTGCATGGCTGATGTAAAATACTGGGGGATTATAGAGCCTTCTCTCTTTGTGCTGTGGTTTGTCCCGCTGCTGGCACAGCTGCTGAATCGACCCGGTGCACAGTGGATTGCTGCCCCTCTTGGTAAACTGGGGCGCTGTACGCTGACCTGTTACATTACGCAGAATATCATCATGGTGTGGTTGCTCTGTGGCTATGGCGCCGGATTGAGTTGTACATTCAGCGTGACCGGTATTCTCGCTGCTGCGTTTGTGCTCTATCTTCTTCAACTGATTGCGTGTAACATTTGGCTGCGCTTTTTCCGCTATGGCCCGTTTGAAGGCCTGTGGCGTTATCTTACCCGTTTGGGGATGAAGAAACCAACTCCGAAAGAAGTCAAATAATTAGGAAAACGGTGCCGCAGAATATGCTTGCGCACGTGGTGGCTCACATATATAATGGGCACCATGAAGCGTTTATTTATTCTTTCAGTGGCGTTTGCATGCTCTATTGGAGCTGTTGTCAGCACAGCAGAGGCTCAGGGTGCAGCTGCCACGCCTGTTCAGAGCACCGAGGCTCGTCTGGCTACTGTTCTGCAGACGATGGTGCGGAATAATAGTGATGATTTTTATGATGCCGCGGCTTTGGTGTATGACGCCTCCGGCAATATGCTGAGTTTTGTGAGCATGATGACCGCTGCAGCCGAGCAGGGGAATCCTGCCGCTCTGCTTTGGCAGGCCCGGTATCTGCGAATGACGGCCGCTACAGAGCCTGCTGGGATTAGCCGTGCTAGAACCCTGCTGGAGCAGGCCGCCAAGAAGAAATATGTACCTGCCATGGTCGAGTATGCCGCCATGGTGTATGAGCAGGCTTCCTCTGAGCAGGAGGCTCGCCCGGGACGTCAGATGCTCATGGAAGCCTGCCGAGCTGGCAGTGCTAAGGCCCGTGCTCTGTATCTGATGGTGTCCGGTCGCATGCAGAACTCCAGCCTGACTGCCCCGGAGGTGGCTTCTGAGCTCCGCCGCAAGAATTTCTATTTGGAGGAGCTGATTGCAGCGGCTCAGCAGGAACCTTCCTCTTTCGTTATGTGGATGGAGCGTGCTTCTGAGCACGGAAGCCCTTTTGCGCCCTACGCTCTCTGCAGCTATGTGGCTGCTGATAAGGCGGATGCTTGTCTGAAGCTGGCAGTAGACCGTCACCTGCCTGCAGCCTTGGGACATATGGGAACCGGAATCGTGCGCACGGAAGCTGCTCGAATGGAGCAGTATGATGCTCAGAAAGCAGCGGAGGGGTTGCGCATGCTTCACATAGCAGCCATGCTTTGTGAGCCTGCGGCTGTTTCCTCCCTCGCTTCCTTCCTTGCGGAAGGGTATGGTGCCACCATGAACAAGGAGCTTGTGTATGGCTTGTTCCATCTGGCACATCGCAGCGGTGATCCGAATGGTACTGCCGGCTTGGGCTATTGCATGGTACTGGGAGCCGGTTGTTCTCAGGATGTGCCTAAGGGGCTGGAATATCTTGCAACGGCCCGCACCAAGGGCTCTCAGTGGGTGAATCAGGCTTTGGCCAGTATTTATTACAACGGCGATGGTGTACCGGCTGATTTGAATAAGGCCATTAATGCGCTGACTGAGGATTACGCTAATGGTTCTCGTCATGCATATGTGGTGATGGCTGCCATTACTGCTATGGGGAATTCTTCAACTGCCGGTGATGAGCGTCGTGCCCGCCTGTTCCTGAATATGGCTATTTCGGATGGCAATCTCCAAGCCGAGCCCTTCTATGATTTTATTGTTCAGCGTGGTAAATGGCGTTTCCTTGAGGAGTTGGCTGAGTAAACGCTGAAACAGTTTCAGAATGTCTGTCCGGGGAGCTTCTGCTCCCCGTTTTTTTTCTGAGAGTTACTTAAAACACTAAAAAATACGGGATTTTCCGTCACAGGCGTCACTTTATGCTGGAAAGCGCGGGAGCAACGTGGTAGAGTAAGAACGATAACATGAGTGAAACATACATTTTCGATAATATAAACCAGTATCTTGAAGCAGCCCGGACTGAATACAGCCCCGCTCTGTATCTCGGTGTGGGCCTTCAGCCGTACTGGATGAAAGCCGGTGCATATGAACCCATGGCAGATGACGCTCCCGCTCTGAGCGAGGAGGAGACCATCTCTATCATGAACAGTTGCTCCACGGAGGAACAGCGTGCTATTTTGGAGACAGAGGGTACCGTGGATTTCATCGCGGAATCTCCTTCCGGCAAGTATCACGCTTATATTTACAAGCAGGAGGTGGGCTACCTTATCATTATTCTCATGCTGAATGTGGACAGCTTCCTTAAGCTGGGTATTGATGCTAAGTGCTCAGACCTCCACCTGCCGGCCTCCTGTCCTCCTAGCTGGCGCCGCTTTGGTAATCTGCAGCCTATGTGGGAAGGTGCTCCCAACCTCACTCGTGAGGATGCTGAGGCCCTTGTGGACAGCTTCCTGACGGAGAAGGAATGGGCCCGACTGAAGGAAAAGGGTGATGTGGACTTCGCTTATCAGAATCCGCTGGGCCGTTATCGTTCCTCCGTGGTGGATCAGCGCCTCGGTTATTCCATTTGCTTCCGTATCATTAACAGCAAGCTGCTCACCATGCAGGATATCAACCTGCCGGAAGAGTACGTGGTGCCTCTTACCCGCTTTACCAACGGTCTTATTCTCGTGACCGGTTCTGTGGGTTCCGGTAAATCCACCACGCTGGCAGCCATTATTGACTTCATTAACAAGGACCGCCATGACCACATTATTACGCTGGAGGACCCGATTGAGGCTATTTTCGAGCCCATCGGCTGCCAAGTGAACCAGCGTGAGGTGCACAAGCACACGGAATCTTTCGGTCGTGCTCTCCGTGGTGCCCTTCGCCAGGACCCGGATGTTATCATGGTGGGTGAAATGCGTAACCTTGAGACAATCTCTCTGGCTCTGTCCGCCGCTGAAACGGGTCACCTTGTGCTGGGTACGCTGCATACCGGTTCCGCCGCTCGTACGATTGACCGCGTGCTGGACGCTTTCCCCGTGGATGAGCGTGAGCACATCCGAATCATGGTGTCTGAGTCTCTCCGTGGTGTTATCTCCCAGCAGCTGGTGCCTAAGAAGGATGGCTCCGGCCGTGTGATGGCTCTGGAAATGCTCGTGAATACATCCGCTATTGCCAACTGTATTCGTGAAGGTAAGACCTTCATGATTCCCGGCCTTATCCAGACCGGTAAGGCCCAGGGTATGCGCCTCATGGATGACTCCCTGCAGGAGCTTTACCTCAAGGGTATCATTAGTGCCGAGGAATGCACCACCCGCGCCACGGATAAGACCATGATGGACAAGTTCCTCAAGGATCACCCCGAGCCCCCCGCAGCACAGTAAACCACCAGCCCCCTTATACACGACATGAAAAATCGCATTGATACATACTTTACCGCTCTTGTCGAGAACGGTGGTTCAGACTTGCACCTTTCCGAAGGTCAGCCGCCGAAAATGCGCGTGCACGGCGACATCGTGGCCATCGAGGAGAAGATTCTTACGCACGAGGACATGATTGAGCTCATGGAGCCCATCTGCCCGCCCAGACTCTGGAAGGAGTACACAGAGGGCGGTGATGCGGACTTCGCTTATGAGATGGATGCCACCTCACGCTTCCGTTGTAACTTCCTGAAGCAGCAGAGAGGTTATGGCTGTGTGTTCCGTCTCATTCCCACCAAGATTCTCACCATGGAGCAGCTGAATGTGCCTGAGCAGAGTAAGCGCTGCGGCGAGATGGGCTCCGGTCTTGTGCTGGTGACGGGCCCCACCGGCTCCGGTAAATCCACCACGCTGGCCGCTCCCATTGACTACATCAACACAAACTTCTCCCGCCATATCATCACGGTGGAGGAACCCATCGAATTTGTGCATCCCTCCAAGAAGAGTATTATTACTCAGCGTGAGGTGCCGGTGAACTGTCCTACATTCGCTGATGGTCTGCGTGCATCACTTCGTGAGGATGCTGACATCGTGCTCGTGGGTGAGATGCGAGACCTTGAAACCATTTCCTTGGCACTTACCGCAGCTGAGACGGGCCTTCTGGTATTCGGTACACTGCACACGAATAACGCTCGTAAGACCATTGACCGTATTATTGACGTGTTCCCGGCAGAGCAGCAGTCACAGGCTCGCACCATGCTTGCCGGCTCCCTCCGCGGTGTGGTGGCACAGCTGCTCATGAAGCGCTGTGACAAGCCCGGCCGTGTGGCTGTGAACGAGATTCTCTTCGCCACGCCCGCCGTGGGTGCCATTATTCGTGAAGGTGCCACTCAGAAACTTGCGGACGTGATTACCGGCGGCAAGCAGCTGGGTATGCAGTTCATGGATGACGCCATCTGGCAGAAACTCCAGCAGGGCCTCGTCACCCCGGAAGAAGCTTACATGAAGGCTATTGATAAGGCAAGGTTCAAGAACTTCCTGCCGCCGGATAAGGCTTCTTTGGCTAATGCCGGTGGTGCATAAAGAATTAATCACCCTTTCGACGCAGCGGGTAAGTTCCCGCTGCGTCGCATTTTATTCATTGAGATATGATGAGTCGTACTGCCATTTACGCCGGAAGCTTTGATCCTCCCACCAACGGGCATCTGTGGATGATATCCCGTGGCGCAGAGATGTTTGATGAGCTTATAGTTGTGCTGGCTGTCAATCCGGATAAGGCCGGTTTTCTTCCTATTGAGGAACGCCAGCGCTTGTTGAGCAGTATGGTTGCCGACCTGCCAGGAAATGTCAGGGTGGAAGTGGTGAAGCAGGGCTTCCTAGTGGATTTTGCTTCACGCGTAGGAGCTTCCTATCTGCTGCGAGGGATTCGAAATACCATAGATTTTGAGTATGAAAAAGCTATGGCCCGTATGAATGCCCGCATGCAGCCGGATATTCAGAGCGTCTTTCTTATGCCGCCTTCCGAGTTGGAGGAAATCAGCTCTTCCATGGTGCGTGGCTTCGTTGGCTTGCCCGGGGGAGAGCGCTGGGTACAGGCATGTGTGCCGCCCTGTGTGGCTGAGGCAATATGTAAGCGCCTAGGCTGAGAGCGTTACATTGGTGCAGACTCTTGAACAGCATCATTTCCGGAGAGGAAATGATGCTGTTCTGTCATATATTTGCATGTGATTTGAAATTGACTGTTTGTTTAATGACGCGTTGAATTCTTGTAATAGGTCATAAATTGTTATATGATGAAATCCGTGACTACTACTACCAACAAAGCCCTGTGTCCGTATTGGCAATTAGCATCTCTCTGGGGAGTGGATGCTGCTTTGGCAGCTGTGTGTTGGAGTATATTCCTTGGGGTAGGATTTCAGGTGCATATTTTGACGCCATGTCCTGTGGTTGGCGTCTTCTCAGCGGTGTGGTTAGTGTTGCTGTGTGTTCGTCTCGGTAAGGCCATAGCAGGTGGTGACATTCGGAATGCGGATTATTATCGCAGCCATCTTGCCGCGATGATAGTTATCATCCTTGCAGTAATACTTGCTATTTCATGGATTCTGCTTTTTGTGGCTGGTCGATTGATTCTAGATTTTGCCAGTGTTCCTTTTCTGATGTTTATATTGGCATTTGTGCCCTTATTGAGTCGGTCTCCTCAGTACAGAACCATCAGTTTATCTGCGGCGCTGGTGTTTACTATCGCGATCCCTTCTCACTACTTCGCCTTTTTTGCATCACCTCTGCAGATGTTGCTAAATACACCGCTGTGGTTACTGATAGTTGTGTTTTATATATTTTCTTCGATGCGGCGGCAGGAGCGAGATGCGGCCGAGCGTACTACGGTGGTGTACTCTGCCGTCCTGATGGTATTTTTCCTGTTCAGCTTATGGTACATGTCTAAGAGTCCTGAGTTTCTGCATAGTATTTACTTGGCTATTGCTGTATCAATTGCGTGTTTGCACATTCTTGGGCGCCTGAGGAAATACATGAGTGAGGAGGCTTGGTACGCCATCGGCTGGCCTTTGATGGCCATACCGCCTCTGCTGGGCATATTTGCTTTTGCTCCGAATTAACGGAGGTTTACTTAGTCTGTTCGTAGTACAATTGTGAGCCGTTCAGGCGCACCGGATAAGGCTCGTCATCTGTAAAGAGCCTGCCGGTACCTAGCCCCTGCAGCTGCCCTGGCGCGGCATAGGCGCACCATTCTGCTAGAGCTGTGAGGCCTATGTGGCTTTCCAGCGCGGAGTTTACCCACCAGCTGATATTTCGTTCTTCTGCTAGGTTTGCCCAGCTCTCGGCTGCCATGAGCCCACCATGGAGCGAAGGCTTGATGACGATAGCCTGTGGCCTGATGGTGTCCAGTAGGTGTTCTTGTGAAGGGGAGCAGATGAGCTCCTCATCCAGAGCAATAGGAAGGGGAGTATAGCGGCAAAGTTCAGACAGCTCTTTCCATTGCCTAGGACGGATAGGCTGTTCAATGCTGTGAACCCCAGCCGCGGCCAGTTGTTCCAGTTTGTTCAGGGCCTCTTGGGGCGTGAAGGCACCATTTGCATCCACCCGGATTTCCGCTTGTGGAAAGGATAAACGAGCCTGACGAAGCATTTCCAGCTCGTGCGCAAAGGGGAGTGCTCCCACCTTCAGCTTCAGGCAGGTGAAGCCAGCCTCTATTCCTTTCTCCATGGCGGCGAGCATGCTGTCCACATCTGCCATCCAGATGAGATGGTGGATGGGGATTCCTTCTTCGCCTCTGGAAAAGGGGCTGTCCCAGCGAGGTTTCCCCGGGCGCAGGGCTGCGAGCAGGGCGCATTCTATACCGAATTGAATGGGTGAGGGCAGCGTGGCGTTTTTCAGCCCACCTCGTTGTTCAATCTCCGCACAGCATGCAGCCATTTCGTCTGCTGTGGGCGCAGGCAGCAGTCCGGGCATGGTGCAGCATTCACCATAGCCCGTGCCTTCAGCCGTGTGCGCGGCTATGATATATGTCTCTCTTTCTGTCAGCGCGCCGCGAGAGGTCATAGCCGGCTTACGGAAATGAAGAACACGCCGCTCTACCCGCAGCGTGAAGGGCTGCGGAAAATCCAGAATGGGCGTGTGATTAAAGCGGAGCAACGGCGTGTGGTGCTCAGGGCATTTTGGGGTACTTGGAGAAGTCCGGCTTGCGTTTTTCCAAGAAAGCACGGGAGCCTTCATGTGCCTCATCACACATGTAGAAAAGCATGGTGGCATCGCCTGCCAGCTCCTGGATGCCGGCCTGACCATCCAGCTCAGCATTCAACCCTGCCTTAATCATGCGGAGCGCAATGGGGGAGTGCATCATCATCTCTTCTGCCCACTGTACGTATTCATCCTCAAGCTGGGAGAGCGGCACTACTTTGTTCACGAGTCCCATTTCCAGAGCCTCCTGAGCATTGTATTTGCGGCAGAGGAACCAGATTTCACGCGTCTTCTTCTGGCCAATGCAGCGGGCCATGTAGGAGGAGCCGAAGCCCGCATCAAAACTGCCTACGCGGGGGCCGGTCTGGCCGAAAATGGCATTTTCGGAAGCGATGGAGAGGTCACAGACAACGTGCAGCACATGCCCGCCACCGATGGCGAAGCCGTTCACGGCCGCAATGACCGGCTTGGGCAGGGAGCGAATCTGCTTCTGCACGTCCAGAACAGAGAGCCGGGGCACACCGCCGCGGTCCATATAACCGCCGTATCCTTTCACGTTCATGACACCACCGGCACAGAAGGCCACATCTCCAGCTCCGGTGAGAACGACGACTGCTACATCCTGCATCTCACGGCAGAGGTGCAGCGCGTCGCTCATTTCAGCGGTGGTGAGAGGGGTGAAAGCGTTACGGTAGCGCTCACGGTTGATGGTGATACGGGCGATGCCGCCGTACTGCTCGAAGAGAATTTCCTCGTACTGCTTGATGGTTTTCCACTCGCGTTTCATGGTGATGTCAGTATTGTGCGTTGAATTGTTTGAAGAAGGCTGCGTCTTTGGCGCTGTCGGTGAAGGCCTCCACGAGAACGGGGCGATTGCCCGGTGTAGTGAGTGCAGCGAGGGCCGCGGGCCAGTCATGCTCATTGCGAACGCTCAGGTATTCAAAATTGCAGCTTTGTGCCCAGCCGGAGGCTGTGGCTTGATGGCTGCCGTTTACCAAAGGATTATCCGGTGTGGGGATGTAATCAAAGATGCCGCCGCCGCCATTGTTGATAAGGAGGATTTTTACCTGCGCCGGGATGCCCTGAAGCCACAGCGCATTCATATCGTAGAAGAAGGAGAGATCACCGCAGATGATGTACTGCGGGCGGGAATCTCCCATGGCATAGCCGAGAGCGGCGGAGAGCGAGCCCTCGATGCCGTTTACTCCTCGGTTGCATTCTACCTGAGTATCCGCGGGCAGGGGGTAAAGCTGGGCAAAACGCACGGCTGAGCTGTTTGCCAAGTGAAGCACGCTTCCCTCAGGCATGGCTCCAAGCGTATCACCCACCAGCTGCATGCCGCTGTAAGGGAATTGCGGTACCGGTACAGGTGTGAGCCAACGCTCAGCGTAGGATTCGTCACCCTCTTCCGCAAAGGCGGAGAGAAGCTCCCACAGCTCGGCGGGGTCGCCCTCGATGACGCGTGTCAGATTGCAGAACGTGTCCACCACGGTGCCGTCCGGGCAGATGTGCCAGTGCTCGCGGGGCGGATTGTTACGCAGAAGCGTTTTCAGGCGTTTGGAGATGATACAGCCTCCGTACGTGATGAGCAAATCCGGGCTCATCTCTGCCTCCGGTTCCGGTCCGAGCACGGCATCCGGCTGAGTGATAGCCAGAGCGGTATTACAGAGATGTTCTCCGATGATAGCAAAGGCTTTCTCTGCAGCGAGTGAAGGGGGAATCTGTGCGTCTGCCGGTAATTGCCCCAGCAATATCAGGCGGCGTGGACAGGCGGCTACCGTATCAAGAAGCTCTGTTTCTTCATCCGCATTCATTCTTGCCAGCTCTGTGCGGCGAATGACTCGCGGAGTGGGCAGGGGCTCTTCCGTGGTGGCAAACAGTGGCTCACTAAGAGGCATGTTGATATGTACAGGTCCTCCTGCGCGGTGCGTAAGCTCCAGCAGAGCTTCATTCAGCAAGCGGTTCCGGTGCCAGCTTTCTTCCGCAGCTTCAGGAATTTGCACGCTCATGCGGCAGAGGGGGCCGAAACATCCGGGTTGAGGAAGTGTCTGGCCGTCCTGTTGACCAATCCAACTGGCAGGGCGGTCTGCCGAGATTATCAGCAACGGCAGGTGGCGGTAATGCGCTTCCGCTACCGCCGGATGCAGATTCAGCAATGCTGAGCCGGAAGTCACGCAAACTGCCACAGGTGCCTGAGCCTGTGCGGCCCATCCGCAGGCGGTAAAGCCGGCGCTGCGTTCATCAGTAGCGCCACGCAGTTCTACTCCATCTAGCTCCGCCAGACTGGCCACGATGGGCGAGTTCCTGCTGCCGGGGCATGCTACACAGCGGGTGACGCCGTGTGTGAGCATGAGGCTGATTAAATCACGGATGGATGCAGTGCTGCTAATGGTTGCCATACACAAGCATACTAGCACAGAGCGGAGCCTTGTTCAAACCTTGCGCGCGTCAGCGCGTATGACTCAGTATTCTCTTGCGGTAGAAAAGAAAGATGTTATGATGGATAGTATGATGAGACTTTTTGTTTCTCTTTGTATTTTAGATTGTGCCGTGAATGGTGCAGAGAGCCTCAGTGGTTTCCGCTATTTCGGGGAGTTGCCAGAGTTTACGCCGGGTGCTGGTGAGCCTCAGTCGTACTTCATTCCTGCTGCCATTGATGTGGGGGGCCGCCTTCCTGACCTCATCATGCAGGCTCATTCGCGACTTTGGTTCTTCATTAACGAGTCTAAGCGTGGGAAGGTTCTTTTCTCTGAGCCTATTGTTCTGAAAACGACAGATAATCAAAATGTGGAAACGGATGGTGTAGCCGTGGTGGAGGGGAATGAGCTTATGGTTCGTTTGATTGATGGTTCTCTTGTTTATGTCTCTGTGGTGGGTGAGGACGTACCTGTTCTTGCGATGGGGGACCGTGTCCGGTTGATGGATGGTACCCCACTCTGTATTCCTGCGCACTATTTCCTTGTGGTGGATGAAAATGCGGATTCTATTCCTGATTTGCAGACGCCTTCGGGTACATATTTCGGAGAAGTGATGAATGGAGAATTGCGCTTCAGGTGCGTGAAGCCTCCTTCTGAGAATGAAGTGGAACGCTATGCTGCCCCTCGCTACTACTCGGCCATTGCTGATTTTGATGGTGACGGCACCCCGGACATGGTGTGCGGTGGTGAAGAAAAACGTCATCCTTGTAGTTTAATAGGAATTAAAGCAAACTCTGATTAACTGATAGTCAGTGCGCTGTGCAGGGTGGCACAGAAAGAGCTTGACTTACTACTCTTAAATTATTAAAATAGCTCAAGTCAAACGTGGGCACTATGACAGTGCGTCTACCGCTTGCACCACATATTTCTTCTAATACCATAACAAACATATGAAACTGAACAAAGTATTCGCTTTAGCGTTTGCAGTCGTTTTCGCTGCAACGGGTCTGAATGCTCAGTCTCTTTCTCCTGATACCAGGACGCATTGGGATAAGGGTACGCTCGTTGTTGAGACTCCTGAGCGCCCCGAGGGGCAGCAGCACGCCATCGGTCTGACAGCTCCTGCCATGAAGACTGTGCGCGTGGCTTTCGTGGGCCTTGGTATGCGTGGTTCCGGTGCAGTTCCTCGCTTTACCCACATTCCCGGTGTGGAAGTTGTAGCTCTGTGTGACTACAGCCGTGAGCGTGCCGAGAAGTGCCAGGAATCCCTTCGCCGCGCCGGCTTGGCTCCTGCTGCTATTTACTACGGTGCTGAGGGCTACAAGGAGCTCTGCCAGCGTCCTGACGTTGACCTCGTTTACATCGCTACAGACTGGGATCATCACTTCCCCGTGGCTGAGTATGCTATGCAGAACGGCAAGCATGCCGCTATCGAGGTACCCAGCGCCATGAACCTCCAGCAGTGCTGGGCTCTCATTAACCTGGCTGAGTCCAAGCGCGTGCACTGCATGATTCTTGAGAACTGCTGCTACGACTGGTTTGAGCTGGACTGCCTTAACATGGCTCAGCAGGGCGTGCTCGGTGAGGTGATTTACGCCAAGGGCGCTTACATTCACAATTTGGACGAGTTCTGGGATGAGTACTGGGTAAACCCCGAGAACGATCCTCAGAAGCTCGGCTGGCGTATGCTTTACAACCGCGACAACCGTGGTGACGTGTATGCTACCCACGGCCTCGGCCCTGTGGCTCAGGTGATGAACATTCACCGTGGTGACCGTTTCCGCACTCTCGTTGCTATGGACACCCGCTCCGTGCGTGGCCGTCAGTACGTGGAGCGCGTGACCGGTGAGGCTTGTCCGAACTTCCGCAACGGCGACCACACCACCACCCTCATGCGCACTGAGAATGGTTGCGTGGTGGAGATTCAGCACAATGTGATGACTCCCCAGCCCTACAACCGTCTTTTCCAGCTTGTCGGTACTCAGGGCTTTGCTAACAAGTACCCCATCGAGGGCTTCGCTATTGATGCTGCTCAGCTGGCTGCTAACGGCGCCGCTCCCCGCATCGATGACCTCAGCTCCCACAGCTTCATGCCTGAGGAGGAGATGGAGGCTCTCCGCGAGCGTTATCGTCACCCCATCATTAAGCGCTATGGCGAAATGGCTGAGCGCGTAGGTGGTCATGGCGGTATGGACTTCTTCATGGACGCCCGTCTCGTATACTGTCTCCAGAACGGTCTGCCGCTGGACATGGACGTATACGACCTCGCTGAGTGGTGCTGCCTTGCTGAGCTGGGTACCCTCTCCATGGATAACAACAACTGCGCCGTGGCTTTCCCGGACTTCACTCGTGGCCACTGGAACGAGGTGCAGGGTTACAAGCATGCTTGGGCTTCCCCCGAGCAGGAGGCTGCTACCACCGCAGCTGCTGAGGCTTACACCGTTGCTCATCGTGCCGCCGTTCAGGCTTGCGACCTCTGGAATCTGTACGACGCTGTACAGAACGCCGAGGACGGCGAGGCCAAGGAGGCTGCTCAGCGCGCTTACGATGAAGCCGCTGCCCGCGCCCGCGCTATCTACAACGCAAACTGATAGCCGCTCTAGTTTATCATAATCGCTCTGCCGCTAATTTAGATTGGCGGCAGAGTTTTTTTTAATACACGTTTATGAAATGGTTACTCTCAAAGTTCATTTTCATGGCTGCTGCGCTTTGTCTCTCTGCCTGTACGGTAGTTAGTGTCACCAGCCGTGAATATGTGAACTCCATCGGTAATGAAGCCTATGATATCGGATGGGCAAATCAGTACGAAATCTACTGTAAAAGCGGAGTATATTACGCCCGAGTACCCTTGCAGCTTGCCCCTGAGAGGCATCCTCTCATTTCGGTGGAAACACTTAGTATTTCTTCTGAAGGTTCCCACCACAGGTTTTCGTACCCTCAATATGGATATAGAGGCCTGCGGGGAGTGACGATTGGGGATGTTTATGTGAAAGTCCGTCTGGTGAAACTGAATCCTCGTCATTCGATTTATGAAGAGGTAGCAACTCTCAACTCTGACCCAGCTCCCAAGGTGTTGTCTGCTGCTGATTTTGAAGGGATGAAACCCATTCTGCGTCTCCCATCCATGAGGTCTGGGAGTCAGTATGATTTTAGCTGGGATTATGGTTACTCCTTGTATGAGAATAAACGCAGCTGGTTGCACTACGCTCTCTATCCGGTGCAGGGTGTCTGCGTGCTGCTAGATGTTTCGCTTTCCATCGCTCTTTCTCCCGTTGCGTTTCTTTTGTATGATATAGGACCGCTGTAACTCAAAGACTACGGCTATCGGTAAAAGTTTATGCATAGTAGGTTAAACTGTTGTTTTATCTGCTCCTTGTGAGAAGCTTTGCTGAGGCGGAATGTGTATCTGTTAGCTCGGCAGGGGGGCGCGCGATATTATTTTTTTAGAATCTTTTCAAATTTGGTCGATTCGTCTTGACTTTAAAAGTAAAAACAGATACTATTCTTACACGGAAAAAGAGTCCGAAATTTCAACCTTAAACAAGCTATTTTATGACTGAGACAGCAACTGAGACTCCCAATCCTTGGGAGGGTTTTAAGGGCGGCGTATGGACTGAGTCCATTAACGTACGCGACTTCATTCAGCAGAACTACACCCCCTATGAAGGTGATGGCTCTTTCCTTGCTGGTCCTACCTCCCGCACCAATGATTTGTGGGACGAGGTGAAGGATCTTATGAAGAAGGAAATTGATGCCGGTGGTCTGCTGGATGCTGATACTGAAGTGGTTTCCACTATCGTGTCACACGGTCCCGGTTATATCGACAAGGACAAAGAGCAGGTAGTTGGTCTGCAGACGGATGCTCCTCTGAAGCGTGCTCTCATGCCCTTCGGTGGCCTGCGCATGGCTCAGAAGGCCCTTGAGTCCTACGGCCTCCAGATGTGCCCGCACACTGCTGAGTTCTTCGGCCGCATTCGCAAGACTCACAACGAAGGCGTGTTCGACGCCTACACCAGCGACATTCGTGCTGCTCGTTCCGCCGGTATCATCACCGGTCTGCCGGATGCTTATGGCCGTGGCCGTATCATCGGTGACTATCGCCGTGTGGCTCTGTACGGTACTGACAAGCTCATCGCTGCCCGCCGCAAGGATTTGAAGGAGCGTGAGGCTGGTGAGATGACTGAGTCCCTCATCCGTCTTCGTGAGGAGATGAATGAGCAGATTCGTGCTCTGGACGAGCTCGCTCGCATGGGTCAGAGCTATGGCTGCGACCTCAGCCGCCCCGCTCAGAACTCCCGCGAGGCTGTGCAGTGGACCTACCTCGGCTATCTCGCCGCTGTGAAGGAGCAGAACGGTGCCGCTATGTCCTTGGGCCGTGTATCTACCTTCCTTGACATCTACTTCGAGCGTGATCTCGCTGCTGGTACCATTACCGAGTCCGAGATTCAGGAGCTCATGGACCACTTCGTGATGAAGCTGCGCATGGTGCGCTTCATCCGTACTCCCGAGTACAACAGCCTCTTCTCCGGTGACCCCACTTGGGTAACGGAATCCATCGGTGGTATGGGTGAGGACGGCCGTACGTTGGTAACCCGCAGCTCCTTCCGTATGCTGCAGACCCTGTACAATCTCGGACCGGCTCCGGAGCCGAACCTCACCGTGCTGTGGGCTCAGGGCCTTCCCGAGGGCTTCAAGAAGTTCTGCGCCAAGGTTTCCATCGAGACTTCCTCCGTGCAGTATGAGAATGACGACCTGATGCGCCCGTACTGGGGTGATGACTACGGCATTGCCTGCTGTGTGTCCGCCATGCGTATTGGTAAGCAGATGCAGTTCTTCGGCGCCCGCGCCAACCTCGCCAAGTGCCTTCTCTATGCACTTAACGGCGGTGTAGACGAGGTGAAGGGCAAGCAGGTTACCCCCGCTGCTCCCCGCTACGAGGGCGAGTACCTGGAGTACGACAAGGTGATGGAGCTCTTCAGCAACATGCAGGACTGGCTCGCCAAGACCTATGTGGATGCCCTTAACATCATCCACTACATGCACGACAAGTACTGCTACGAGCGCATCGAGATGGCCCTGCACGACCCCGAGATTCTGCGCACGATGGCCTGCGGTATCGCCGGTCTGTCCGTGGCTGCTGACTCTCTGTCCGCCATCAAGTACGCCAAGGTGAAGGCTATCCGCAACGAGGAGGGCCTTATCGTGGACTTCGAGACCGAGGGTGAGTTCCCCTGCTACGGCAACAACGACCCCCGTGTGGACGACATCGCTTGCGAGCTTGTCACGAACTTCATGAACAAGATTCGCAGCCTGCACACCTACCGCGATTCTCTGCCCACGCAGTCCGTGCTTACCATTACCTCCAACGTGGTATACGGCAAGAAGACCGGCAACACCCCCGATGGTCGCCGCGCCGGCGAGCCCTTCGCTCCGGGTGCCAACCCCATGCACGGCCGCGACAAGAACGGTTCCGTGGCTTCCATGCTTTCCGTGGCTAAGCTCAACTATGACGATAGCCAGGACGGTATCTCCTACACCTTCTCCATCGTTCCCGGTGCTCTGGGCAAGGAGGACGAGGAGCGCCGCACCAAGCTTGTAGGCCTGCTGGATGCTTACTTTGCCGCTACCGGTCACCACATCAACGTGAACGTGCTGGAGCGCGAGACTCTCATGGACGCCATGGAGCATCCCGAGAAGTACCCGCAGCTTACCATCCGCGTGTCTGGCTACGCCGTGAACTTCATCAAGCTCACTCCCGAGCAGCAGCGCGAGGTAATCTCCCGTACCTTCCACACCAGATAATCTGAAACTCTGAAAACTATCTCAACCTGCAAGGCCGGGACTCGGTAGCACCACAAGTGCCCGAATCCTGCTTTGCAGGTTGACGCTAAATAAGGATAAGCCGCCAGAAAGCTCATGAAAACGGAAACTGAACAGAACATCGAGGAAAGCACCACTCTTGGGCTGGTGCATTCTGTGGAATCCTGTGGCACCGTGGATGGGCCCGGCGTGCGTTTCATTTTATTCCTCAGCGGTTGCAGTCTTCGCTGCCGCTATTGCCATAATCCTGATACCTCCTTCGTGCGCCGCGGCAAAGAGCGCTCTGCTGATGATGTGTTGGAGGAGATTAGCCGCTATGCTGCCTTCATGAAAGCTGCTGGCGGTGGAGTGACTATCAGCGGTGGTGACCCCTTGTTCCAGCCGCGTTTCACCCGGGCCATCCTGAAGGGCTGCAAGGCCCAAGGCCTCCACACCTGCATAGATACTTCCGGGCATCTCGGTGCATCCGTGGATGATGAAATGCTGAAGGATATTGACCTTGTGCTGTTGGATATCAAAGCTTGGAATTCTGAGGTGTATCAAGAGCTGGTGAAGCAGCCCCTGCAACCTACTCTGGATTTTGCTGAGCGTCTTGCAGCTGCCGGTAAGCCGATGTGGCTGCGCTATGTTCTGGTGCCTGGCATTACAGATAATCCGGCGGATGTCGAGAAGCTTGCCCGCTATGCTGCCGGCCTGGGTAATGTGCAGCGTGTGGACGTGCTGCCATTCCATCAGATTGGCAAGTTTAAGTGGGAAGAACTTGGCTTAGAATATACTCTGGCGGATGTGGAGCCTCCGGAGCAGGAGCTCACGAACTCCATTAAGGAGATTTTCCGCGCGAATGGCTTTGCCGGTTGTACTTATTGAGACATTGTTTCGCTGTCTTCTTTTTCCGCCACTGTGGCGGGTATGATTTGCCCATTGCTGATAATCTGCAGCTTTGTTCCCGGTTCGGTAAAAGCTGCTTTCACATAAGCCATGGCGTAGCTATGAGCTCCCGGCGATGGTGCTGAGCTTGTTACTTTTCCGACTACTTCACCCCTCTTGTTTTGTACCTTGCTACCGATGGTGGGGGTGAGTCCCGGTGTGTGGCATCTGAGTGAAATCAGCAGAGCATCTGCCGGTAGCTGTGTGTTTACTGCATCAGCGCCGGTGTAGTTCTTTCCATGAGCGCAGAGGTGAGCCAAGCCGGCGTGTGCAGGAGGAAGCTTATGAAAGTCTTTCGCAGCATCTCCGTGGCCTCGGGATATTCTCAGGTAATTGCGTGTCAGCACACCACAGGGTACGGCCCCTGCAGCCATACATTGTTCAAACAAGTTGATGCCGCTTGCCGCAGGGCAGAAAATCTCAATACTTCCCGTGCCGGACAAATCCGCGTTTGAAAGGATACAGCTCAGCCTTCCACGCCGGAACTGCCGGAATGTACCTTTGAGCGGAATGGCTGTATCATAGAAGACTCTGGAAAGAACCTTGTGAGAATCCGGCCCGCTGAGGGCGATGATGCAGAGGGTATCCGTCTCATTAGTGAATTGCAAATGTGTGTTTTGAAGCTCTTTGCTCAGTATTTTGTAATCGGAATCAGCTAGGGAAACTGAGCCTATGAGCATGAAACGCTCACTGTTTTCCCGCATCAGAGTGAATCTATCCAGAATGGCGCCGTCCTTGCGCAGCATGAGAGTTTGTTGCAAGGCTCCATCGCTGCAGGAAGCAATATCGTTGGAGAGGTGTTGCTCCAGCCAGTCGAGCGCACCCTTGCCGGTCAGTATGAACTTGCCGAAATGAGAGATATCGAAGACGGCGCAGGAGGCTCGAGCCGCGATGTGTTCGTTTATCAGGTTCGTGTACTGCTGCGGCATACTCCAGCCCCCATCGTTACTCATGCGGGCTGACAGGCGTTCATGAAGGGGGGCAAGCGGGCTTTGTTTCATATGCGCCCCATTCTGGCCCATATCAATGCCGCTCGCAAGCAGTTAGCGCCAACTATTAGCGTTATTCCTTGGCTGAACGCGGGTCGATAGCATCTCTCAGGCCATCCCCGAGGAAATTGAGGGAAAGCAAGGTAAGGCAGAAGAAGACTGCCGGGAAGATGAGAAGCTCCGGTGTGACTTCCATGCGGTCCGCTCCTTCCTTAATGAGCGTGCCCCATGATGAGTTCGGTGCCTTGACGCCCAAGCCGATGAAGGAGAGGGTGGATTCCGTGAGCATGATGCCCGGCACAGCCAAGGTGGTGTATACCACGACGGTTCCCAGCAGGTTCGGTGCAATGTGGCGGAAGAGGATGTTCAGATGGCTCAGGCCGAGAGATTGTGCAGCCATGATGTACTCCTGAGCTTTAATCTCCAGCGTCTGGGTGCGGACAATACGAGCCAGCGTGAGCCACCCCAGCGCACCGATGGCGATGAAGAGCGGCACCAGCCCGAGAATGGGCGCCACGGCTTCTCGTTTCCATCCTGTAAGCTCCACGATAGCCGCCGTTAGTTCTCGGCTGGGCTCTTCTATGCTCAGGGAGAAAACAATCACCAGCACGATGAAGGGCAGCGCGAAGAGCACATCCACCGTGCGCATCATGAAAGCATCCACTTTGCCACCGGCGTAGCCGGATATCAGTCCGTATATGAGGCCTATAATGAGGGCCACCACCGTGGCCACCAGTCCTACCAGTAGCGAGATGCGGCCGCCGTACAGCACACGTGCCAGAAGGTCACGCCCCAGCTGATCCGTGCCGAACGGGTGTTCGAGGCAGCAGGGGCCCGCAATGTTGTTCAAATCTGTGGCGTTCGGGTTCGGGATGATGGGGAAAAGCGGCAGCACGAAGCAAGCCAGCACCATGAGAACAAGGAATGCGAGCGCGGCCATGGCTGCGCGGTTGCGGGTGAGGCGCAGCCAAGCGTCTTTCCACAGTGAATTGCCTTGAATGTATGTTTTTGCCGCCATGATTTATGCCGTGCCCTGCGTCCGCAGGCGGGGGTTAAGTGCTACGAGAACTAAATCCACCACGAGGTTGGCCATAACTATCAGCACGCCGTAGCACAGAACAAGTCCCTGAATGAGGAAATAGTCTCGGTCTGTCGTGGCATTGACGAAGTGTAGGCCCATGCCCGGTACTTGGAAACAGGTTTCCACCACGAAGGACCCCGTAATGAGGGCCGCAAAGGCCGGGCCCAGATAGGAAACTGCCGGCAGCAGACCGCTGCGCAGGGCGTGAACGAACAACTGGCGTACCGGGTTGGCGCCCTTGGCGCGAGCCGTGCGCATGAAATCCTGAGAGAGTACTTCCAGCATGCCTCCTCGCGTCAGTCGGGCCAGATAGGCAGCATTGATGAGGCCTAGCGTGAGAGCCGGGAGCACCGCGCAGAGGGCGTTATCCCAGCCGGCTACACTCAGTCCGGGAATATGCATGCCAAGCGTCTTGCCCAGTACGGGGCCAATGACGAAGGCCGGTACGCAGATACCCAGCATGGCGGCAAACATGAGCACAGCATCCGGCCAGCGGTTCTTGCACCATGCAGCCAGCATACCGGCGGGAATGCCTACAATGATGGCAATTCCCATGCCTAGCACACCCAGCCACAGGGACACGGGGAAGGCTTCAGCAATGATATCGCTCACCTGAATACCCTCACGCACGAGCGAGGGTCCGAAATCTCCGGCGGTGAGGATGTTTTTCCAGTAATTGAAGTACTGAACGAGAGCGCTTTGATCCAGCCCGTAAAGGGAGTTCAGTTGCTCCATGACGTGCTGAGGCAGTTTGCGCTCGCCAAGGAAGGGATTCCCGGGTAGCATACGCACCAAGAAGAAGGTGATAGTCTCCAGCACGAATATCACGAGGGCGCCTTGGAGCAGTCGTTTGAAGAGTAACTTAATCATAGTTTCTGACTTCTACGGCATCCAGAGGGAAATTATCCAGCAGGCGCGGCTGCCAGCCTCGCACGTGATGGGGCGAGCGAAGATAGGTGCGCTCGCTGTGGTATAGGGGAATAACGGGGTACTGCTGCAGCATGAGCGATTCAGCGCGGCTCAGGTGGGCACGGCGAGCTGTGGCATCACCCGTGCTGCGGGCGGCTTCCAGCTCGGCGTCAAACTCAGCAGAGCCCCAGCCGGTGCAGTTATTACCACCACCGCTGCGCCAGAGCTCCACGAAGGTGGCGGCATCCAGATAATCACCACTCCACGAGGAGGAGGAAATATCATACTCCATGTTCTGCTGGGCTGCCTTGTATGCCGTCCATTCACAGGAGCGGATATCTACATGAATTCCGAGCACTTCTTCCCACATGGCCTGAATGGTTTCAGCCATCACACGCTGTACATCGCGTGATGTGGTCATGAGTTCCAGCACGGGGAAGCCTTTGCCGTCCGGATAGCCGGCCTCTGCCAGAAGGCGGCGGGCGAGCGCTGCTCGCTCGACTTGTGTGGCCGGTTCCTGCGAGGCTGTGGCGGCATAACCGGCACCGGGAGGTGTAAATGTGGTGGTGGGCGCTCCGGCACCGCGTACAACACGTCCTACGAGAGCATCTCGGTCTATAGCCAGATGCAGCGCTCGGCGCACGCGCTCATCGCTGAGCGGGGCACGTGTGGTGTTCAGTCGGTAAAAGATGGTGCAGTAGTACGGGTCCTGACAGTATGCCTCCGGGCTGACGCTGCGCGCATGAGAAATCATCTCCGGCGGCACGTTATTGGTAATGTGGAGCTTGCCTCCCATGTACATGCGTGTTTCCGTGTACCCATTGACAATGGGCAGGAAGCGTATGCCACGGTTGCGCAGCTCGTTTGCCCTGAGATAACGGGGATTGGGGCGCACGCTGAGGTAATTATTGCAGCGGTGCTCGTCCAGAACATATGCACCATTGCCCACCCAGTTCTCAGGGCGCGTCCAGAGGCTGCGGCGGTCCAGCATACCCCCGAGCTCTTCCACTCGGTGTGCCGGTACCGGGTACCATGTGAAGTGCAGTAACAGACGGGGAAGATGCGGAGTTGGGCCGCTCAGCGTCAGCTGTAGGGTGTAATCATCTATGGCCTTTACGCCTACTTCATTCCATTTACATTCACCTTTGTTGTAGGCTTCAGCGTTCAGCAGAGGGTAAAGCATTTCGGCATATTTGCCGGCAAACTGGGGGTGCAGCAGGCGCTGATAGGCATATACAAAATCGTGTGCCGTTACCGGGCGTCCATCGCTCCAAGTGGCGGCTCGGTTCAGATAGAAAGTCCAGACGTCGGCACTTTCATTTTGTTTCCAGTGTTCAGCGGCGGCGGGAAGCACCTCGCCATCTTCCGTGGCGGAGGGGCGCACAAGACCTTCCAGCAGGGTGGCGATAATTTTGCCGTCTGCTACGGCAGTAGCTTTGTGAGGATCCAAGCTCTGGGGCTCTGCATTGTTACCGATGACAAGGATGCCATCATGAGCAAAACGCTCGGCAGAACTTTGCTGCTCACCGCAGGCCGCCAGCAGGCAGCTCATGGCAGCGGCGATGATGATTTTCCTTACTCTCACGGCGCGGAGTCTAGCATATTTTGCCCGGTACTGCAAGCCCGAATGCTGCCTGCATCACTTGCCTCTGTCCTCAGGGAAGTTTCTGTAGCCGATGGGCAGGGGACTGTGGTGATCTAGCAGACCGCGGTCATAGCGGCGGGTGGGGGGCTTCATATTGCCGATGGTCGGCACGCCCGTGAAGAAATACTGGAGGTAATAGGTGCCGTTGTAGCCGAGTTTGTGGGCTTCTCGAATCATCTGCAGGATGTCCGCTTCATCCAGCAGGTCGGGGTGTACAGTGGTTCGGATTTCATACGGCAGCCCAGAGGCAGCCAACAAGCTGAGGCTTTCTGCAAAGCGATCATAGAGTACCTTTCCGCCCGGTAGCTGCCAGCTGCGGGTGGAGGGCATCTTGTTATCCATGGCCACGTAGTCAATGAGCTTTTGCTCCAGCAGTTCAGCTACGATGTGCGGGTTGCTGCCGTTGGTGTCAATCTTTACAAGATAGCCCATGGCCTTGATTTTACGGCAAAGCTCTGCAAGGCCAGGTTGCAGGGTAATTTCACCGCCGGAGAGCACCACGGCATCAAGGAAGCCTTCACGCTCTCGCAGGAACTCCATCTCATCCACCTGTGTGGTTGATTTCTCCGTTACCAGCTCAGGATTATAGCAATAGGGGCAGCGAAGATTGCAGCCATTAAACCACATGATACATGCGGCCTTTTTGGGGTAATCCAGAAAGGTGAGCGGAGTGATGTCTACCGGGTGGCGGTGGGTCATATTATCAGGGGGCAGAGAAGCCCTGCAACGGTTCAGAGCGCGCTGGCGCTTTGTCCTATGCCGTTACAGGGCTTGGCCTCTGTACAGAAAATGAAATTGCTGTATCTAATTACTTGAGGATGGCATCGCAGCCGCAGCCACAGCCGGGCTCTGCGAAGTGGGCGCGCTCCTCGAATTCGCCCTGCTTGCCGGCGTTGAAGGTTTCAACGGGGCGGTGGTAGCCCATCACACGGGTGTATACGGTGCACTTGGTGCGCTCGGACTCGTGCTCGGCGAGAATCTGCTCATCGGTCTTTACGACAGGCTTTACTTCAGGTTCCATGGTGATGTGTAAGGTTAGAGTTTGGTTTTGTTACGTTCGTTCTATAAGATTAGAAGAGGGGAAGTTCCGGCTGCTCCTCGGCACGGGCCTTAGCGATAAGCTCCTCGTCGCAGAGCGGGCAGTAGTCGTGGCGGCCCTTCAGGTAGCCGTGCTTGTCGCACACGGAGAAGAGCGGGGTGACGGTGATGTAGGGCATCTTGAAACTGGTGAGTACCTTGCGTACGATGTCGCGGCATGCTTCCGGGGAGGAGATGGCCTCGTTCATGTACATGTGGAATACCGTACCGCCGGTATAGCAGCACTGCAGCTTGTCCTGCATCTTGAGAGCCTTGAAGAGGTCATGCGTGTAACCGGCCGGCAGCTGGGAACTGTTGGTGTAGTAACGGTGGCCGGGAGTACCGGACTGGATGATGTCCGGGTAGCGCTTGAGGTCTTCGCGGGCGAAGCGGTGGGTGGTACCTTCGGCGGGGGTGGCCTCAAGGTTGTAGAGGTTACCGGTCTGCTCCTGATAGCCACGGATACGCTCACGCATGAAGTGCAGCACTTCCTCAGCGAAGGCGATGCCCTCGGGGTTCGCGGTGTTCATGGTGTCACCGGAGAAGTTACGCAGCATTTCGTTGATGCCGTTGAGACCGATGGTGGAGAAGTGATTGCGAAGGTGCGGCAGATAGCGCTTGGTGTACGGATAGTGACCGCGCTGGTAGAGCGTGTTGATGAATACGCGCTTCTTTTCCAGAGTATCCTTGGCGAGATCCATCAGCTCGCCGAGCTTGCTGTACATGAGGTTCTTGTTACCCTTGTACAGGTAGCCAAGGCGGGCCATGTTAATGGTCACCACGCCGATAGAACCGGTCATTTCAGCAGAACCGAACAGACCGCCACCGCGCTTGAGCAGCTCACGCAGGTCCAGCTGCAGACGGCAGCACATGGAACGCACTGCATCCGGCTTGTAGGCTTCCTCGTCAATCACGCGGTTGCCGTTCTCATCAAACTTGTACTGAGAGCCGATGAAGTTCTGGAAGTAGGAAGAGCCAATCTTAGCAGCGTTCTCAAAGAGAAGCGGCACATTCTCGCCGTCCCAGTCGAAGTCCTCCGTGATGTTTACGGTGGGAATGGGGAAGGTGAAGGGCTGGCCGGTGCTGTCACCCTCAGTGAGTACTTCGTAGAAAGCTCGCTGGATAACTGTCATTTCCGGCTGGAAGTGCTTGTAGGTCAGCGCTGTGAGGCTGTCTACACCACGCTCACGAGCCTTGGCAAGAAGGGTTTCATCCTGAACGCCTTCGAAGATGTGGGCGCCACCGGAGAAGGGACTCTGCTCGCGCAGGTCGCGGGGAACAGTCCAGTCAATCGTGACGTTGGTGAAGGGGCTCTGACCCCAGCGGGAAGGCACGTTCAGGTTGTACACGAAGTTACGCAGTGCTTTCTTAACAGCCTTGTAAGGAAGCTGGTCCTTGAAGAGGTAGGGGGACAGGTAGGTATCAAAGGAGCTGAATGCCTGTGCACCGGCCCATTCGGACTGAAGAATGCCCAGGAAGTTGGCCATCTGGCCCAGAGCTTCACGGAAGTGCTTGGGAGGACGGCTGTTCACGCGGCTGCGTACGCCGTTGAAACCTTCGTTGAGAAGATTGCGCAGACTCCAGCCGGCGCAGTAACCGGTAAGGCAGTCCAAGTCGTGGATGTGGTAGTCGCCATTACGGTGAGCAGCGCCTTCCTCGGGGGTGTACACCTGGTCGAGCCAGTAGTTGGCAATGACCTTACCGGCGGTGTTGTTCACGAGGCCGGCGTTGGAGTATGTGGTGTTGGAGTTTGCCTTAATACGCCAGTCGGTGTTGCCGATGTACTCCTCGATAGTCTGCTTACAGTCTACCCATGTGTTACCCTGATACACGCCTGCTATCTGTTCGCGCTGCAGCTTGTGCAGGAAGCGGTACTTAATGAAGTTACGGGCTGTTTCAAAAGCACCGGCGCGCATCAGTTCGCGTTCAATCGTGTCCTGTACCTTCTCTACCGGCAGGTACTCCTCTTTCTTCAGAGCGTCAAGTACGTTGGCATAGACGAGGGGATTGTACTCCTCCTGGGAGGCATGGTATGCTTTTTCGATGGCCTGCTGTACTTTGTAGGCCTCAAAGCGTTCGCGTTTTCCGTTGCGCTTGATAATCATGGCGTGAGAGTCTTAATAGTAAATTTTTTGAGGTTTCACCTTTTCGTTGGTTCACTTGTGTCTGCAGCCCGGTTGCGTTTTGCACCAGCGTGCTCACGAGCGTCCCTAGCTCATGCCTGCGCGAATGGTGTGAATTCCTGCCGATGGCCTCTTGAGGTGAACGCCGCAGACTTTAGCATATTTTTTTTCACCTTGCAAGCAGAAAAATGAGTTCGCCGTGTCTTTTTATTTTCTAAATATGGCACAATGGGTAAGCTTGTACCACAATATGTAGTATGTTTACTTATTCACAAAATTAGAAACAATCTAATAATTAACGCCGCGCTATGAGTTTCGAAGGCGTTGAGGATACAGCGAGGCAGGAAGCGGAGAACAACGCAAGATGTGGCTGTATTTTTCTTTAGTGCTTAAAAAATGACACAAGATGTGGGGGTGAGAATTTTTTCTGAAAAAAATGCTTGTGCGTGGGGAAATCAGGTGTTTACCCAGAGTGTTTTCAGGTAATCCTCGCCATCGAAGTCAAAAGTCATGGGAGAGGAGGTGATGTGGGCACCGGGTGCGCCGGAAGCGACGAGGCTACGGAACTGGCCGTGGGAAACCTTTCGGCAGTTTGTGGTGCAGAGAATCCATCCATGAGGAGCAAGGCAAGCCATAGCTTTCTTTACGAGGCTGCCGTAGTCTTTCTCTACTCGCCAGATGCGCCCTTTCTCATCCCGTGAAAAGGTGGGGGGATCCAGCACGATGGCATCAAACGTGCGGCCTTGGCGTGCAAAGCGATCCAGCCAGTGAAGGGTATCACCCTTGCAGAAGAAGTGAGCTGAAGGGTCTGTGCCATTGAGCTGCATATTCTCCTTGCACCATGTCAGGCAGGGCTGGGCAAGGTCTAGCGTGGTGGTGGTGGCGCCGGCCAGTGCTGCGCATACAGAGAAGGCTCCTGTGTATGAGAATGTGTTCAGAAGGCGCATTCCTTGGTGGCATTTGCGGCGGACGGTGGCGCGGTTGTCGCGTTGGTCCAGAAAGATACCCTGAGAATAGCCAGCTGCCATATCCATGATATATCTGACGCCGTTTTCCTCAATCTCGAAACGCAGCGGGGCTTCCGGACCGCACAGGTGCTGGGGCGCATCCTTCACGTCCTTGTCCAAGCGCTTCAGGTAGACAGGTCTGCCGGTTTCTTCCAGCAAATCCCTGAGGCCTCGGGGTACCGCCGTATCTCGCACGGAGACGAGTAGCCTGTCAGCCAGCGCATCGATGAAAACTCCCGGCCAAGGTGTGCCGTCCGCCACGCGGTAGGCGTTGGTGTGAGCAGGCAGGCGGGAGGCTTTCTGCTCGATGAGGTCTGTCAGGGTGGACATGGTATATACTGCGCTGTGCAGGCTTAGGCAAGAGCTGCGGCTGCTTTTCTGATGGTGGCAGCCATAGTGGAAAGTGCATTGGCTCGGGTGGAGGCAAGGTGCTCCTTCAGGCCGCATTCGTCCAGTCTCTTAAGGTCAGCACTGAGTATTTCAGCGGGAGTGAGGTCGCTGAGAAGGCGTACGAAAAGAGCAATGAGCCCTTTAGTAATAAGGGAATCACTGTCAGCCATTATCTGCATGCGGCCGTCCTTTAGTTCAGTACCTACCCACACACGGCTCTGGCAGCCTTTGATAAGGTTGCCCGGTTTGCGGTACTCTTCCGGAAGAGCAGGGAGCTTACGGCCCAGAGAGATGATGAATTCATACTTCTCCGTCCAGTCCTCAAATACGGACATGTCCTCCAGTAGCTCTTCTATGCGTTCGTTAAAACTCATGACGTCAGCGCGTTCAGCAGGAGGTGGCTAAGGTGTACAGCACAGCCTTCTGGGCATGCAGGCGGTTTTCAGCCTCCGTGAAGATGACAGGAGCGTGAGCCTCCAGCACTTCATCCGTAATTTCGTAACCGCGGTAGGCGGGCAGGCAGTGGAATACGCTGTGGCCGGGAGCGGCGAGGCGGAGCAGCTCATCATTTACCTGATAGGGGAAGAATGCTTTTTCCTTGGTGCCCTTTTCGGACTCCTGGCCCATGGAAATCCATGTGTCAGTGTTGATGACGGTGCAGTCCTTCACGGCCTCCTCAGCGTCCGTGGTGCAGATGATGTTCGGGCAGTCCAGAGCGGCAAGTGTTTCAGCTTTGGGAAGCGCGTGCTCAGGGCCGGCGAGGGCAAGTGTGAAGCCCAGACGCTTGGCGGCCCACATCCAGGAACGGCCCATGTTATTATCTACATCACCAAGGAAGGAAACTTTCATGTCTTTCCAAGAGCCTACACCATACTTCTCCACAAGTGTGAGAAGGTCAGCCAGAATCTGGCAGGGGTGCTCCTGGTCGGTCAGCGCGTTGATAGTGGGAAGCTTGGAGTAACGGGCGAAGTCCACCACCTCGTCCTGACCATAGGTGCGGATGACTGCACCATGAATCATGCGGCCCAGCACGCGGGCTGTATCCTTAATGGGTTCGCCACGGCCCAGCTGGATATCACGAGTGGAAAGGAACATGGGTCTGCCGCCCAGCTCAGAGATACCAACCTCGAAGGAAACACGGGTACGGGTGGAGGACTTGGAGAAAATGAGTGCCCAAGTCTGCCCGGTAAGCGGCTGGAGACTGTGGTTGCCTCGTTCAGCCTTAAGTTTGTGTCCGAGTGCGAGGAGGTCTTTAATCTGCTCGCCTGTCAATTCTTCGATGGAAAGTAACTGCTTCATGGTTATGTGCCGACTGGTGGAAGTTCACAGGCTAGCACAAGAGAGAAGGGATGTAAAGCATGGAATGAGTCAGTTCTGCAAAAGTGTGTGGCCTGTTTGCGTAAAATGTCGCGGGTTAATCTATTATGCAATATGGCAATTTATTATAATTGGCATTGATGTAAAGCATGGTGCTTTATCGGCTGCTGTGTCATTTTGCTGCTGTGGACGACATTTTACTTGCCTGTTCGGGTGTGAAGTGTTAGCATACAGCTATGATGACGCCTGTATTAGCTCAGTTTGGTTCTCCCGGTCAGTGGATGATTTTTATCGCCATTATTCTGGTAGTATTCGGGGCTCGGCGTCTACCGGATATTGCAAGAAATCTTGGCAAGAGTCTGGGTGAGTTCAAGAAAGCTCGCCGCGAGTTTGAGGAGGAGCTGATGAAGTCCGAGTCTGAAACTCAGAAGAAAAATGCTGCCGCCCCGGAGGGCAGCAGCAAGGAAGACTCTGAGAAGTAATTATTGACGAGCGCTTGTCAGCGCTGCGGCTCAGGCCCGAGCATGGCTTCCAGGAATTTACGGAGCGGCTCGGAGCCATAGCAGTCCTGTTCTCTATGGCGGGAGGCTGCTGCTCGGAATGCCGCAAAATCAAACTGCGGGGCCAGATTTGTCATTAGCAGCAGGGAGGTGTCCTGAGTTTCTGCTATTTCACGCAGTGGGGTGATTTCCCGGATTAGTTTTGCCATTTCGGCTGTAGCTGAGTCTGCGGATGCTTTGTCACTGATGCTGACCATAAGTTCCTGCATCCTCACGAGATTTGAGATGATTTTTTGGAGAGCTTTCTGTTGCTCTTCTTCACTGTAAACAGGCCGTGATGCCGTAATATCTGCCCAGATTTCAGGCTGGTATTTTTTGCCGTCCCTGATGAGAGTCATGGTGTAGACAAGGAAACGGCGCTGCTCCTTTACTTCCATGCGGTGGCTGCAGATGGTCCAGTCAGAGAAGGATTCTGAGGCGAGTTCTGTGACAATTCTGAAGCTTTCGCGAGAATCGGAAGTACTGATAATCCAAGCTGTTTCAGGTGTCAGGCCGGGGCCTCCATCAATTCCTTCCATGGCCTCAGCCGGCCATGTGCCTAGATTTTGCTCAGCCTCATTTTTGAGGGCGGTGAGCATGTCATCACTGAGAGGTGTGGGGAGGAGCGCATCTTCCGGGCTGAAATTCAGCAACTCTGCCAGAGCTGGCACTCCGTGGAAATGGGCGTCCCTCAGGCGGTTTATCTGTGCGGCAAGCTGCATTTGCAGGATGTTAAGAGGGGTATCCGGTGCAGCAGCTGCTGACAGTCGCTCACGGTACAGTAGCTTGAGATTCACTACGGCATCAAGCGCGGAGGGAGAATCCTGCACCGCGGAGAGGATTCGCAGCCTTTCTGCCAGATACACTGCTATCAGAGCACTATTCGGTTCTTCTTCACCACGGATGTACGGCACATCCGTATAAGTACCGGGGTCTGCAGAGTCAAATGCATTTGCGCGTGCTGAGCTAGACTGCTCCGCATATGTTAATGCGGTAAGCATCATTAGAGCACAGAAGAGAGAGAGTTTCATTACGTCATAAATGTTACCGAGCAAAATCTGCTGAGTCAAGAAGAAAAAGATGTTTTGTCTTTCAGATGTGCATCTCTTGTTCATGTGAACGCAATTCGATAATTTTTGTGGTGGACAACTCGGGGTTGAGAGCTTATAATGTGCGCGGATATGCTGAGCCGTTGTTTCAGAGCAGAAGAGAGCCGCGCACGCTATTGGGTGCAGCAGGCTGTCGAACTGTGCTCAGGTATTGAAGATGAGTCTCTGAACGAGTTTGTGGAGCCGGTATTAGCAGCTGATGCAGAGCTGGACCGAGACCGCCGTATCATTGTGATTGGTGGTGACCGTTGCGGAAAATCCTCTCTTCTTGCGGCTATAGCCGGATATCCGCTGATTGCCCAAGTGCCGCTGCAGGACGATTACGTGTGCTGGCGTTATCGCTGTAAGGATGGTGAAGCTACGTGTTCCCGATTTATCCCCATGGAGAATCTGGAAGGTCTTGAGCTTGTTGATACTGTATCCTGTGCAGATGAGGGCGCTGCTGCTACCGTGCGGCAGTTGCTGAGCCGAGCTGATGTGGTGATTTCCGTGGTGGATGGGCGCAATTATGAGTCCTCACCCGTTTGGCCCTTGCTGGCCTCTCTGAGTGATGCTCGTAAGGCTGCGACTCTAGTGGCCGTTACGCATACTGAGACATTCGGGGCAGAAGTTGCTTTGAATCTGAAGGAAACTCTCCGCGAGTTCTGCAAGAGTCAGGCTGGTGTTCCTTTGCCTATTTGTTTTGTTAATCCCAACAGCTCCAGGGAGAATCTGGATACCTTTATCCAGCTGATTCAGGAGGCTCTTGCTCAGCCCGTTGGTGTACGCAGTGCCATACGTCATCTCGTGGAGTGCGGCAAAGAGCTCACTCGCAAGCAGGCTTTTGTGCTTAATGCGAGAGACCGCGTAGCTAGAACGGATAGTGGCTTCCTTGCTGGTATTGAGCAGGAAATTGATTACTTTCTCGCTCGCCAGAGGGAAGGTATCACCAGCTGTACTGAGGCGTATGCAGAAGCTGCCATGCGCGCGCTGCCTACTACTGTGAGCAAGCTTCAGCGCACTCTGGGCTGGTTCCTTTCTCCGGTGACGCTGATGCGGCTGGAACTTCTGGGGGCCGGTACGGAAAAATACCTGTACCGAACGTTGCGGATGGAGGTGCTTACTCAGCAGGAGGTGAGCGATGATAACTTCGTGCTTTCTTGCATGAGCCATTGGCGCAGTGTGCGCCCCCGTATGAAAAAGACGCTGGAGTGCGAAATTGGCGAGTTCCCGGATGGCGCCTTGCGTGAGGAGCTGGAGCAACTCCGTTTACGCATGGGCCGCGGGCTATACAAAGTCTTTACTGATATCAAGCTGCGCAGCAGTTACAGCCGCGTGTTCAATGCTCAGGTCGGATGGATGCGTGCATGCTGCGGCCTAATCTGCCTGTTCTTGATTTTGTCTGGTGTTCTTGGTCTACTTGGGCTTGTCATGATGGCGTTTATGACGCTGGCTATATCCGGTGCTGTGTGGGTGCTTGGTTCGGTTGCGCATTGTATTGCGGTGCGGAGAATGTGTAGTGATATTGTACAGCTATCACTGGAACTGCATGAGCGCTTGGGTGTTTCCATCGGTGAAGAAGTGGAAGGTCTTTTGGTATCACGCGTGGCAGCATATCGCCGCCTTTATACGGCGCCTCGCGAGAAAGTTGCGCGCCATGAGGCAAATCTCAAACCTCTTCAGGAAAAGCATAAGGACATTAACATGCAGTTGAACGCTGCTGCTCCGAGAATGTGATTGCTTATGGCTTGCATGTTTCGGCATAATCTGCTAGAATGCATGCAGTCATGGAATATGTTGAAATAGGCACGGATGGAGTGCGCAGAAATAGCTCCGTGAGGATGATGTTCTGCGTGATGGCCTATGCTATGATGGCCATGTTTGCCTTTCTGTTCTTCCTGGGACTACTGGGGAGTGTCGGTAATCTTGTACCTCACTACGCCTGGTTGCTTCGGGGGGAGGATTATTATGAGCTAGGGTGGACTCCGGAGCAGCGTGGAACTTTGGCGGCATTTGCCCATGACCTTCGGTATAAAAACGAACCCTTGCTTCGTTCTCCTGTCTATCGTGTGGAATGCCTACAAGGTGTGCAGACTCCTCCTCAGGCAGATACGTGGGAATATGCGGCTATGAAAGATTCTGTTGTGATGCCACTGGCTGCTGAGGCTGATGCTGAGTTCCGCGAGTTCGTCCAGAATGGGAAACATACAGATGTTCCATTCCGGAGGGAATATGGCTCATTGGCACATGTCGCTGTGAGATTGGGGCATCTTGAGGCCGCTCGCATTTTCATAGAAAAGGGGTGCCCCGCACTAAATGTTCGGGATGAAGAAGGGGAAAGCCTGCTGACGCTACTCTTTGCGAATTCTGCTTCCTGTTCTCTGGAGGATGTGGACGCTTTTGCTGAATGGTTGAAGAGCAAGGGGGAGAACCTAGTGATGGATGCCGCTGCCCAGCGTTGTATTCTTATTGCTTTTGACAAAGTAGGCATGCTGCAGAAGATGATGGCATATGGCCTGCAGCCTGAGCTGTGGGAGGATAATGGCAAGCTGCAGCTGCCGTTTATTCATCTTGTTAACCATAACACCGGGTTACTTCCTCTTAATTATCTTTTGGATGAGGGTATCATTGTGGCTGATGATTGCCGAGGTGACAAGACTTATTTGCAGGCAGCTGTGGCGAGTGATGAAGTGAGTGAAAAAGTGATACTTTGTCTTCTTAGCCACGGGGCTCAACCGGACACCGTTCCGGAGTCTGGGACGGTAGAGAATACCCCTCTAAATATTCTACTTAACCGCCTTGCTTCAGCTGAATCACCTCAGCCTGAGCTTCTTTCTGTTCTTCGTATATTACTTCAACATGGTGCTGAGTTTCAGAGTTTACCACAAACTTGGGTAAATGAAGAAAATCATCAGCAAGCCGAACTAATCACTCGCGGGAAGACCTCGCATTCCAAATAAACAACCTGATAACAGGGTATTATGAAATCTACCTATTCTCTCATTCCTCTTTTTCTAGGAGCCTCTCTCTCAGCGCAGGAACTCACTACAGAGCCCGCGCAGGAGTCTCTCAGCCCCATTCTCATGTTTGTGGCAGATCGTAGCAGTGCTGATGCCGCAGCTCCCCGGATTCGCGCTCTGATCGAGCGAGTGGGAGCAGAGCACCTGCGTGTAGATAACTATGATTTGCAACTCCTGCGCAGTACAGGATGTTTCGGCTCTACGGATTTGCAGTCCGTGATGACCTCTTTCATCACAGCGCTCTCAGAGAAGGAGGTGGCTGAGCTGCGGCCTTTTCTTACTGTGTGTTCTGATATGTGCCAGTCCATGGATGACCTGTCAGAGACGTTAAAAGGCGTTCATGATAAGCGCTCGGCAGATATGGCGGCAGAAATGGCTGATTCCTTCCGTTCCTATATGGCCTCTTGTAGTGAGCGTGTGGCAGCTTTACCTCAACCGAGCACGGAATCCGCACGCATGGAGTTAAACCTGAAGTACAGGCTGGCTATTCGCCGCAGCACTGCTTCTTTGCTTCAGGTATGGGGCGAGCTGGCGCTGCGTTCTCCCGAGTATTATGAATCTGAGAGACTCGTGGAAGGGCTGATGGTGGTGCGAGATGTGCTGGAAAATATGAACATGCAGGTGGATCCTTCTGTTATACCCGGAGTGATGAAAGCCGCCGGGAGCATGCAGAGTCTCATGCAGCAGTGGATAGCCGTTATCTCACTTGTGCGTGATAAGGATAGTGCGGATGCCGCAGCTGTGCAGCTGACTCGCTTGCGCCGCGAGCTTGCCACGGTAGCCATGCACGCGGGAGTGAGCCGTAGCTATGAAGAGGATCTATTCTTGTTCCATCCAATACTGGAAGTAAAAGCCCATGTTATTGACAGAGTGGCTCATTATCTTCAGGAAGAAGTTACTCCTGCCTATTACGGTTCCGAAAGCCTGCGCAAGGTGCTCGAACATGAGGACTGATACAGCCGGAATTATGGCTTGCCATAGGCTCGGAAAAAGAGTAAGATGACGCGCATGGATGTTCCGTTCATACTGAGAGCTATCTTTGAGATTGTTGTTCTCTGGATAATTTTTTACCAAATATACCGCACCTTCAAGGATTCACGCGCAGCGGCCATCATGGCCGGTTTGGTGTTTATCATTGTCTTTGCAGCCGTGCTTCTGGAGCTCACGCACGCTGCCGTGTTGCAACAGATTGCCGGTTCATTCCTCGGGCCCGGTACTCTTTTGCTCATTCTTTTCATTCTCTTCCATCCGGAGTTGCGTACCGCTTTGGCCAAGCTGGGTGCTAACCGAGTGCTGGGTAGACTCTGGGACCGCGAGAAAAATGAAGACTTCATTTCCTGCATCTGTGACTCCGTATCTTTCCTTGTGAGCAAGCGCTATGGCGCGCTTATCGCTATCTGCAGGAATAATAAGCTCTCTGAGTATGTAAAAACGGGTACAGAGCTGGATTCCATCTGCAGCCGAGAGCTTATAGGTACAATTTTCATGCCTAAGACTATGCTGCATGACGGCGCTGTCATTATCAATAACGAGCGAATTGTGGCAGCCGCTTGCATCTTGCCTGTTTCCAACCGTGAGTTGAAGGACCGCTCTCTCGGTCTGCGTCACCGTGCCGGTATTGGCCTAGCTGAAGCGTCTGATGCCGTGGTCATTATTGTTTCTGAGGAAACTGGCTCTGTATCTCTGGTAGTGGGTAATGTGGTGCAGCGTGATATTTCCGTGCAGATGTTAGCCGCTCGTTTAACTGAACTTATTTACAGCCATGTCTCTACTGAGAAAAATACGCAGAATGTTAAATCCTGAGCGCCGCAGTCTGCGCTCGCGGTTGACTCAGAACTGGAAACCCAAGCTTATTTGCCTGTTGCTGGCCGTGCTGGTATGGGTGTGGGTGGAGTTCCGTTATGTGGAAAGTGATGACGAGTGGGGGCTGGATGAAATCCGCCTTTCTATTCCTGAATAAATATAGCCTATGCAGAACTTTTTTATAATCGGCTCGGATAGTGGAGCAGGTGTGACTTATGTTACTTGTGCTCTTCTCAGGGATTTAGCAGCTCGTGGCATGGATGCCATGGGGTATAAGCCTGTAGCATGTGGTGACCGCAAGGAAGCCCGGGAAATCCGCACGGCCGCAGGTCAGGAAAATTATCGTCTGGAGGCTATTAACCCTGTTTACCTGCGCACTTTGGCGGAGCCTAATGTGGCTGCTGAGTTTGAGCATAAGAGTATCTCTCTTTCGGAACTGGTTCAGGGGTATGAGCAGCTGGCTTCTTCCCATCATATTGTGCTGACTGATTCTTGCGGTGGCTGGGAAACGCCGTTAGGCGCTGGTATGAGTGTGGCTCATCTTGCTGAGGCTCTGGCCCTTCCTGTTATTATCGTGGTAAATAACCGCCCCGGCGCGGCTTCTCTTGTAAAACTTACGGCAGATGCTATACGTTCTCGCGGGCTGAAATGCCATGGCGTGATATTGAATCACATCAGTGAGGAGTGGAGCACGGCTTCTGTTACGAATGCCCGCGTCATCAGTGAGCTCTGTCAGCTCCCCATTTTGGCCGAACTTATCCATGGCCAAGATGAGTTGGATTCATGCGAGATTCTCGGATTCTGAAAATAACGAAGCCTGCCATTTGGCAGGCTCCTTTTTTCCTAAATAGCGGAGTTAATTATCTTATCTGGCTCCGGCACGGCGGAGTTCCTCAGCCGTCTCCCTGTGGCGATCTCCCAGAGCCTTACGCAGCGCAGTTTCGCCATCTTCATCCACGGCGTTCACGTCTGCTCCGGCTGAGATGAGTGAGCGTACTACAGCTGTGTGGCCATCATCTGCTGCCATCATCAGGGCTGTTTCGGCGTCATCATTACGCAGATTCACGTTCGCCCCAGCCGCAATCAGATTGTTTACTGCACGGAGATAGCCTTTGTCTGCGGCTTCCATCAGTGCGGTTTCTCCATCGTCATCCGTCGCGTTGATGTCAAGTCCACCGTCCAGAGCCTGCTGAAGCTGTTCTGCTCCGGCTCTAGCCGCGCGAAGAATGACGCGCTGCGGGGCATTGTAGGGGGTATCCGCCTGAACATAAGCTCCTGTCCACACTAATGACAGTACGGCGCCCAACATAATATGAGTGATTTTATTTTTCATTCTGTTATTTCTCCTTTCTCTGTGGCCGGGCTTTTATCCCCGCCGCAACTTTGTTTTATTCTAAATTAGCCCGACTGTCAAGTAAATTATACAAAAATTATAGGAATAACATCAAACGAGTGATTTTTATTGCCAAAAGTGGGTAAATAGACTATTCTTGGGGCGGATATGAACGAAGGTGTGAGAATCAGAAAGGTAATGGTAGCTGTTCTGGCGGCGTTATTTCTGGCACAGTTGGGCGGGGGCGTGTATGATATGCTGTTCAGCAATTACATGAGTGATGTGCTGCATTTGGACGCAGAGCAGCGAGGTCTGATGGAACTGCCGCGAGAGCTGCCGGGCGTGCTGAGCTTGCTGGTGATGGGGGCGTTATTCTTTCTGAATGAGGTAAGACTCGCGGCGGTATCTGTACTTTTGGCGGCAGCCGGAACGTTCTTTATGATGCACCTTGGTTCCGGTGCGGGGCTGTGGGCTGTGAGTCTGTGTGTGGTAACGGCCAGTCTGGGGCTTCATATTCTGATGGGCACGGTGGATTCTATCGTGATGCATACAGCTCGCCCGGAAAATCGCAGCCTTCGCTTGGGGCAGATGAGAGCCCTGGGGACCGCGGCCACCTTAGTGGGAGCACTGGCCATCTGGTTGAAATGGAAGTTCAATGACGATTTTGCTTGGGACTACCTGTTTATCATCATTGTTTTCATCGTATCTGCCTTACTGCTGTTCTGTATTAAGAGTCCGGAGTTTCCTCGGCGTAAAAGCATCAAAGAGAACTTTATTCTGCGCAGAGAATACGCTGTATATTATGGAATAGAAACGCTGCATGGCATCCGGAAACAGCTTTATATGACCTTTGGCTACTGGCTGTTGGTGAATACACTTCAGCAGCCGCCCGGCCGTGTGGCTATGATTGTCCTTTGTGCCGGTGTTATAGGGCTCTTCACTCAGCCCCTTATTGGTTGGAGTATCAAGCGCTATGGAGAGAAACGTGTGACTATCTTTGACAGCATGGCTCTTTCCGTACTCTGCCTAGCTTATGCCTTTGCTCCGGATTTGCTGCCGGCGCATTGGGCTGTGGCTGTGGTGGGCTGCTGTTTTATCCTTGATAAGCTTCTTTTTGCCATGGGGATGGCTCGCACGACATATATCGCCAGAATATGTGGTGAGCGTAAGAGTGATATCACGCCCTGTATTTATACCGGTATCGCCATCAATCATGTGGCCTCTATTGCCTATGGTATTGTGGGTGGTATTATATGGACGAGTACAGGAGGTCCTCAGTTTGTCTTCCTCACCGGTGGTCTGGCGGTTGTGGGTGCTGGGTTACTGGCTCGTAAGATGAAGTGACTCACCTGCCTGCGATGTCGTTGATATGAATGACGGGCAGGGGAGGTGTGTCCCCTCCCAGCCAGTCAAGGTGGGTTGTGGTGATGAATACCTGAGAATCCGGTGGCAGGAGTGACAGTAAAGCCTTGCGGCGCGCCGGGTCTAGTTCCCCGAAAATGTCATCTATCAGCAGAGCCGGAGCCTGGCCTGTCTCGACTTGTAACAAGCCCGCTTGGGCCATTACCAGCGCCGTAGCAAGCGTGCGCTGCTGGCCTTCTGAGGCAAAATCAGCCGCTGCCTTATCCGCTATCAGCAGGATGAAGTCATCACGATGTGGTCCAACTGTAGTGAATCCGGCTCGTTCGTCTGCTTCGAGGGACTCTTCCAGAGCTGAAAGCAAAGGCTTATCCGTTGAGGGGCGGTAATGAAGCTGCACCTCTTCCCGGCCTGAGGATATCCGAGCATGGTAGTCACAAATATGAGGCTGAAGGAGAGCTATTAGCTGGCGCCGCAGGGCTGTGATGATTTCTCCGTGCCTGCTGAGCAGTACCGCGTAGCTTTGCAGTGTGGCGCGATTGCGGCGTGGATTACGCAGCAGAAGGTTGCGGCTCTTGAGGGCTTTCCGGTATTCTCTCAGGGCGGTGCGATAGGCCGGGTGCCATTGAGCCCCTAGGAAATCCAGATAGTGCCGGCGCTCATCCGCTCCACCTGTCACCAGAGAGATATCACCATTGCCCAGCCAAACGACGGGCGGCGCATCTGCGAGATACTCGTTATAGTCCTTGCGAGGGGCTCCATTCACCTGCATGCTGAGCTTTCTTTGCTCCCACACGAGGCGGCGAGGACCTTCATCCGTGCTTAGCGAAATTCCGAAATTATTTTCACCATGAGTCACCAGTTTGTCCATTTTTGAGGCTCGGGGGCTGTGCAGTGTTAGTGCAAAGCATATAGCCTCCAGCAGGCTGGTTTTTCCGCGGGCATTTTCCCCGAGAATCAACGCGCCCTCAGCCGGTATTTGCCAGTTGAGGGCCTGATAGCACCTGAAGTGCCGTAAGCGAAGCGCGTTGAGCATGTATGTGCCCGATATCAGGCTTGGAGGGGAAGCGCCTTAATGGCATCCATAATCTTTTTGCCGATAGCCAGCTGGCTTTCACGGCTGCGGGCCTTGAGCTCTTCCTTGGTGAAGGGGATGGGGTCACCAATGCTCAGTGTAATGGGATGAAGCTCCAGCTTGCTTCTGTGGGGCGGCAGGCAGTCATACGCTCCTTCAATGCGGATGGGCTGGACAGGAACGCCTGCCAGACGGCCAAGAATAAGACCGATGCCGGGCATGGCGTCATGAATCTGGCCATCCTCACAGCGCGAACCCTCAGGGAAAATAACGATGCTCTCACCCTGACGCACAAGGCGCAGAACCTTAAGAATGCTACCGGGATCCGGTCTTTCCTGGTCAATAGGTACCACATTGCAGTACGGAAGGGCAAAGTTCATGACCGGGTGGTTAAGCAGAGTCTTACGGGCAAGATAATATACCTGACGCTCAAAAAGCTGGCCAATCATGGGCGGGTCCAGAAAGCTCTGGTGATTCGCTACATAGATGCAGGGACCATGCTCGATGAGCTTTTCTCTGTTGATTACTTTAACGTCAAACAAACTTTTGGCCGCAGCTTTGGCCATTGTGATGACGAAAAAGTAAATGGGATTCATTTTGTATTCCATGTCAGGAGCCCTTTCTTATCAGAGTTTGTTTTTGATGTCAGCCACAACCTTTGCCACCACTTGCTCAATCGTCAGCTCAGAGGTGTCCACCAGTGTGGCGTCCTCAGCCATGACGAGGGGGGCACAGGCGCGAGCGGAGTCCTTGCGGTCACGCTCTGCGATGGAATCAGTAAGCCCCTGAGCGGCACGTCTTGCTGCGCGCACCTCTTCAGAAGCTGTCACAAAGTACTTGAAACGCGTGTTCGGGAATACGACAGTGCCAATATCGCGGCCTTCCATCACTACAGGCTCCGTGCTATTGTACTCGCGCTGTTTTTCTACCAGCAGCGCACGCACCTCGGGAATAGCAGCGATTGCGGAAACATTGTTGTTCACTTCTGTCTCCGTCAGTTCATCGCTCAGAACCTTTCCTTCACACATGACGGTGGAGTTCGCTCCGTCCTTACCGAAGGCAAGAGGAATGCCCGGCAGTAGGGCTCGTACCGCGTCCACATCCGCCGGGTTTACTCCTTGCTTCAGTGTGTACCATGTCACGGCACGGTACATGGCACCGGTATTAATGAAAGTATAGCCCAGTTCCCGGGCAATCAGCTTTGCTACGGTTGATTTACCGGATGCGGCCGGGCCGTCTATGGCGATGGCGGGAGGAGGATTCATACGCCGCTTATTCTACCGCAGAAAGCTTAAAATGTCTAGCTATTTTTTTTCGTTAGACCATTATCAGCGGCCTATAGTGGCCCTGAAACGCACCGGTGAGGTGCTTCTCCCGCAGTTCGCGTACGTGCGCAGAACAAACTGAAGTTTTTCAGCCTTGTGCTGAATAACGTAGGTGGCTTGTGAGAGCTTGTTTTCTGAATTGTAGTACCCGTCCACAATCGTGGTGGGCAGAGGAGTGCCGTCTTCTGCGTTCAGAACAATTTCAGCAATATCAGCATTATTGGCATACTCTATATGTAGAACCGTGTGGTCTGGATCCTCTGCGCCGGATTCAGCCGGGGTTATCTTAAAAACATGGCCGTTAACCGTTACGGATGAGGGCTCTCCTGTGGGGATAATCTGCGGCTCGTGCTCCGTGCGTCCTCCTGTAACCGGAATATCTACTTGGGAATCCACTACCATGTGGCCACCCTGAGGTCTTGCTTTGAAATTATAGACGGCGATAACACAGTTGGATTCGTAATCGTCAAAACAAATTTCCCATTCACTAAAGCTGCCGTGCAGCTCGTTCCCCTTAGCATCGCGGGCGATGAGGGGGAGCTGTGGTGTGGCTTCAGATGCGCGGATGCGGATGTAGTGCCCCTGAGGCGGCGTGAGGTGCAGGCGGATAGTGCACAGCACGGCATCCGTTTCATCAGCCGGGTAAAAACATTCCACGCTTTGCGGGGATACCTTCACCGGGGGAATGGCCGCAGGCTGCTCCTCTGCGGAAAGTGTATTTGCCAGCAGAAGTGAGGTAAGAATGGTAAGATATCTCATGATTCCGGTGTCGTTTATCTTGTCGTAACTTCTCCCAGTGAAACATTCAGCCGGAAGTTGACGTTCTCTCTGCGGGGATTTCGGACAGTGACGATGCGCAGGGGCTCGCTCTCATCAGTATCCCACAGGGAGAGGGATACACATCCTTCAGATGGCCTGCCTACTGTGTTGATTTCTACCGGCTGAGTGAATTCTTCTCCGTTTTCGCCCTTCCATACACGCTCTACGCGGCGTATAATATTTCCGTTTGAGCTGGTGAGAGTGAGTTCGGCCCTGCGGAGTTTGCTTCGCTCCCGGTTGGTCCGAGCCCCGTTGGCGGGGGAAGGGTTAACCCGAAGCTTAATATCACCGAGTTGGTATTCTCTGGCTTCCAGAAGATTCACCTCGATGGAAGGGTGTACTATACGGTTGTCTGCTACAGTGACAACGAGCTCTCCCTCCAGCTCTATTTTGCTACCTGTTGGTCTGTGAGGTGAAGTAAATGTGGTGAAGGCTCGGTTATTTGCGGAAATGTCCAGACTGCGCCTATCAGCCAACCGTACGCCACCCCGGCTGTCTTTTATACGGATGATACCGGTCAGGCTTGCGCTCTCGCACATGTACATGCCGGGCGGCGGAATGAGTTCCAGAGTACACACCAGTCCCGGAGCTGTAGATCTAGCATGAGTGCGGTACTCAGTGCGGCAGCTCCTCAGCTCCACAGTCACACCGGGCTGTGCAGCCGAAACGAGTCCGCCACATAATATCAAAAGTGAGTACAATGCCAATTTCATGCTGTTATGTTATATCTTTCTCTTATATAGCTCATTTGAGGTATGATTGCAAGCAAAAAGCGGCTTGCGGCAAGGGCTGCGGCTTGAATGTGCGCATATTTACCTTGTCAGAAGTGGAAAAGTGGTGCATAATGGGCTTCATGAAGCGGGGAATAGACCTCACAGGAGAGTTGCTAAAGGCAGTATCACGCTCCTTTTATCTCACGATATACTGGCTGCCGGCTGAGATGCGGCCCGGGGTGGCCCTTGGGTATTTGCTGGCTCGTGCTACGGACAGCGTGGCGGATACTTCTACCTCAGAGAGCTCTTTGAGGGAATCCGTGCTTCATGGAATGGGTAGAAGCATAGCGGGCACGGCCACTTCTGAAGAGACGCAAGAGCTCCTGAGATTGCTATCCGGTGATATGGCAGATGCCCAGCCCTCGGAATCAGAGCGAACTCTGCTGCGTTCATTTGGTGACTGTCTGGAAGCTCTGGAGTCATTCCCTGCAGAGCAACAGGCGTGCGTCCGGAAGGTACTGCATACGATTATAGAAGGACAGCTATGGGATATCACTTACTTCCGCAATCGTTCTAGAGTGGAGAGTGATGAGGATACGGTGCTTTATACTTACCGCGTTGCAGGGTGTGTGGGTGAGTTCTGGACAGAACTTGGCTATGCTGCCATGGGCGAACGCTTCTGTGCCTTGTCCATGCGAGAGGATATGACTCAGGCTGGTATTCGTTATGGGCGGGGACTACAGCTTATCAATATTTTGCGAGATGAGCAGGAAGACGCTGCCCGTGGGCGTTTTTATTTGTGTTCCGAGCGTGGTAAGTGGTTGAACCGCGCTGAGTATTATATGAATGATGGGCTGGATTATTGCCGCCGCCTGCGGAGTATGAAGCTTCGTTTTGCCAGTATGCTCCCGGCGCTCATTGGTAAGAAAACAATAGCCTTGCTCCGTAGAGCAAGGCCGGAAGATGGGCGTGTCAAGATACCGCGCCGGGCTGTTTATGCCAGTATGCTGAAAGCTCTCTGGTTTAGCCTTCTTTGGCAAGGCGCTTGAGCTTTTTGGCCAGCGTGAGCTTCACTGCGGAGGAGGCGCGGTCCGTAAAGAGGAATCCTTCCAAATGGTCGCACTCGTGCTGGAGGCAGCGTGCAAGCAGGCCGCCGCAGTCAATCTCCATCACGCTGCCATCCAACTGAGGCAGGGTGGCTTTCACTCTCTCCGGGCGAGCCACGTTTGCGCGGATGTTACGCACGCTCAAGCAGCCTTCTGTGCAGAGACTCTGGTTGCCATACGGCTCAAGGACGGGGTTGATGAATACAAGGGGCATGATTTCACGGATGTTGCGCAGCTCGCCGTTAATCGTGGCCATTTGCTCTTCAGGGTTAGCATCTTCATCTTCGTCCTCGGGGATATCGATGACAACAAGGCGGAGGTTTTCTCCCACTTGAGGGGCAGCAAGGCCGACGCCATTAGCCGCATACATGGTTTCAATCATGTTTGCGGCAAGGGCATGAATAGCCTCGTCTACGTGCTCAACCGGTGCACTCACAGCGCGAAGAACAGGATTTCCGTATTGTGTGATGGAAAGAAGCATAGTCTCGTCAGATTTGTGACCTGTATTCTGCCTGCATGTAATGCTGTTGTCAAGATTATGTCAAGTCATTTTGACATGCAGTCACATTACGGGCTGTATGCAGAGTTGACGTCATTGCTCTGAAGTGTTACTATTACACCCGCACGCAACATGGAGGATAAGCCAACAGAACAGATAATACACCGCATGAGTGATGTGCTGGCCAGCCAGGTGGCGGCCGGTGAGGTGGTGGAGCGTCCTGCCTCCGTGGTTAAAGAGCTCATTGAGAATAGTATTGATGCCGGCGCCACGATGATTCGCGTGGAAATTGTGCGCGGCGGTATTTCCCTTATCAGGGTGACTGATAATGGTTGCGGAATGAGCCGGGCGGATGCTGCCATGTGTTTGGAGCGCCATGCTACCAGTAAGCTCGTAAATTTTGATGACCTTTCCTGCATTGATAAACTCGGTTTCCGTGGCGAGGCTATCCCCAGTATTGCCTCCATTGCCGAGCTTCGTATCACGACACGTCGTGAGGAGGATGTGGAAGGTACGCTTATTACCTGCTGTGGTGGGGTGATGGAGGAACCATCCAATGCCGGTTGTGCTCCCGGAACGGATATCTCCGTTAGCAACCTTTTCTTTAATACGCCTGTTCGCCGTAAGTTCCTGAAGAGTAATGAAACGGAGGCTGGGCATATTGAGCATGAGATTAAGCTGCATGCTCTGGCATACCCGGCGCTGCGCTTTGTTTATGTGCGAGATGGTCAGCTCGTGTTTGACTGGCCTGGCACGGCCGACCTTCGGCAGCGAATTGCAGATTTCGCCGGGCGGGATGTGGCTGAAAAACTCCTTCGCATGAAGCCTCAGCTTGGCCCGGGTATTCATGTGAGTGGTTTTCTCATGCCTCTGAGTGAGGCTCGCAGGAACAGGCGCATGCAGTTCGTGTTCCTGAATACGCGACCGATTGAGGATAAGATAGTGGCACGTGCCATTCGGGATGGTTATGGCGGATTCCCCACTGGCTTGCACCCGGCTCTCTTCTTGTATTTGGAAGTAGATCCTGCGTTGGTGGATGTGAATGTGCATCCAGCCAAGAAGGAAGTGCGCTTCCTGCGACCTTCAGACATAACTAATAGCATTCTTGATGCTGTAGCCGGCACACTGGCCGAGCATGCGCGTGGTGTTACGGTGGAGGCCCCCGCTACGCCGCCGCGCGCGCCTGAACCTGTAGCGCCCACGCCTCTGCGGCCCATGACGCCAAGTCTTCGTCCTGCGCCAGCCCCGGCCCAGCCGACACCTTCTCCGGTGGAGAAAAAGCAACCGTTGGACAGGGTGAAAGAGAAGGCTCCGGAGGCGCCTGTTCGTCCTGCTCTGGTGCTGACACCGGTGCTGACGCCTGTACAGAAGGAGCTTGGGCTTTCGCCTCCTCCGGTTTCTCCTCCAGCGCCCCGTGAAGAGGTCGTGGTTTCTCCGGTACCGGTCATTGCTGAGCGTAGTGAGCCCCTTCCTGTAGAGCGAGAGACGGCTGTAGAGCCGCCACCTTACGAGAATGCTTCGCAACGTACGAACAAGTTTCGCTATATTGGCGTATGTGGTGGCCGTTACTTGTTGTTTGAGAACACGGAAGGTCTTGTGCTTCTTTCTCCGAGGGCAGCACGAGAGCGTATTCTCTTTGAGCGCTTGCTTGCCGGGCATGAGCGTCCTCTGCATTCGCAGCGCTTGCTGCAATCCGTTATGCTGGATTTGGACGCCCGTGATGTGGGCGTGGCGCTTGAGGTGAGTCGCCAGCTGGAGAAAGCCGGCTTTCGTATATCCCACTTCGGGCAGCGTACTCTGCGCATTGATGGTGTGCCTATGATGCTCAGTCTGCCTAGGGTAGATGAGTTTGTGCACGAGCTTATTCGCACTTTTTCTGCGGGCGAGTTGCGCCTTAAGCGTTCTCGGAATCCCTTTGAGCCTTATGCTTTGCAGTTAGCTCGTCAGTATGCTGCTAAGGAGGATTTGCGCCCGTGGCTTCAGGCGCCGCTGCCATTGCTGAACGATTTGCTGAATTGTGAGATTCCGTATTGCACGCCGGCGGGTAAGCCCACCATGGTGCCCATCTCGCTGAATGAGCTCACTCGTAAGTTCCAGGCACAATAAGGCCGGATTTTTTCCGCTTTCCGCCATTTTGGGCTTTTATGTGCAGGGGAAACGTGTTATAATCCCCGTATGTCAGCACAGGAACTTTCTATCGGCGTGGATATGGGTGGCACGACCATCAAGTTTGCGGTAGTGCAGGGGACAGAAATTATCTACAAGGGTTTGCCCATGCAAACAGGGGACTATGAGTCACCGGATTGCATCGTGGAGGAAATTGGTAAGCGCCTTCGCTCCATCATGGAGTTGTACCCGGCGGTAAAAGCCGTGGGTATGGGACTTCCCGGATTTGTTGACCATAAGGCCGGTATTGTGGATTCTCTCACGAACGTGCCCGGTTGGTATGATATCCACATTCGTGATATTCTTAGTGAGGCTACCGGCCTGCCTGCTGCTGTGGATAATGATGCCAACTGTATGGCCTATGCCGAATGGAAACTTGGTGCCGGCCGCGGCATGAATGATTTGGTGTGCTTGACTCTCGGTACAGGCATCGGCTCCGGTGTAATTGCCAATGGTCACTTTGTACGAGGCCATCTGAGCGCTGCCGGTGAGCTTGGGCAGATGACTATTGATTACAAGGGGCGCATTGGTTACTATGGTAATCAGGGTGCCATTGAGGATTACATTGGACACCGTGAAATCACGGCAGAAGCACAGGCAGCGTATGCTGCTGACGGCCAGCCCCGTTCTCTGGAGAATTGTGGCCCCATTGACTTGGAGAATGCTGCCAAGGCAGGCTGCCCCGTGGCTCTTGCTCTTTGGGATGATATCGGTCGTAAGCTTGCTGCTTGCTTGATGAACTGCCATTACATCCTGAACCCGGAGGCTTTCATCATCGGCGGCGGCGTGGCTAAGGCCGGCGATTTGCTTTTTGGCCCGACCCGTAAGTACCTGAAGGCTCAGATATATCCGCCCCATTACGAGAAGATTAAGATTCTTCCTGCCATGTTCAGTAATGATGCCGGTATCATCGGTGCTGCCAGATTGGCTCTGAGCGTTGCCAACAACGAAGACAGCTGACGCTTTCTCTTATCTGCATCCTGACTCAACGTGTCGGAACCTGCCACCAAAGCAGAGCTTAGGCTTTGCGCTCGTTTGGAGTTGGATGAGGCTGCTGCCAGCAGTCTCATAGCGGCCATGCGTGCCGGTACTTCCTCCCGGCACGCTGTTGTGCTTTCACCTCTTGCCCCGGAAGGTTACGTTCCGCCTTTCGCTTGTGAGGATATGAGTGCTCATGCTTGGCTGCCTCCGCGTGTGTACGTGCCCGCAGCAGGCGAGCGCCCGACTGCTCATGAGGATTATGCTCGTGGTCTGTACTACTCGCTGGATTTATCGTCCTGCTGGGAATCCGCTGCTTTGGCTGTTGTGCCGGCGCCGGAGGCTAGTCTGGATTTATGCGCGGCTCCTGGCGGTAAGAGCATGCTCATGGCTGCTCGTTATCTTCCTGCCAGTCACACTGCTAATGAGGTGAATGCCTCCCGCCGTGGTATCCTGCGGCAGAATATGGCCCTCTGCGGTGTACCGAATGTGGAAGTGACCGGGTTGCGCCCGGACCAGTGGGCTGCAGATGGGCGACTCTTCAACCTTGTGCTTGTAGACGCTCCTTGCAGTGGCCAGTCATTATTGTGTAAAGGTATACGCAATCCCGGCTGCTTGGGTGCTCAAATGGTGAATGGTAACGCCAAGCGTCAGAAGGGTATCATGCTGGCCGCTGTACAGTGCGTGGCTCCTGGTGGGTACATTCTGTACTCCACCTGTACCTATGACCCGGATGAGAATGAAAAGGTGATGGCATACATCCTGCGCCGTGTTCCGGGCTGGGAGGCTGTGGAGGTGCCGTCTCTCGCTTCTTATCGTTCAACCCTTTGTGATTTTCCAGCGTATCGCCTTCTGCCTCATCACGGCTGTGGAGCAGGGGGATTTTGCTGCCTTTTAAAAAAAATCTGATTTTTTTTGAACAAAACTCTTCTACCATACGTCTAACCGCAAACGCAAACCATAATAACCACATACACACATATGAAATTAGTAAATCATATCGTTGCCGTTGCTGCTCTTGTAGCTCCCTCTCTGTTCGCTGCTCCCATGCCTGAGAATGCTGAGCTTCTGGCTACCAACTCCGTTGTTGCTGTTTACACCGGCACTCAGGAGCGCCCCTGCATGCACCGCACCGCTCTGTGCCCGGACCGCTGCGACCACGGCGCCAAGGTTGCCATGTTCCGTGTGCTTCGCAACGATAATTACAGCTGCCCCGGCAAGTACGGTGATGATAAGGCTGAGGTGGGCTCCGTTATCATGATTGACGTGCGCAATGAAGTTCCCGGTCAGGATGACTCCGTGAAGGCTCTTATTGCTACGCTGAATCCCGGTGATACTGTTGCTATGACTCAGGATCACTACTACGGTGAGATTGGTTGCTGCATGACTCCTTTCCGTCCTGTAACCAAGATCGAGAAGGTTGAGAAGCCCGCTGATGCTCCTGAGCTTCCCGCTCTTGCTCCTCAGCACCCCGTGATGCCCCTCCGCCGTGCTCGCTAAAGCATTATCTGCTTTGTTTTTTGTGATAGGCTGCTCAGTTCTTCAGGCTGAGCAGCCTGCTTCTGTGCCCACAGAAGCTCCGGAAGTTCACATTATTCCGCAGGATGAGTTGCGTGTTGAAGCATGTGGCGGCCCGGCTGTTATTTACATTGGCGGAATGGGGGATGAAATCAGCGGAATCGTTCTGCGCATGATGACTTTAGCTCCGCGCGTAAGCCCGACGCAAGCGCGAGCATACTATCATTGGCACCTCGGAGTTCCCGCGAATGTGGAGCAGGGGGCTGCTCAGCTTGCTGAGCGCATTTCTGCGTTTCGCCGGAGCAATCCGCAGGCTGACGTCATCCTTATCGGCCATAGTATGGGGGCTGGTTCTGCTTTGCGAATTGCCAAGCATTTAACTCCTCAGGATGGACGAGTTTTCCTTATTACTCTTGATCCCTCAGACCGTAGTTGCTCACCGGAGCGCCCTGAGTGTGTAACATGGTGGGGAAACTCATATGTGGTGAACTCGCTCTCTGGTCATGATTACATCGCAGTGCTCGGTGGGCGCTGGAATTATTGTTCTGAAGCAGATGTGAACATCTGCTTTGATGGGCGCATGCGAGATGAAGCCGGGTATAACTACATACACGATAATGCCTATACCCTGATGCTTAGTAGAGGGCGTGGGCGGCATCCCTCTCTCTTTGACTCTCTGAGGGAAGCTCTTAGAAGGGCAAAGAAATGACACCAAAGAGGCTCAGGGTCCAGAGGCATATGGCTATGAGAGCCAGAAGGTACCAGGTAATGATAATCATCGGTCGGACCTGACGGCGAGCCGCATTTTTCTGGTGATTTTTGACCTTAGCTGTCTGCTGACCAAAAATGACATCTTCGTTCCTAGGGATTTCCTCTCTCATCTGGCAGGGAGTGTAGCACATAGCAGAACGGATTTCAAGTACTACAGTCTTGTCAAGTCACAAAAAATCTGATAAGATGAACCCGCCTTAGGTTCTCGTCCTTCTGACGGTCAACGAGAACAAAACGGGAGATAATATAGAACTTGTTTTTTCTGATTACTTAAGCCATGGAGCCTTGCATGCCCATAGACACGAAAGGTCGCCCCATCATACTTATTGGTCTGATGGGGAGCGGTAAGACTACGATTGGCAAGGAGCTTAGTAAAATGACCGGCCTGAAACTCATTGATATGGATTCTATCATAGAGGAGCAGATTGGCAAAAGTATACCGGAAATTTTTAGAGAGAAAGGTGAAAAACACTTTCGGGCGCTAGAGACGGCCTTGTTGCGCTACATTGAGGCCTCTATCAATGAGGGTAAGGGCTCCGTTATCCTTTCTACCGGTGGTGGTGTCGTGCTGAAACCGGAAAATCGTGAAATCCTGCGCCGAATGGGATTTACCGTGTGGTTCAATGTGGAGGTGCCGGTTCTACTGGAGCGTACATCTCGCAGCCAGAACAGGCCTTTGCTCCAATCTCCGGATAAATTTGAGATTCTTACCCGCTTGAACAAAGAGCGCGCCCCCCTGTATGAGGAGAGCGCGCATCTGAAGCTGGATTCTACGTATATCAGCGTGCAGGATACTGTGCCGCTTATTCACGAGGCTGCACTCAGGTTCTTCGCCTGAGTGTCGTATCCGTTTATCGCAGCCAAGCCAGAAACTCCTTGTTTCCCTCCATGCCGGTGATAGGGGAATCGGCCACCCCCATCCATTCCCGGTGAAGTTCGTTCACCACGAAATCGTGTATTTTATCAACGGCTCTTTGGTGCAGAGACGAATCCCGTACGATGCCGCCGGGGCCGATATCCTCCGGCTGCAGTTCAAATTGGGGCTTGATAAGCACGAGCAAATCACCGCCTTCTTCCAAGCAGTCATAGGCCGCAGGCAGGATTTTTGTCAGAGAGATGAAGGATACATCACTGACGATGAGCTGCACTTTTTCACCGAGGTCTGCCGGGGTCATATAACGAGCGTTAAATTGCTCCTTCACAATGACTCTGGGGTCATTACGAAGTTTCCAGACCAACTGGTTCGTGCCGACATCAACAGCGTGTACTCGGAGAGCCCCGTTCTGTAAGAGGCAGTCGGTAAAGCCTCCGGTGGAGGAGCCAATATCCAGACAGACCTTTCCTTCAGCCTTCACAGGGAATGCTTTCAGCGCACCCTCCAGTTTCAGGCCGCCACGGCTGACGTACTTCGGTTTGTTTTTTACAGTGATGGGCAGGGCATCATCCACCTTAGTACCGGGTTTGGTGATAGGTTGCCCCTTCACCAAAACTTCCCCGGCTATAATCAGGCGCTGGGCCTGCTCGCGTGAATCACACAGGCCCAGCGATACCACAAGGACATCAAGTCTTTGTTTCGGCATAAAAACAATCTGGAGATTAGTCCTCCCTCAATTTCAGACCGCGGTTCTGGCCGGGCATCACCGGGTAACGGCGGCGCTGCTGCTCGGTCATTACCGGGCGAGACACACCGTAAGGAGTGTTGCTAACGGCGGGTTGAGGAGCAGGTTGTGCTGCAGGCGGTACAGGCGTCCTACGAACCGGAGCAGGGGCCTGAATTGCCGGTGCGGGCTGGGCCTGACTCATGGCTGCAGGCGTTTGCGGGCTAACAGGTTTGGGCGCCGGAGCCGGAGTGGGTGTTGTTCTTACCGGGCGGGGGGCAGGTGTTACTGTCTGAATAGGAGGTGCTACGGAGGTAACTGGCTTTACTGCAGGTCTTGTTACAGTGGGGGCTACCGGGGGCGTAGTTGGTACCTGAATGATGGGAGACGGCTGGGCCTGACTCAAGGACTGCTGTGCCGGTGTAGGCTGAAGCTGACTTACTGTAGCTACCGGAGCGGGCGGTGTCGGTTCGACTTCGGGCTGTTCATTAGTGCTAGCCGTGCTAACGGTAATTGGGGGGGCAATCTCCCTCACCGGGGGAGTAATCTCTGTAACAGGAGCAGCTGGTGCAGGCGCCTGCACGATGGGAGACGGCTGATTCTGGCTGAATGCAGGAGCCGTGGGCATCTGTTCTTCAGGAGTCGGTTGATTCTGAGAGATAGATGCCACTCTATCCAGTTCTGCCTGCCTTGCTTCGTTTTCTTGGACAACAGGATCCAGCGACGGGGGAAGTGGGGTAAGTTCAGGGGCTATGGAGCGGCCATGAATTGTCGGGGCCCCCCAGCCTTCGTCTACAGAGCATGAGGAGAGAAGCGCTACTGTTGCGGCGCCAATAACGATGGAGGAACGGTGTTTCATAAAGAGGGTTAGATGATGTTGAAAAGTTTAGCGGCAAAGCTGTTAAACGTTGATACTGTATAGAGTAGTGCCAGAATACTGGTCAGGATAAAGGTGCTGTCCTTGGCTACTCGTATGCGCTTGCCATCAAATTTACCGGGGCGCAGACTGATAACCATCAAGATGAAGAAGGCAAGCCAGAGGAAACCGTATACATTCTGCCAAGCCATTTCATGAAAAAGCTTTGATTGCGAATAGCTTGCAAAATAATATACTGAGTGCGGTAACACACTCAAAATGGCGAACTCAGGACGAAGTCTTCCGGCTGTGTACAGGCGCATCCATACCACACCCCAAGTGATGATGATGAGTAGTGATACTACTATCAGCATCAGAATAGAGTTACCCAGAAGGCTGAAGATAAGCTGGCCACAGCTCAGCAATACCAGCAAAGGCGCTAACCAGAAAATGTATGTGAGTCGTTTCATGCAGTCAGGTGTCTCAAATCAACCCAACCAGTTCCATGTAATCGGAACCTCGATGTCCGGGTGAAGGCTGCGCATAGCCGGGCTGCCGAGCACGCAATCAAGAAGAGCTGCTTTATGGGGTGTGTTTTCAGGAAGCGGTATGCTGATGGTTGTCTCAATCCTAGCGATGCGGCGAGGATTTGCACTCATGATTTTGCCAACCTCAATTGTCGTTCCTTCCAGATTCAGATTTTCTTTTTCAGCATAGATTCCCATAATCGTGGCCATACAGGCTGCCATGGCGGAACACATCAAATCTGTCGGTGAGAATGATTCTCCTTTGCCGTGATTATCTACCGGGGCATCCGTGCTTACCTTGGCTCCGCTCGGTCCGTGCTCTAAATCGCAGTGTAGACCGCCCACATATGTCATCTTGCATTTTACCATGTCCTCATTCTACACGCTCAGGGCGCGCCCGTCAAGGTAGAATCTCAGCCACGCTTCTGAATTTCCGATTCTCACATAATTTTACAACTACGCATAATACGCGTAATGCAAAATTAAAACAAGCAAATTGACAGCATGAACGTGATAACGAACTTTCAACTTGAAATGTCGTGAAAAGCTGCTAGTATAGTGAGCGCTTATGAGCATGGTCACAGCAGAGCATTTAAACAAGACGTTCGGACGGTTTACGGCCGTGAAAGATGCAACCTTTTCGGTGGACAGAGGCGAGATTGTTGGCTTTCTGGGACCGAATGGCGCCGGAAAAACGACGACGATGAAAATGCTGACCGGCTATTTGCCGCCTACCGCTGGTACTGCCAGCATAGCCGGTTACGATATTCTGGATAATCCGCTTGAGGCTCGCCGTCATCTGGGCTACATGCCTGAGAACGTGCCTTTGTATGATGATATGCGCGTGATAGAGTATCTGGATTATCGTGCGCGGTTGAAAGGAATCTGTGGTAAGTCTGTGCGTGCTCAGATTGCGGAAGTGATTGATAAATGCGGTTTGGAACCTAAGCGTAAAAATCTTATCCACACGCTTTCAAAGGGTTATCGTCAGCGTGTGGGTTTGGCAGACGCTCTTCTGGGTAATCCGGATTTGCTTATTCTAGACGAGCCGACCAATGGTCTGGACCCGAACCAGATTCGACAGATTCGTGAGCTAATCCGAGCACTTGCTGAGAACCATACGGTGATTCTCTCCACCCATATTCTGAGTGAGGTTGAGATGATATGTAATAAGGTTATCATCATTGATCAGGGTGAAATCAAGGCTGCGGATACGCCGGAGAATCTGACACGCGGACTTCGAGCTGCTGGTCGCGTATCCATTGAGTTTAAGGGTGATCCAGAGCGAGTGGTGGCAGAGTTGGAAGCCTTTGCTCCTGTGAAGAAAGTCATTCTGGAGGAGCCTATTGATGGCTGGAATCGCTTGCTGGTACGCGCAGAACCCGGCACGGATACACGAGAGAAAGCTGCTGCAATCATTACAGAGCTCGGGTTCCCCATGCGCCACATTTACCGCCATATCCCCAGCTTGGAGGATGTCTTCGTGGAGATGACCCGCCGCGACTAATTTTAATAAAATGTAAACGCTCTATCTGTCAATCTGATATACGAGTAATACAAGCCCCCTTCACCGCCCATGGAAAGCGAAAATAATACAATTATGCGTACTAAGAGTTACTTCATAACACTTCGTACGATATACAGACGAGAACTTAAGGGATACCTCGGTGTGCCGTTCGGTTGGGTTATTCTAGCATGCACGATGGCATTGCAAGGCTTTATTCTTCAAGCCGTTCTGCAGATAATGACTCACTCCACCGGTAATGGTGTGATGTACCATATGCTTGATAATCTCAACTTCTGGTTCTATTTCATCTTTATTTTCCCTCTCATTACCATGCGTACCCTTGCTGAAGAAGAACGCCAAGGCACCTTGGAGGGGCTTCTCACAGCGCCGGTGACAACTACGCAGATTGTTCTTGGTAAGTATTTTGCAGCATACACATTTTACCTGTTGCTCTGGCTTCCCATGCTCTTGTATCCGCTGGTGAGCGATATCGGAAATTACTACACCGAAGTTCGCTACGGTATCCAGGCTGAAGGTTCTATCACCTATATGCTGGCTGACTGGGTAGGCCCCTACACCATTCTGGCTCTTTCCGGAGCTTTCTTTGTAGCATTGGGCATTCTCTGCTCGGCCATGTCTCGCAGTCAGATTATCGCCGCCATTCTCTGCACCTGCCTCATGATTATGTACTATTTCATAGGCCGTGTGACGGAATTGTGGGGCGAGTTCCCTGCAGCGCCTGTTTTCCATTATCTGTCCTGCACGGAACAGGTGAAATCCTTCGCTAGCGGTGTGGTTGATACACGCCCGTTTGTGCTTTACCTTTCTCTTACTGTTTTCACACTCGCTTTGACCAAGCGCGTGGTGGATTACCGCCGCTGGACCCGCTGATACTAAACCTTCGATTTTTCTGATTACTATGAGCAAGACCAAATTTACAGGGCATCCTGATGCTCGCCGCCCTAAGGGTAACCCTCTGGCCTGGATTAATCTGCTGCTGCTCTCTATTATCGTCTTGGCATGCAATTACATCGGCTGCCGAGAGTATGCCAGAATGGACCTCTCTGAGCAGGAGAGTTACTCTATATCTGAGCGTACGCGTAATGTACTCTCCAGCCAGCGCATTCAGAACCGTGAAACCCCCATTCATGTAATCTTTGCATTCCAGCGCACTTCTACCGGGTACGCCCGTATGTACTCTCTGCTGGAGGAATATGTGCGCCATAGTAATGGAAAGATTGAGGTAGAATGCTTTGATCCGCTGCGTGAGCCCAACAGAGCCCGTGAAATCTCTCAGATTTATGGCGTGGATTTTGACCAGAACCTCTGTGTGGTTGATGCCCGCGCTAATCACACGGTGCCTCTCAGAACATTCGAGGAAAAAGACAGTTCTGACCGCATGCACGTGCGCATTCGCCCCGGCGCTTCCTTCATGAAGTATGAAGTGCTGCCGGATGAAAGCCGCCGTATCGTGGCTTTGATGATGGATGAGGTGCTTTGCTCAGCCATCACGGAAGCTGTTGAGGGCGATCTGCGTAGAATGTACGTTGTGGAAGGTAAAGGCGGTGTCTCCCGTGATGACCAGACCCTGCTGGAAAACCTTGGCCTTATCACCTCATCTCTGAACATTCAGCTTGCTTGGGTGAATCTGAATGAAGTGGAGATGCTGCCTGCAAACGCTGAGGGTCTGATTATCATCTCTCCCCAGACTGATTTTACCGAGAATGAAATGCGCGTGGTGCGTGAGTTCTGGGAGCGCGAGGGCCGTAACTCCGTATTCGTGGCCTTGGACCCCACGAACACAAATCTGCCCATGCTTTACCGCTTCCTGCGTGAACAGGGTATCCGCCCTAACGCAGACCGTGTGTTGCTCCGTAACAGAAACCGTGCGTACTACGATATCTCTGCCGTGATGCCCAAGGGCCTGAACTGCACCAGAGCTTTCTGGAATAATACCACTCAGGTGGATGGTCAGTCCATGTCACTTACGCTGGAACATGCTGATGAAAACCACGCAGCCATGCGCAGGCTCAACACATATCCCCTGCTCATGAGTACCGCTGAGTACTATGGTGAGACACGCCGCGACCGCGAGCCTACCTTCACACCTCAGGAAGATATTGATGGTCCGCTCTGCCTGCAGGCTGCCGTGACTCGCGGAAGCAACAATGATCCGAATAATCTTTCGACCATGATTGTCACGGGTAATGTCGATATGCTCGCCAGAACGAACGCTCGCCGTGAGCAGACTGATTACCTGCGCTCCATTTGGGCTTGGATGGTGCACCGCCCGGAGTATGCGGGTAAGAGTTCCAATCAGGACCTCACGGTTAAGATTGACCTGAATCGCCATACGCGCAGCGCGGTGGAGCACATTACTCTCATTATCATGCCGGCTTTGGCGCTTCTCATCGCTCTCGGCATCTGGAATACGCGTAGACACTGAGTCATAACATGAGAATCATCTCTACAGTTTTGCTGGGCATAGGGGCCGCTCTAGGGGTGGTTGCCTCTGCCTTTCTTACCATTGATGGCAATCTGGCTCGTCTGACCGGGTGGTACAGCTTTAAGCCTGGCATGCCATTGTTCACTCCGGAGAATGCCGCTCGTCTGCCTGAGGTGGATTGGATGAAAATCCGTGATTTGAACGACACGATTACGTGCCGCCGCGAAGAGGACGGTGTTTGGTGGATAATAGAGCCTTTCCGGGATAGAATGAATCCTACAGTGGTAAGCTCAATTATCAATTTCGCAGGTCAGACCCGCGTGGTTGATACCCTGCCGCTCAACCAGACGACACGTGCCAGAATGCGTGAGTATGGCGTGGAAACAACCCCGCATTCTTTCGTGTTGAAAGTACCTGATGGTAACAGCGGCGAACATACCACTGTGGCCCGCTTCACGCTGGGTAGTACTTCTCCTTGGTTGGCAGATGCCGGAGATGGTCAGAGCGTGGTACCCACCACCTATCTCCGCACGGATTTCTATGGTAATGACAAGCGTATTCACGTAGTGAGTGGAAACATCCTGTCAATGTTCCGCTCCGGGTTGAGCGCATTGCGTGACCCACGCCCCCTGCTCTTTACGCCTGATTCTCTCCGCGAAGTAAGTATTTGCAGCCATATGGCCGAGGGTGGAGAAACAACTGTAAAGATTTGCCGAGCCAGTGCTGAAACCCCTTGGAATATCATTGCCCCCTGCCTTACGTCCGCTGATCAGGATAAGATGAATAACCTCGTGGCATCTTTCGTCAGCCTTGCTGCGGTAAAGGTGGAGGATAACACCGCAGTACAGCCTCAGGGACCGGCGGAATACACCATTTCCTTCCGCGCTGAAGGTTCAGATGAGCCGGTGGTACTTACTATTTACAAGAGTTTTCCCTCTCCGGCTGATGGCCAGCCTCTCTGCCATGCCACTGTTAATAATCGCCCGGTAGTCTTTACCCTCCAAGCTGAACCCCGTGTCAGCCGCAGAGGCAGCTATTCCCGTATCGTGAATAGCATCTGTAATCTTCCCGTGCTGCCCACTCGTGCCATGGCTCAGCTACGTTCCGGTGCCGGTAACATCTACACCTCAGAACTCCCCTTATCCCTTTCTGAGCTCCGCTCCCTGCGCTTCTCTAATATCGTGGATAAGGACGTATCACGAGTGGTGCTGCGTGTGCATGATAGTGATGAATCCCTGCGCCTCATGCTCATTCCGGGTGACGTGGAAAGTGAGGTAAGCGATATGTGGATGTACTCGGTTGGCAATACTCGTTTTGCTGAGGCTGATGAGCTTGTGGTACGCCGCTTCCTCAACGGCTTGGGTACTATTCCTGTGCGTGGGATTGAGGCTGATATGAAACCGGGTGAGGACCCGCGTGATTTCATGGCTCGTTACGGGCTGAATAATCCGTATTACACTCTTTTCCTGAGTCCTCGCCCGTGTTTTTACCGAGCAACCTTATTCGGCGTTGACCTGCCTCTTGTGAAGGACCGCGATACGCGAATTTTCTACATCTCTCGTTATCGTGACCCTCAGACCGGCCGTTGCCGCTGGGTGGGTATGGAGAATGGTGGTAGCACCATCTACTGGCTCAGTACTCGACTCACTCGCACGTTCTCACTATCTCCGAATAACTGGAGGGCTCGCAATATTGTAAACTTCCCCATCTCTGCACTCCGTAAGCTGACGCTGGGCTATCAGCAGGCTCCCCTCGAGCTCCATTACGATTATATCGGTGAGAGCTGGACCGGTACTCTTGGTAGCGAGGACGTTACCCCGCGCATTAATCCTCACCGCGCTCAGTATTACATACGACAACTTCAGAAGCTTAAGGTGTCTGAATGGCTGGATAAGGATGACGAGTTTGCGCTGCAAAGCCTCCAGAACCCTGTATTCTCTGTGCGTCTGAATCTGGAAATCACGGATTACTCTCGCGCCGAAGCCGTGGTTATGGATTCCTCTGCGCTGGATCATGAAAACCTGACACCGGGTATGGGAGATTCCCGTACACAGATGGCTGAGGGAGCTCTGACAGAAAGTACTGCCACGGATGAGGCCCTACGTGAAGCTGCTCTGCAGGAGCATCCCACCATCTCTAAAACGATTACGATAGAAATTGCTCCCTCCACTGAAGCGTCTGATGAGCCGTTTTTCTATGGCCGTGTAGTGGAAACCGGTGAGCTTTTTGTCCTTCCCTATGCTGATGCTCAGGGGTTGGATGGTAACATTCTTGACATGTAAGTAAAAGTTATGTGGGTCTGGAAGAAGACAATAGCAAAAGCGAATGAAGAAGAATGGCAGGAGCGCCTGAGCAATCTGCCGGGAACGGTGATATCTGAGGCCTTTCATGCTGAGCGCCTGAATATTGATGTATATACAGATTCTCAGGAGGAGGCTCTCGTACTTGCTGCCTGCTATGGAGGCAAGACCGAGGAAGTGCAAACCGTGGATTGGGTGGCTGCCACCGCACCGGAGAACACACCCCCTCTCATCATCCGCGACAGGCTGGTAATCTCAGCCAGTGATGAGCCTGCAGTGCTGGAAGAATTACAGCAGCGTTACCCCGGCCGCATTATTCTTACATTCCCGGCTGAGCGCGCTTTCGGTACCGGTAATCATGCTACCACTTCCACATGCCTGCGCATGCTCTGTGATGAAGTCAAGAACAGAAAAGCTCCTTGGACTCTCTCGGATATTGGCTGTGGTACCGGCGTGCTTGCCCTAGCAGGATTGCGCCTCGGTGCTCAGCATGCCATCAGCTTTGATTTTGACCCCATCGCTGTAGAAGTGGCTCGCCACAATATCGAGCGTAATGGTGGGGCTGATAATCTGGAGCTCTTCCAGGCTGATGTTTTTGAATGGGCTCCGGCTCCCGGTGAGCAGGCTGACATCGTGCTGGCTAATCTCTTCTCCACCGTGTTGCAGAAAGCCTTCCCCCGACTTCTGGCAGCAATGAAGCCCGGCGGTGTTCTCATTATTTCCGGTATTCTCAACACTCAGAAAGATGAGACTCTTGATGCAGCCCAAGCAGCAGGCCTTAAGGTGCTCAAGGTGGTAAGCCGCGGTAAGTGGACTACAGCCAAACTGACTCAGGCATGAATATAATCGCCATCGAATGTTCACAGCCTCAGGCTTCTCTCTGCCTCTCCGTTGCAGGCAATGTCTGTGCCAAAGCAAGCTGGCACACGGAGAGAAATCATGATGCTCATCTTTTCCCCGCTCTGGAACAAGCACTTTCCGCATTGGGTGATGAGCCGCTTGATATGGTGCTGGTAGGAGCTGGTCCCGGCAGCTATGGTGGTGTGAGAGTGGCGCTGGCCGCAGCCGTTGGCATTGCCACAGTAAGAGCAGCTCGTGTGGTAGCTATAGGTTCATGGGACGATTTGGCTGCGGATGGTGCTCTCATTATATCTGATGCCCGCCGCGGAGGCTGGACTTTGCGTCGCAGCAGCGGTGAAATCGTGGTGCTGACACCGGATGAACTTCGTGCTGAACTGGCAGGGGGAGCTACAGTTTATACTGTCGAATCTGAGGAGGTTATGAGAAAACATAATCTTTCTGTGGCTAAAGCCGGGCTTATCCCCAGTGCCGAGGGGCTTATCCGCAGTTGGACTGCCCTCAGTCCCGCCGCCCAAGAAGAGCTTGCAGCCAAGCCAGCAGAGCCGTTATACGTACGTCCTCCTCATATCACTGCCGCAAAACATAAACCTTGGGAAATACGCAGCTGAAATCGATGAGTGATACTCCCCCCATCATACACACCTGCCAGCGTTGTGGTGCTTGCTGCCGCTGGGAGGGTGATGTTTGCCTGACAGACGAGGATATCACAGCCATTGCGGCTTATCTTGGTCTTAGTGAAGAGCTTTTTATCGAGCGTTACTGCCGCCTGCAGCGGAACAGAAGAGGCCTTTCCCTCATAGACGCTGATAATGGTAATGGCCCCTGCTGTATGCTTACGGATGAGGGCTGCCGGATTCAGCCTGTTAAGCCTCAGCAGTGCCGTGATTTTCCTTATAAGTGGAACTTCCCCGGGTGGGAACAGCGTTGCCCCGGCGCCGGTAAGACCTCCGGTCCTGATTTATGAAGATACCTTTCTCCAGCCAAACTAAGCCTCTTCTTCGGCTGGCACGTAAGCGTATTCATGCGCTGCGCAGTTACTTTGCTGAAATCTTTTCGCGGGTGCCGCGCCGAGTGGCAGCGCGTGATGAATCTCGCCGGAGCTATGCCGGTGTCATTGTGGATTTGTTTGCTTCCATTATGGCTCGTGTGGATGGCATTGCCATGGATGACATGGACACCACCATGGACATGCTCCGCTATGATTTTCCTAATGTGGAACACCACTGGCTGGCTGAGCGATTCCAGACTGCATATACTTCTCGTTTCTCTCTGAGTGATACACTCACCCTCGCGGCTGCCCATCGTACATTGGAAGAACGCATGGCTCTGGCTCTAGAGATTCTGGCCATGTTGTACCGAGTGGGCGGAGACTTGACTAATCCTACCCTCTTTGAGAGGGTGACGAATGGTCTAAACCTGCCCGGTGTTGCGCCGGTGCTTGAAGAACTCATCCGCACACCCGGGCAGGATGCCCCTGCCCCTGTTCAGTGCCTTACCTTTTCACACAAGACAGCGCCTAACACGGTGACTCTGGCTCGTGAAGAAGGAGAAGTCAGTTTTCGAGCCTTGCACTGCGTGCATGTGCTGCTTATCATAAATGACACCCGAAAGCCGCTTTGCATATGTGGGCGTGTGCTGCATAAGGGAGATATGCAGATTCTTTCGCCTGGGCAGAACGTGGAGTTGGCTGAATGGAGCCTTAGTTACGGCACCATCCGCTCACTTATTCAGAACCGCTACAGCGGAGTGAGCTACATGGGATATCTATCCCGTGAGGATGATGAGGTGAGCATTTCTCGCCAGCGTCCCAGAAATCCGCTGGCTCGCGTGCGCTTCAGCCTTGATGTGGAGCTGGAAGTGCTTGCTCGTGACGCTGCGTTTGTGCTGGATGGACGCACGTTAGCTCCCGGAGATGTTGTAAGGACTACTTACTACACCCCATTTACCGTGAAGGGATTGGGACCTTACCGTTTTGCTGAGTTGCATAATGTAGAAGCTCCGGGGCGTAGTTATCAGCTGGCTCCGGATGTACGTAAACTCATTGTCACAAATCTCCCCTATATTAACAGCACCTCCGCCCTCATGCTGACACCAGGGCTGGCTTCTGCTGTGGTATTTGAGGTGAGTTATTCCCGCTCGGATGGTGAGGGGCGGTTGCGCATTATTGAAGGTGATCATCACCTTAAGGTCAATGGTGAGCCTGTAAGGGGAGATATGAGTCTGACGGACGGTGATCTCATCAGTCTCAGCCCGGTACAGTCCTTGCGCTGTCGCTTTTCTTCAGGCGTTCTGGAGGAAGAATCATCTCTTATTCATTCACTGAGAGTACAAGGCCTTACGCGAGACTTTGTGCGTGCTGGCCGTGTGGTGGATAATATTGATTTTACGCTCAAGCGCGGAGAGATGGCGTGTATACTCGGCCCCAGTGGTTCCGGAAAGAGTACATTGCTGAGTATGCTTGCCGGCCATCTGCTTCCATCATTTGGCTCCATTCATTACAATAACGCCCGTCTCACTCCTGATGCTACGGATTTGCGCCGCCATATTGCATTCATCCCCAGAGAGGATATTCTGGATGAAGCCATGACCGTGGGTGAGCAGGTTTACCATGCCTCCATTGCCCGCCGCCCCAGATTGAATGATGCTGACCGCAGGAGGCGCGTGCTCTCCATTCTCAACTACGTGGGGCTTGGTGCGCTGGCTAATAGAAACGTCGGCCGCGCCGGCGCCCGTACCTTGTCTGACGGCGAGCGCACACGCCTGAATCTGGGTCTAGACCTCACCGGTACGGCGGAGGTCTTCCTTATTGATGAACCGATTAGCGGACTTTCCTCCGGTGATGCTGAGCGTGTGATTGATACGCTTGAGAGCATGTCCCACTCACGCATCCTGCTCTGTACCCTTCACCGTCCCTCACAGGTTATTCTGAGCCGATTCAAGAAAGTGATGGTGCTGAACTCCAATGGTCAGATGGCGTTCTGGGGAACTCCTGCTGATATGGTGGACTACTTCCGCAAGTCAGCTCAGGAGCTGGGGCTACACGTTTCACGCGAGGCCGTAGCCGCAGGAGGCGCAGATTACGTGTTTGAGGTACTGGAGGCGCCGTACAGCCGACTGGGGAATGACCAGAAACCCAGTCCTGGCATGTGGCAAGACCGCTTCGAGAACCACTACTACCGCAGCAAACCCGGCGAAGACATTGCGAAGGAACCTGAGCGTGTCAGCCCCGTGCCGCGCAGCCCGCGGCGCAGCTGGAGAGAGCTTTGGCGTCTTTTCATTTTGTGGTTCAACCGCACCTTGTTGGGACGCGTTCGCAGTCGCAAGGCCCTGTATGCCGTGCTGTTGGAGGGGCCTGTTCTTGCTCTGCTGATAGCGGGTACATTACGTGCTTCTTTTGAAGAACCATACACGTTTTACAAGTCGCTCCACATAAATGAGTATTTATTCCTTTCGCTGGTGCTGGCCATGTTTTTCGGCCTGACGGATGCGGCCTGTGAACTGCTGCGTGATAGGCCCCTGCTGAAGCGTGAAAGTAATTACAAGCTGTTTATACCGGGGTATCTGGCTGCTAAAGTACTGGTTATCACCGGCATAGCAGCAGTACAGTGTGCGTTGTATCTGCTGGTGGGTAATGCCATTTTGGGAATTGAGGGCATGTTCTGGCAGCATCTGGGGGTAATGACGCTCACGGCGTTTGTGGGCATAGCACTTTCTCTGATGGTGTCCGCTCTGGTGAGTTCCGAGCGTACAGCCCTGAATATTGTGCCGCTCCTGCTCGTGCCGCAAATCCTGCTGGCCGGTGCACTCATTCGTTTTGAAGAGATGAATGAGTTCAGTCCGGAGCTGCCGGACTTCCTGCCTGCTGCCATTGAAAGCCGCCTTTCCAACCTTCGTCACCGCGTCGCTTATCAGGATGAGCGTACTCATAACATCACCACTAAACCCGTTCCGCTTATTGCCGAATTCTGCCCTCTGCGTTATGCGTTTGAAATGATGTTTGTGACGCAAACTCATGGTAATCTGTGGGAAGTGGAGAATCGTCGCGTGAACCAGCGCCGTGAATACCTGAAGGAAAATGGCTCTGTAGATGAGCTGCGCTTTGTTCAGCGGGCCGCTCTTCTTTTTAATGCTACAGCTCGGGATGTGGATGAAGCTGAAGACATCCTCCGCTGGGTGCGTAAGGCTGCACTTAGCGGAGATGAAGAGTATCTTGAGCGTCTGACCATCCAGCTCGAAGACCGTGAGGTGAACGAGAACGATCAGCCGGTGGAGTTCTTCTACTCAAACAGAAACCTCAATGTGGTGCGACAAGGCGTTAAAACGGCCCGTAAGGATGGTCGCCGTAATGAGCACCGTGGCTTCTTCCTCGCGCCGAGGCAGGCCCTCGCTTTCGGCGGAATCGATCAGGAAACAGATGCCGGATCTGTTCCAACTATTTGGCGTAACGCCGTTTACCTCTTCCTCATGGGGATTTTCCCTGTACTGGTGGCGGCTAGGCGTCTTCGCTCCATCTGCCGAGGTGGTTGAGTATAACAGTAAAATTTTGCCGTATGGCTAATTCTTCACCAAAAAAAAGTTGATTTTTGTAAATTATTCACTAAAATGTAGCTCATGAAAGTTTTTCAAAAAGTTGCAGTGTTGCTGCCGCTTCTAGCGCTCTCAGCAGAGGCGCAGATGGGCAAACAGGCAGCACACGTTCAGGTTGAGACAGTTTCAATCGGAAGGGACCGTATTACTCGCAAGAGCATCGGTCACATGGAGGCCATTCGCAGTGTTGCTGTCCGTTCAGCTGTAGAAGGTTACCTGATGGAGCCTCGCTTTCAGGAAGGCTCTATAGTACAGGAAGGCGATGTTCTGTTTGAGATAGACCCCACCCGCTACCGCGCCACTGTACAGCAGGCTGAAGCCGCTCTTGAGGAGATTGATGCGCGTATCGTGTATGCTGAGAATAACCACCGCCGTCTTGCTGGTCTTTCTCAGCGCCAAGCTGCTTCCGTGGAAGAGACAGAAAGTGCTCAGGCTCGCCTGGAAGAACTGCGCGCCAGCCGTGCCGGAGCGGAGGCTGAACTTGTACGCGCCCGCAAGGATTTGGAGGATTGCACCATTCGCGCGGAAATTACAGGCCGTATTGGCCGTGCTTCCTTCTCTCAGGGAAACTACGTTACCCGAGGAGAAAATCTGGTTACAATTAAGCAGATGGACCCCATCTACGTCCGCTTCCCTCTCAGTCAGGCTGATGTGAACGGCATTTTCCGCGGTCCCCAAGAAATCAGCAATGTGGCGGATGTGCGTCTCACCATGGCTAATGGGCGCCAGTATGCACATGCCGGCCGAGTCAGCATCGTGGATAATATGCTGACGTCTGCCACGGACACTTATACCCTCTGGGCCGAGTTCTCAAACAGGGATAACCAGCTCACTCCCCGTGGTATTGGTGCCATGCATGTGGCTCTTTCTGATACGCAGCAGGTCTGCATGGTTCCCCTCACCGCTGTTCATTATGATTCTGACGGCGCATACGTTTATGCTGTGGACGCGGAGAACGTTGTCTCTCGTAAAGAGGTAATCGTTGGCTCTATTCAGGGCCGCCTGCAGTCCGTGTATGAAGGCCTCAGCGAAGGTGAAACAATCATCACGGACGGCGCCCACAAGGTGCGCGTGGGTGATAAGGTTGTGCCTGTGATGGCCCAGAATAATGCGGGAGCGAATGAGGAAAGCAGCGCTGCAGCTGAGATTCCGCCTGTGGAAGTGGTGCTGACCCCGGTTGTTATGGCTCAGGACACCACGGTGCTTACCTGTCAGGGTGCCCGTGTTGAGGCTATCAATCGAGTGGCCTTGCGCCCGCTTGTTCAGGGCGTGCTTGGTGAACCGTCCTTCCGTGAGGGTGATGTCGTTCAGCAGGGCGCACCGCTTTTCAGCATTGATCCGACTCGTTATCAGGCCGTGGTGGATGCCCGCCGCGCTGCCATTGCTCAGCTTGAAGTCAAGCTGAGGGACGCTGAGAGAAAATACGAGCGCCAGCTTGCTCTGGTGACAACGGACGCAACCAGCCGCTCTGAGCTGGAACGTGCGAAGGCCACGATGGATGAGCTTAAGGCCCAGCTGAAGAGCGCTCAGGCTGCTCTGGTGGTGGCTGAGGACGATTTGGCTCGCTGCACGGTATGCGCACCCATTACCGGGCGTGTGGGTCGAGTCGCTTTTTCTCGTGGTAACTATGTTTCTGACATGAAGCTGCCCCTTGCTACTCTGGTGCAGATAAGCCCCATTTATGTACGTTTCTCCCTGAGTGAAAATGCCATTCTTTCCACCTACGGCACGGATGACCGCTTGGAGGCTGATGCAGATGTCACGCTGGTGACAGCCAGCGGTAACACCTACAGTGAGCGAGGTACCGTGGCTTTCAGTGATAATGTGATTCAGACTGCTACGGATACGCAGAACTTCTGGGCTGTTTTCAAGAATGAAGACGCCCTTCTGCAGCCCGGTGGTATCGTGACCATCCGAGTCACCCGCAAGGCTGAGCGCCGCGTACCCGCTGTGGCAGCTGAGGCTGTGCTCACGGATACCAGTGGCCGCTATGTGTACGCCATGCGTCATAACCGCGCTGTTTTGGTGCGCGTGCTTTGTGGACGTGTGGATGAAAATGGCCTTGTGCCTGTGTTTGCCGGCCTGGAGGAAGGAGATCAGTGCATCATCGCCCCCTTGGCTGAAGTGGAGGACGGCACCCCTGTTACCCCTGCTCCCGTTCAGGACGCTGTAGTGCCTTCCGCTGAAGAGTCAACTTCCACCGCTGAATAAGCTGAATAACCCAATCTGACGACTATGTTTTCTCAATTTTTCATCGGCAGACCCAAGTTCGCCTTCGTTATATCCATCGTGATGATGCTGGCAGGTTTTCTCTGCCTGAGCATGATGCCTGTGTCTGAGTACCCGGAAGTATCACCGCCCACCATTTCGGTGAGCATGAATTACGCGGGCGCCAGTGCTGAGGAGTTGGCTCAGGTGGTGGCCGCTCCCGTGGAAGAGAACCTTATCGGCATGGATGACCTGCTGTACTTCCACTCCTCCTGTACGAATGATGGCTCCTATTCCCTGACGCTTATCTTCGAGACCGGTACGAATGACGACATGGCTATGGTGAACGTCTCCAATGCCATTAAGCAGGTAGAAAGCCGTCTCCCGGAGGAAATTAAGCGCACCGGCTACAGCGTGCGTAAGCGTTCCAGTGATATGCTCTGCTTCCTGAGCTTCATGTGTGACGAGAATAAAATGGATATTCTCGAGCTCACAAACTGGCTGCGCATGAACGTGAAAGACCCGCTCACCCAGGTGGACGGCGTATCCGTGGCCGACATCATGCACAGCCGTAACTACTCCATGCGTGTGTGGCTGAATACGACTCGCATGAACGCTCTGAACATCACCCCTGCTGATGTGAACAGCGCTATTGCCGCTCAGAATATTCAGGCCGCCGCCGGTTCCGTAGGTTCTCAGGACGAAGGCGCTTATGCTACTTACAAGGTGACGGCCACAGGCCGCCTCCGCACGGTGGAAGAGTTCAGCAACATCATCGTCAAGCGGGGCGAGGAAGGCCACGTTACCCGCCTGAGTGACATCGCCACGATTGAGCTGGGCGCGGAGAATAACTCCGGTTACAGCCGCCTGAACGGCCGCAACGCCGTGGGTATGATGGTTCAGCGCAATAATGACGCTAACGCTCTGGCCACAGTGGATGCCCTGAAGGAAAAGATGAAGGAAATCGAGCCTCTTCTTCCGGATGGTGTCACATGGACGATGGGCTATGACCCCACCCAAGCTATTCAGGCCACGATGGAAGAAATCGGCATCACGCTGGTGCTGGCCCTGTTCCTCGTGGTGTTGGTGACTTACGTTTTCCTGCAGGATTGGCGTGCTACGCTGATTCCCACGCTGGCTATTCCGGTATCCCTTCTGGGTGCTTTCGCCTTCATGTATGTGCTGGGGTACAGCATTAACGTGCTGACGATGTTCGGCCTCATTCTGGTTATCGGTTCACTGGTGGATGACGCCATTGTGGTGGTGGAAAACGTGATGCGAATCATTCACGAGGAAGGCCTCAGCCCGAGAGAAGCTACCATCAAGAGCATGAAGCAGATTACAGGCGCCATTATAGCCACCACGCTGGTGACTCTGGCCGTGTATGTGCCCATCGCTTTCTATGGCGGCATGGTGGGTGTGATTTACACCCAGTTCTCCGTCACTATGTGCGTGGCTCTCTGTATCTCCACCTTCAATGCTCTTACGCTCTCCCCTGCACTGTGCGCCCTTATTCTGCGTCCGGCCGGTGTGAAGCAGAGTGCTCTTTCCTACTGGCTGTTCCGCCCCTTCAACTGGTTCTTGGAGAAGTGCCGCACCTTCTATCTGTGGGGCGCTGGCATTCTGGTGCGTAACGCATGGCTTACTGTTATTGTTCTGGCAGCTGTGCTGTACGCCAACTACATCTACACCGCTGGTGCTCCTCAGTGGTGGAATCAAATCTGGCGCGGTGCACCGCAGGCTGCCGCAGCCCCTGCCGGTGGCAAGTCTGCAGCTAAGAGCCAGTTTGACCTCCTCAGCCTTATTGCACCTGAGATGCTGAACAGCTCCTTCATCCCCACGGAGGATAAGGGCGCCGTCTTCTGTATCGTGAACCTTGAAGGTTCCGCTACTGCTAAGCAGCGTACAGATAGGGTGATGCGCCAGATTGAAGAGCGTATCGGAAGATTTGAGGGTATTGAGATGGTAACCTCCACCAGTGGTTTCAGCTTTGCTTCCGGTTCCGGTGAGGGTAACGGTATGGTTATCGTCATGCTTAAGCCCTGGAGTGAGCGTACCTCTCCTGACCTGCATGCCTCTGCTCTGGCGCAGAAGATTAATGCAGCCTGTGCGGACATTCCGGAGGCTTCTGTGATGGCCACTACGCCCCCTGCCATTCAGGGCCTTGGCTTGTATGGTGGTGTGTCTATGGTGCTGGAAGGCCGCGGCAGTGCCACTCCTGCTGACCTCGGTAACATGGTTAAGGAAATCACGGCGCGTCTTCAATCTCATCAGGGGCTTATCTCCATGGTCCGCTCCGAGTTCAATGCTGAGACACCGCAGATTCGCCTCGAAATCAACCGTGAGAAGGCTCAGGCCCTCAATGTGGACGTGAAGAGTATCTTCAATACGCTCCAGACCGTGCTGGCTTCCTCTTACGTAAATGACTTCACGCTGAACGGCTTCAACTTCAAGGTTAAGATTCAGGGTGATGTGCGTGATCGCCGCACGGCGGATGACATCATGAACCAGATGGTGCGTAATGCCCATGGCGAGATGGTGCCGCTTTCTGCTGTTTGTACCCTCTCTTACCGCCTTGGCCCGTCCAATTACGGCCGCTTCAATCAGTACATGAGCGCGGATGTAACCGTGATGCCCGCTCCCGGTGTAGGCTCCGGTCAGGTGATGTCTCTTATTGAGAAGACTATTGCTGAAGTCAATATGGAAGAGCGTAACAATAATACCGGCCGCCAGTGGTCAGTAGAATGGAAGGATCTTTCCTATCAGGAGCGCCAGAATGATGGCAAGGTGGGCCTGCTCATCGGCTTGGCCATGCTCTTCGCTTATCTCTTCCTCGTGGCTCAGTACGAAAGCTGGACCACTCCGGTGCCCGTGATGCTCTCTGTATCCGTCGCTACTCTGGGTGCCTTCATGGGTGCGCAGGTATTCGGTCTCACGCTCTCCATTTATGTGCAGCTGGGTATTCTGATGCTTATCGGTCTTGCGGCCAAGAACGCTATTCTCATGGTAGAGTTCAGTAAGGAGGACCATGCTGCCGGCAACACGGTGCAGGTGGCAGCCCTGAATGGTGCCAGCATGCGATTCCGCGCTGTGCTCATGACGGCCATTTCCTTCCTTTTCGGTGTATTCCCCATGGTGGTCGCTACCGGCTCCGGTGCTGCCAGCCGTCAGGAAATCGGTGTTACCACCTTCTTCGGTATGCTTCTGGCGACGCTGTTCGGCATCTTCCTTGTGCCCGGTCTGTACTCCATTTTCGCTCGCATGCGTGACTGGACAGCCCGTACCATCGGCGTGGATAAGCCCGCTAAGAAAGCCTGATGATTACTTTCCGGTAAAACTCATGGCCGCCTGGTGAGCATGCATCAGGCGGCTTTTTTATGGGAATATATAAATGCGCTGTTCAGTAATTGTATGAAAAGCAGAACGCCATGCCGCAAAGTGCTGCAGCATGGCGCTTTATAATATTAAGGGAGAATATGCGCTTCGTTTATCTGGAGGGGCGAAGGATGTAACGATTGCGGGTGATGGCGGAGGCCTGATTCATGGGCATGGATTTGCGCTCATGGCCTGCCCCCCAGGAATCGCTGTAATAAATGGTTTCGGATTTCTCATTATAGCCGATAATCATGCGCATATGGCCACCTGATGCCTGAGGAATGCCGGCTTCAGGGAAAATGCCGAGCTCTACGCTCCACAGTACTGGAATGCCGGCATCGATACTCTTCTTCATGGCATTGAACCAGCGGCGAACGGCTCGCTTACTTCCTCGTGCTGCCAGAAGAACCTCGCGGTCGCGGGTAACCTCAATCCAGTTCTGCGGTGTGGCCATCGGCCTGCGTAATCTGCGAGCTGCTTTGTTGTAATCCTCGATGAGAGCCGTGATGGATTCAGTAGCGGTGCGGCCATCGAGACTCTGTATGCGGACGTGGAAGCGGCGGCTGATAGACTCCAGCGCCGTTTGCATGGCTGCCGTGGAGGTGCCACCTTGGCCAGAGCTGTCACAAAGCTGGGCAAGTGCATGCTGGTCCACGCTATCCATCCCATAGTAAGCAAACACGCGGGCCACAGTGGCGGGTACGCAGTAGCCTTTGTCCCCTTGGTCCACCATGTTCACGCCATCAATCCACACATCTCCGCTTTCCTCATCTCGCTTCACATTAGTACGGAGCTCTCTGCGGTTAGCGGCATTTGATGCGCCTCCGGCAGTAACGGCCTCCTGAGTGGCGCCCATGCGCAGACGGATGAACTCTGCCTCGAATGCTGCTCTTCGTGCGCCGCCAGAATAGGATGCCTCTAGGCGGATAACGCCGCCATCCCATTCCCATACCCATACTTTCAGCGCCACTCCGGCTTCTCGCTGAGAGCTACGGCGGGGCTTGCCTTCCACACCAGTCAGAGTATTCAGCGCTTTGATGGCGCTCTGGAGCAGCTTGGTGTATTCAACCTGATTCATGACGCCGTCATCACCCTTATTATAGAGCATGGCGACCATATTGGAGAGAATTCCCTCGGCATTCCATGTGACGATAGTTTCACCCAATTCGATACCATCAAGTTGAAGTCCACCATTGCGTGGTACGCGGAAGCTGTTATCATCAATGGGGGCATAGCGTACCCCATTGAAACCGGAATTAGCCAGCTGGTTGCGGTTCTTCGTCCAGATATCACCGCTGCGGACGTCCTGAGTAATATTACCAGCAAAGACCAGTCCACTCATCAGGGCCATTGCCACACAGGAAATGAGGGTTCTTTTCATGGGACCATTCTAGCATGTGATGTAAGAGCTGCGCAAGCAAAAAAAACGGGCCGCACAGCCTCATGTGTGCGACCCGTGTTAGAAGAGTGTTACTTGTCTTTCCTGATAAGCTGTAGCGGTGTGCGGAAACAGCAGCCCACCGCAAAGGTGGCGATGGTGCCGATAGTCACGCGCCACGGGAAAGCGATGGCGGGGATGGCATCACAGCGAGTGAGTATTTCCAGCGTAATGACTGTGGCAAAACCGGCAATCATGGCAAGAATGTTGCCCATATCATTACCACGGCCGCGGGTCAACATGCCGAGCAGGAAGATGCCCAGCAGAGAGCCGTATGTGTACCCGAAGATACCCAGAGCAATGGGAAGAATGCGCACAGTCGGATCCATCACCGTGAGCCAAGCCGTACCAGCTCCCACAAGAATGAGAAGTGCGGCAAAGAAGACGGTGAGCAGACGCACAGCACGCAGCTGCTGCTCCTGTGTGGCCTGAGGTCGGTATACATCCACATACCAGTCACGAGTGGCCGTTGTGGCCAGAGCATTCAGAGCTGTGGAGAGAGAGCCCATGGCCGTGGCCAGAAGAGCGGCAACCAGAAGACCGCGTACACCCGCCGGCAAACAGTGAATGATGAACCAGGGGAATATCTCAATCTGCTTCTCAGGCGGAGTGATACCGTTTTGCGCGAAGTAGACGAAGAGCAGCATGCCGCAGGAGATAAACACGAGCACGATGGGCATATCCATAAGCCCGGAAAGAATTACAGCCTTAGCGCCCTTCTTGCTGTCCGGGGCGGCCAGCATACGCTGCACCATGTCCTGGTCCGTACCATGGGTGGCCATAGTGATGAACGTGGAGCCGAGAACGGCCGACCACAGGGTGTATTCACTGCCGAGGATGTTCTTAATGTCCGCGATGAGCCCCTGCCCGGTCATACCGCCGTCGAAGAAGGCCCAAGGCTTCAGGTTCTCAATCTTGCAGGGGTTATAATCCTTGTTCCCGAGGTGGTAGCAGATGGCATCCCAAGCCTCACTCCAACTTCCACCGGCCTTGATACTGAAGAGCAGAACGCCGATAGTAGTGATGAGAGAGATAGCGAGAATGGAAGCTTGCAGCACGTCTGTCCACACCACGGCTTTCAGGCCACCCAGCGTGGTATATATAGCAGTAGCGATGGTGATGAAGGTGAGCGCCGCAATGTAAATGACTACGGTTTCCACCTGCCCGGCACTTTCCTGCCCGGTAATCATCATGTATGCGATGACGAGCAGAATGCCCGCAAAGAAGAGGCGGGTGCCACTTGCCAGCACGCGGCTGATGAGGAAGGTGATACTAGCCCAGCGGCGAGTACTCAGCCCGAAGCGCTTCTCCAGATACTCGTAAATGGATACGACATTGTATTGGTAATAAGGCTTCAGGAAAAGACGACCCACGATGATGCGGCCTAGAATGGTACCGATAGCGAGCTGTGCGTAGGTAAAGTTTCGCAGGGCGAAGCCTTCTCCGGGAGCGCCGAGGAAGGTAGCGGCGCTGATTTCAGCGGCGAGAATAGAGGCAAGGATGGCCCACCAAGGGAGATTCCTGTTACCGAGAGCGTAGCTTTCTAGGCTTTCCTGCTTACGGCCCACGTACAGACCGATACCGAAAATGGCGCAGAAGTATGCCAGTACTACCAGAATATCAATCATAGATGCAGATAGACGAAAAAGGGCCGACGGCCAGGCCTTTCCGGCGCTGACCGTCGACTCGTAAGTTGTTCCTTATTAGCCCTGCTTTTTCTCCAGAGCTGCAGCCACCAGACCATTGAAGAGCGGGTGCGGTGCCGTGGGACGGCTCTGGAACTCGGGGTGGTACTGGCAGGCGATGAAGTACGGATGCGTGGGCAGCTCCACAACTTCCACCAGACCATGTTCATCATTCACTGCGGAGATGACCAGACCAGCCTTCTCGCAGGTTTCGCGGAAGTCTGCATTGAGCTCATAGCGGTGGCGATGACGCTCGGAGATAATCTCTGCGCCGCCGTACAGCTTGCTGCAGAGGCTGCCGGGCTGGATGTGAGCGGGGTATGCACCCAAGCGCATGGTAGCACCCATGTTCGTGATAGTCTTCTGCTCTTCCTGCAGGCAGATGACGGGGCTCTGAGTGGTCTTGTCGAACTCAGTGGAATTGGCGTCCTTCAGGCCGAGGACATTGCGAGCAAACTCGATAACGGCCACCTGCATGCCAAGGCAGATACCGAAGAAGGGAATGCCCTTCTCACGAGCATACTGCACGGCCAAAATCTTGCCCTCTACACCACGCTCGCCGAAACCGCCCGGCACCAGAATGCCGTCCACATCACCGATGAGGGCCTCACAGCTGCTGCTTTCCAGAGCCTCGGCATCCACGCGGACAATCTCAACGCGGCAGTCATTGGCAGCACCGGCGTGAGTGAAACTTTCATAAATGGACTTGTAGGCGTCCTGCAAGGAAATGTACTTGCCCACCACGGCGATACGTACGCTGTGGGAGGGGTGAATCACGCGGCCCACGAACTTCTGCCACTCATCCATCTTGGGCTTGGGAACGGTGATGCCCAGCACCTCCGTGACGATGCGATCCACGCGGTCGCGGCCCAAATCCAGCGGGCACTCGTAAATGCTGTGCTTCACGTCGCAGAAGGCTACTACGTTGCGCGGTGATACGTTACAGAACATACCAATCTTGCGCTTCTCTTCTTCCGTGAGGTTGTCCATCTCGGTGCGGCACACGATGATGTCAGGCTGGATACCGATTTCGCGCAGCTTGGCCACACTCTGCTGGGTGGGCTTGGTCTTCGTCTCACCAGCGGCCTTGATGTAGGGCAGCAGGGTCACATGGATGAAGCAGCAGTTGTGTCTGCCTACTTCCAGAGCGAACTGACGCAGGGCTTCCAAGAAGAGGTAACCCTCGATATCACCCACGGTACCGCCGATTTCAGTGATGATAACATCACACTCCTTGTTGGCCTCTGTCAGGTCATAAAGGCGCTGCTTAATCTCGTCCGTCACGTGCGGGATGTACTGCACGGTCTTGCCGAGGTAATCACCGCGGCGCTCCTTCTCCAGCACGTGCTCGAACACTTTACCGCTGGTCAGGTTATTCAGGCGGGAGAGCTGGCAGTGGATGAAGCGCTCGTAGTGGCCGAGGTCCAAATCTGTCTCTGCGCCGTCATTCAGCACGTACACCTCACCGTGCTGGTAGGGGCTCATGGTGCCCGGGTCGATGTTCAGATAGGGGTCAAACTTCTGCATGGTCACGTCCAAACCACAGTGCTCAAGCAGTGTGCCGATGGATGCTGCAGCAAGGCCTTTACCCAGAGAGGATACTACGCCGCCGGTTACAAAGATGTATTTCATGTGTGTATTAGTGTGTGAAAGGTTCTTAACGCCGCCTATTTTAACAGATAGATATCAGCCTGTCGAGCGTTCGCCCTCATGTTTCTTATCAACGACTCATGCGCATACTCCTTTGTTTGATGTATTGCTTACACGCAATCAATGTGTTGCATTTTATGCTTGTCAAACATATGAAGATAGCCTATACTTAATTAACCGAGTTTATAAAGCAAGATGACCAGAGCAGAACAAACCGTGCTGAAGTTGATGCACGATCGGGGTGAAGCCACCCGTCCGCAGCTTGCTGCCGCCACAGGCCTGAGTCTTGTGACGGTGGGGAAAGCAGTTGCTTCACTGAGCCGACGCGGAGAGATACACGCTGTGGGGGAAGTCCCATCTGCCGGGGGCCGACCAGTGCAACTGTATCGTTATCATGCCGGGCATGCTCTGCATGCTCTCATAGAAGGTAAAAAGGAGGGCAATCTTCTGCGCTGCGAGCTCACGCTGATGGATTTGCACGGCACGGAGTTGAAGCGGCGCGCGGCAAGTTTTGCGTACCTTGATGTGGAAAGTCTGGATGGTATACTGGATGAGATGTTGCGGGGGAAGCGTCTACGGAGTATCACCCTGCTGCCGGCTGTGGAAACCTTATCACCGGAGGAACTTGATAATCACCTCCGTAGTCTCTATCGTTGCTGTGTAAACCGCCCATGCTTAGCCTCTTTGTTTGCTGATAAAACAGCTGATAATACGGCCACCATTTGCCTGCCTCAGAGCGGGGTTCCTTCCTGCTCCATTTACCGGCGCGGCGAGTTGCATGAGTGCGGCCCCCTGCACCTTCTGCCGATGCCGGCAGATTGGGCCAGTTTGGATTACAGCGACCGCAGCTTGCTGGAGGAGATGATTGCACGCTTGCTTGTTATTATCACCTGCACACACAGCCCGGAGCTCATCACATTACATACCGAGGGGCTGACCGCTAGGCTGACGGAACGTATTCGTTATAACGCAGCCACAAAATTACGGGATATGCTTCCGCCTCTGAACTTTACCACCTTAACACAAGAATCCTTGCATGCTGCCGTGCGGAATTATTGTACTGACTATCGCCATGAGTAAATGCTCGATAGATGATAGATTAAGAGATTCAGTCTGAGAGAGGAAAGAAAACCGAGCTTGACTTTTCGGAAAATCCTGTCAGAATAGTGCGCATATGCACATGCGCGCAATAATAGCCACGATGTGTGCCCTCGGGCTGACTGCAGCCGCCGTGGGCGCTGTTCCCTCACATTTTCAACCTCGAGCTCAGGAGCTTCTGGCAGACAGCATTCAGCTGGAGCCTACTGCTAATCAGCTCAACGTTATTTACTTTGTAGGTAATGACCGTGAGCCGCTGGCTGATTACGAGCGCCGCATCAGCGAGCTGCTGATTTATGTGCAGCAGTTCTATGGCAAGGAAATGGCCAGAAATGGGCTGGGTAACCGTTCTTTTGGTTTAGTTCTTAAGGAGAATGGCAATGTTAACATCATTCTGATACGTGGCGATAAGCCGCACACACACTACGCTTACGGCACCGGTCATAATGATTGCTTACGTGAGGTGAATGCCTATCTGGACGAGCATCCCGAGCTTCGAACCAGTCAGCATAACTTCATCATCATGCCTACCCATTATGATGAGAAGTACAATGATCTTAACCCCGGTGGTGTGCCTTTCTACGGCCTGGGTACTAACTGTTTTGCTCTGGACTATGGCCACTTTGATATCCGCCACCTCGGGCAGAAAACTCGTGAAGGTCGCCTGCTTACCAAGTGGTTCGGCGGTTTCGCTCATGAGCTGGGACACGGCCTGAATCTCCCGCACAACGATGGCACGGCTAGCCAGAACGCACAGCTTGGTACTCCCCTGATGGAGGCCGGTAATTACACTTTCGGCTATACTCCGACGTACATGACACTGGCGAGCTGCCGTATTCTGGCGCATTCCGAGATATGTGCTCCTGCCAGTTGTACCACGCGTTTTTATACCAACATGACGCCCCCGACTGTTTATGCCGCCAATTTCAAACGGGTGGGCGATGCGCTGGAAGTGCATCTTGAGCTGGAGGGTAACGTGGTCAATGTTAATGCTTATGTGCAGGATCCTCCCTTCCAAGTGAATCAGGATTATGACGCCGTGGCTTTCGCCTGCGTGATGAGCCGTACGCATGAGGGGAAGACCGGTGCTTTTGCACACATACCTCTCGCTGAGCTTGCCGAGCTGAAGAAGGTGTACGATGGCACGATTGCTCTTGATATCCTTATCCAGACAGATGAAGGCAGCCGCTTCCGCTGGCGCGTTCCCTTTAATCTGAGTCAGGTGCCGGCTGACGGTACCATTGATATGGGAACTCCTGTTCTTCACCGCGGTTATTGATGCGTTATGAAAAAGGCGATTGCAGCAGATTTCGGCGGCACGAGCATTAAGATGGGCGTGACTCAGGGGGCCACCATTCTTGAGAAAGCTACTCCCCTGCTCACGTCCGCTTATGACAGCCCTGAGGCCATCATTCAGGCTATGTGTGCTACCGCCCGTGATTTGCTGCAGCGCCATCCTGATGCATCCGCTGTGGGACTCGGCATGCCCGGTTGGACGGATTTTCACCGCGGGGTGCTGTACCAGCTGACTAACGTTCCCGTATGGAATCACGAGGTACCCGTACGTGATATCATGCAGCAGGCGCTGGGCTTGCCGGTTGTGTTGGATAATGATGCTAACTGCATGACATATGCCGAGTGGAAGCTCGGCGCAGGCCGTGGGCTGGAAAGCCTCGCATGCCTTACTCTCGGTACCGGCATCGGCGGTGGTATCGTTATTCATGACCGCATGCTGCGCGGCAAAACCGTGTCCGCAGCTGAGCTGGGACAAACCTGCATTGATTGGCGCGGGCGCACCGGCCCCTTCGGTAACCGTGGTGCTATTGAAGAATATATCGGAAACAATGAGTTCGCAGCGGACGCCGTGGCTGCATATGCCGCGGCAGGTATTACCCGCACGGCTGAGGAATGCACGCCTTATCAGCTTTCAATCGCCGCACAGAATGGCTGCCCGATTGCCCATTCCCTGTATGATGGCTATGCGGAGAAGCTCTCATCTCTTATCATGAATCTCATGTATTCTATCGTGCCTGAGGCTGTCATCATCGGTGGTGGTGTGGCTCAGGCAGGTGATTTACTCTTTAAGCCGCTGCGTGAACACCTGAAGGCGCAGCTTTTCCCGGTGCATTATGCCGCGTTGCAACTCCTGCCTGCTCATTTTGGTGCGGATTCCGGACTAATCGGGGCGGGGTTAATGGCCTCAGATTATGCCGCAGGGATTCTGAACTAAACAGCTTCCGATATTTTAACCTACTAAACGTATCACTCTATTATGCAAGAAACATCAACTTCTCTTCCTCCCATGCCCGACAGCCCGGATGAGATAAAGGTTACACTCCCTCCGGCGGCAGAACCGCAGGCTGATGCCACTGAAATACCCTCCACGCCCGCTGATGAAGCGAATGAGCCCCAAGCGGTAGAGACGGCTGCAGCTCTTGCCACTCCCACTGAGGAGGCCGCTGTTTCTCTTCCCCCTATTCCTGAGACTACAGCTCTGGCGGCTGCGCCTGCCGCTCCTGCCGTCACCGCTCTTCCAGCGGCTCCCGGGCAGATACCGGCTGGGACGTATACTGTCTCTGACCCCGTGTGGTGGCACAGGGGTATTGTGCCGTTGCTTGTACTTGTGATGGTATGTACTGCGGCGGATTTAATGTGGCCGCGTGACTCATACGTGGGGCTTGGGGCCGGTTTAGGATGTTATCTGTGGGTGAGTGCGCTTCTGCTGTTGCGTACGGATTTTAGCAGGGGTGAGTATTGCTTCCTCCATGCTTTTTCCTGCGTCAACATGTTGGCGCTTGTCATGAGCGGTTCTCTCGTGAACTGTATTCTGAGTTTTATTCTACCCCTTTTCGTGATTATTTTCCCCAGCCGGAATGTGCGAGGTGGTGATTACTTCACTCGTTACCGTACTTGGTGGGGCTTCTGGCTTATAGCCCGCCCGTCGGAATCCAACCGTAAATCGCGTTTACCCGGACTTCGTGTTCTTCTGCATCTGTTTATCTGCGTGCTTGTATGCTTGGCATTCTTTGTTTTCTTCATGAGTATCTTCTCAGACGAGAATCCGGTGGTCATGCAGGTATGGACAGCCATTATCGAATGGTGGAATGATGTTATAAAGCTTATTACTCTTAATAATGAATGGTGGAAACATGGGCTGTACTGGCTGGTTGGCTTTTTTGTGTTCGGCTTCTACTGTTTTCGCCGTGCAGCTGCCGTGCCTGAACCAGCTGTGGCACAGGAGGAAAAGCCTGCTTCCTCCATGCTGCCATATCTCCCCGTCAGCATTCTCATTGGCATTAATGCAGCTTTTGCCATAGTTACGGCTACTGATGTGGCTTATCTCTGGTTTAACAAAGTTCCGGAGGGCATTTCTCCCACGACTTACCTGCATCAGGGAGCCGAATCCATTATGTGGGCGTCAGCGCTGGCTACCATTGTTCTGTTGCTCCTGTTCCGTCGCAGAGGCGTAGCGCGTACTACAATACTTGGGAAGTTCTTCGGGTATCTGCTTGTGCTTCAGACGGCGATGCTCGCCGTAAGTGTCTTCCTGCGCCTTTATCACCAGGTTGAGCGCTTAGGTTTCACCCCACAGCGTATTCAGGCCGCGGAGCTCATGTTCATGGGTCTTGTCGGCCTAGTCATTCTTGTTATGTACATGGCTTCCGGAGGCCGATTCTGGAAACATGTCAAAATCGGCTTCGCAACGATGACTATTCTGGGAATCCTCCTCGCTTCATACAGCCCCGCACGCCTCGCAGGGAGTTTGAACCTTTGGGGGGTGGAGGCTAAGTTCGACTGGAAGTTTACCTCTCGAGATTTCCGCTCCGGATGCTTTGATGTGGAAGAAAATCTCGCCTTCGCCTGGTACGTATATAATCAGGATAAGAGCGATAATCTCCTGAGTAAAGAAATTTTCAGCGCTGCGCGTAAAGTAGAACGCCGTGCAGCGGCAGCCTCTAACTCATGGCTGACGTTCTGCCTCAGTACTTATGATGATATTTCCACGGCTGAGCAAATCCTTGCCCGGCCTATCGTCACAAAGTCGGTAGACCCAACCCATTAAGTTTGCTGAGCCTCTTTGAATGCACCCCTGCTCGCTTAATTTGCGGCAGGGGTGCTGCTTATTTCTAGCTATTCTGTGCTGTAAACGAAAAAAAGCCGCGGTCTTGTGCAGGCCACGGCTTTAAATCTATTCTGTGATGAGGAGTGTTTACTCAGCCCAAGTGAGAACGACCTTACCGGACTTGCCGGAGTTCATCACATTGAAGCCCTCTTCGAAGTCCGTGTAGGGCATGCGGTGAGTGATGATGGGGGATACATCAAGACCGCTGCGCAGCATGGCGTCCATCTTCTGCCATGTGGCGTACATTTCACGGCCATAGATACCCTTCATCTTCAGCCCCTTCCATACGAAGGTGTTCCAGTCGATGCCGGAACCGCCGGGCTGGATACCCAGAAGGGAGATATTAGCACCATAGGCGGAGTGGGTGATGATGTCCTTCAGGCAGGCGGGGGCACCGCTCATCTCAAGGCATACGCCGTAGCCCTCATCAATGCCGAGTTCCTCACGGGCAGCAGCAATGCTGTCACCGCCGATGACGTTGACCGTGCGGTCTGCACCCAGCGTGCGAGCCAAGCCGAGCTTGTAATCGCTCACATCCGTGATAGTAACGGTGCGGGCACCTGCTTTCTTACAGACAGCAGCAGCCATGGAGCCAATGAGACCGGCGCCGGTGATGAGCACGTCCTCACCCACCAAATCCCAAGAAAGTGCCGTGTGAGTGGCATTGCCCAGCGGGTCAAGAATGGAGGCAATCTCCATGGGCATGTCCTTGTGAATGCGGATGACGTTTGACTGGGGAATGGAAAGATACTCAGCGAAGCAGCCTGCGCGGTTCACGCCTACGCCCTTGGTGTTCGGGCAGAGGTGGAAAGCTCCACGGCGGCAATTACGGCAATGTCCACAGACAATGTGGCCTTCACCGCTTACCACTTCACCGGGGGTGAACTCGGTTACGGCAGAGCCCACGCGCTCGATAACGCCGCAGAACTCGTGACCTACGTGCATACCCACCGGGATGGTCTGCTGTGCCCAAGAATCCCAGTTCCAGATGTGGAGATCCGTGCCGCAAATGGCTGTTTTATAAATCTTAATAAGTACATCGTTGGGGCCGACCTCAGGCATCGGCACCTCAATAAGTTCGAGGCCTTTGTCGGCCTTTGTCTTCACGAGAGCTTTCATGGCGCAAGAGTGTACGCCTTTCCGCCTCTCTTGACAAGCTCAATATCGACTTTTTCATGATACTGGCACAGATTTTTTAGGATAACAGTTTCCTCTCGCAGGATTTCAGATTCCAGCCGCAGAAAATGCTTTTACTCACGCTTCTCCACTGGCAGAATCTATTTGTGGTTGACTTTTTCTCACGTTGGTATTAGTCTGGGCTCATGGGGACAGCCGACGACCTCGGGACAACCTGTCAGGATAAATGCCTGATGGCCCCCGCTGGAAGGCAACGGCGGCTGCTCCCGCACCTCTTTTTATTATTCTCTCATTTTCGGCACTATATTGCTGAGTTTCGATGCGTTTGAGGTAGCGGAGAGAAACTCGCCACAGTTCCTCCCATAAACACTGGTCGCTTCTTGATCTTACGGAGTAACAGAAAGCTGTTAATCAAGATTTCGGGGCCGTTTCTGGTTTATTGGAGTTGACTTTTTGGCCACTATGTGCTTACATATCCTTGCGCGGGGGCGGTGCCTTCTGGAAATAATGGGGGGCCATTTTATGCACCGCGCATTTTTTTATTTCCCGGTTGTCTTTCCTTCATTTATGTTTTATATTGACTTCTCGAGTGTTTTGTGTTGAAATCACGCATGCGGGGAAGGTTCGACCAGGGTCTGGTGAAAATCCGGACGCCCCGCATCTAATATATGCTGAACAGCGCAGATTGTGCCTGAGTCTCTCCCTATGGACTATGATTTTTAAAGCGCTGATTCATTATTTTTTTCATCAAGGTTCATCGGGTAAGGCTGATACGCGCCCTGCACGCGGGGTTGAGCTTAGCCGTTACTTAGGCCGCTGGTATGAGCTGGCGAGGTCTGGCGCCCCCTTTGAAACCGGTTTAGAGGATGTGTACACGGAGTACAAGATGAGAGCTGATGGGAAGTTACTCATTACAAACTACGGAACGGATGAGGAAGGCTGCCATCGGGAGGCTCATGCTATCGGCACTCCCGTAGCAGATGGCCAGTTGAAGGTTTCCTTTATACCGCTGCTCCGCTTCTTATCCACGCCTTACAACATACTGAGTGTGGATAAGGAATATAACCATGCCCTTGTGAGCAATGGTAGCGGTTCTAGCCTCTGGATACTGAGCAGGCGCCCGGTAATCATACCGGACGCCTTTGATAAGATGCGAGATGAGGCTCAACGCCGCGGCTTTGAAACAGGCGAGCTGCATTATACTCGCCACAGCCGCAGGTAGCAGACTCTCTTAGTCTTCAACCTCGGCAAATCCTACTTCCACGCGTTTGCGCTTCCATGCCTTAATGAAGTCCTTCTGAAGCTGTTCCGCGGAGCGGTGAGCAGATATCAGGTGCTGTGCGGCCTCTGCGTGGCTCTCGCCATCCAGAATAGCCTGCATGTACTTTTTCAGGGCTTCCACGCCGCGCTTGCCATCCAAGTGCACGAAGAAGGTGACAAGCATCGTGGCCAGTGTGTAGGTGTCTTTTCCTCGGGGCATGTAGGAATACATCTCCTCTTGGCTCATGGTCAGGAACTGCTCTAGTGTGAAGGGAAAATCAAGAGCGCCTTGCGAGGCTCGTTCTGTGGCACGTTGCAGCACCACAGCATAGCAACGGGTGAAATCCAAATCCTCACCCACATAAGGAACTGAGCCAATGTATTCTGCCCAGCCTTCATTCATCCAGATGGGAAGGTTATTCAGCACAAAGTTCTGGTGTGTCAGCTCATGAACGAGAGTGTGAGTCTCGATATCATTACGAACCACGTGTCCCTGAGCGTCCAGCCCGAGAGAGGGGAACGGCACGATAACGCGGTCGGAGGCCACTTGCTGTTCCGTCAGCGCTCCACGGTGGTCCGGTGTGCGGCGCAGCGCGAATGCATACACGCCGGCAGAGTTCTGGGGACCTCCGTTCTGATAGTATTGCGCCATGGTGGGCCACAAATCCACACGGTACTTCCGCTCGCTACGGTCGTCCTCGGTGCGAGGAACTGGCACCACCTCACCCACAGCTTGATTAGCAGCAAATGCGCATTCGAAGAGGCGTCCTACAGTTTCACAGGCGTTCGGATCCAGCTTCACCGGAGTATAGAAAACGTAATTATTCGTCTCGTACACGAAGAACTGTCCTTGTTTGGGCTTTTCCTGCAGGGTTGTTTCGTCCGGCACAGGAACCTTTGTAGGCCAACCGCTGGGAGACTGAGCGCGTACATTACGCACCCCCTGCTCTCTGAGCTGACGCCTACGCTGCTGGGCTGCTCTGCCTACGTTGCGCCTAGTGCTGCGTGTGCGGCGAGCCTGCTGCTGTTGAAGATACCCTTCTTCCAGCACCTCGCCGGGAGCTGAAGGCAGCGCTACAGCTGCACATGTCTCCCCTTCAGAGGCCGCACAGAGCGGCATCAGCATGGTCAGTATCAGGTGGAAAAATTTCATACGCCTTGGGTGGAAATTAATTTTCTGCCTTCAATCTGCCACATATAAGCTCACTTGACAAGAAAAAAAATAGAGGAGAATGGTGGGTTTTGTCTGTTTTTCCTGATTTTGAACATGAAAAAACACATTTTCTGTTGGCAAGTGGAGACGTATTGTGCTATAATGTCTGCGCATGAGAACCGCCAGCTGTAAACGTACCACGGGAGAAACGGATATCGCCCTGAATCTGAATCTGGATGGCACCGGAAAGAGCACCATCCGGACGGGACACGCTTTTTTTGACCACATGCTTCATCTGTTGTCCCGCCACAGTCTCATAGATATGGAGCTTACGGCCCATGGTGATTTGGAGGTGGATGCTCACCACACGATTGAGGACACTGGTATTGTCATTGGTGAAACTATACTGAATGCCTTGGGTGATAAGAAAGGTATTCAGCGCTATGGCTGTTCATATGTACCGATGGACGAGACCCTCTGCCGTTGCGTGATTGACCTTTCCAACAGACCTTACCTTGAGTTCCGTGCCCCTCAGGGAGCTCCGGATGCGCCGAATATGCCTCTTTCTCTTACCGTGGAGTTCCTCCGCGCCTTGGTGAATAATCTGCGTTGCAACCTGCACGTGGAGGTATTCTATGGCATGGATGGCCACCACATTGCAGAGGCCGTCTTCAAGAGCCTAGCTAGGGCTCTTCGCCAGGCTATGGAAGCGGATCCCCGCACCGCCGGTCAGATTCCCTCCACTAAAGGGGCTCTGTGATATAATGAGTTTGTAAAAGCTGAGATGAAACTTGGAATCATAGATTACGGCGCAGGAAATCTTTCGAGCGTATGTAATTCCTTCCGCGCAAACGGTGTGGAGGGCACTCTTGTGCGCACACCGGCAGAGCTGGAAGGGCTCAGCCATTTGGTGCTGCCCGGGGTGGGGGCCTTTGGCGACTGCTCAGCCGCGCTTCATGCTCAGGGGCTGGCGGATGCTGTACGGAACTGGGTGGCTGCAGATAAGCCTTTTCTGGGTATCTGTATCGGCTATCAGATTCTTTTCGAAAGCAGTGAGGAGACGCCCGGTGCACCCGGCCTAGGGATTTTCCGTGGCGCGGTGCGGCGTTTCCCTGAAAGCGGACTGAAGATTCCTCACATGGGATGGAATACCGTTCATCCTGTAGATACAGCCGATGTTGTGTGGGCTGGCATGGGCGAAGCACCTCACTTCTATTACGTACATTCCTATTATCCGGAGCCGGCCGATTCCTCCATTGTGGCAGCAACCACTACTTACGGCTCCACCTTTGCCGCAGCTATCAGGCGGGGGCGCCTCGTGGCCACGCAGTTCCATCCTGAGAAAAGTCAGCTTCTCGGACTGCGGTTTTTGAAAAACTTCCTCTCTCTCTAAAAACTTTCTCTCTCTCTCATTTATTACCGTGAAAACCTTAGACCGCTACATATTACGGCAGCTCATTGCCGTGACCTTTCTGGGGGTGATGTCCCTCACTCTTCTCATGCTGCTGGGTCAGTTGTTCAAAGAACTGCACTCATTGCTGGTGGAAAGTGGCGCGCCTCCTTCCATCGTGTTTGATTTCATCGTGCAGGTGATTCCGTTCTCGCTGACCTTTTCTGTACCTTGGGGCTTCCTCACGGCAGTTCTTTTGGTCTATGGACGCTTGGCTGCCGATAATGAGCTTACCTCCATGCGAATGGCCGGGCTGAGCCTCTGGCGCCTGAGCATGCCGGCCATCGGAATGGGGCTTGCACTTTCCCTGCTCTGTTACTATATTAATATAGAGGTGGCACCGAAGGGCAAGAATGCCATGAGTGAGCTGGTAATGAAGGCAGCCATGGACAACCCCCGTAATCTGCTGATTGCCGGTGGTGGCGAAACCAAGCTGGACGGTGTGCGCCTGTATGTTGATGGCCGTGATGGTGACCTTCTGAAAGGCGTGGCTATTTATCCTTTGGATGAAGAAGGTGCCAGCCGCACCGGTATGTCCGGATTTTCTTCATTGCATGCTCGTAGTGCTCTGGTGGGTGAGTTTGATATCCGTACGCGCATGCTCAGCCTCGTGCTTTATAACGTGACCATCGTCCATAACCAGGATGACGCCGTGAACATGCCCATGATTGAGGAGATGCCCTTGCAGGTACATATCCCCATCCGCACTCGTCGCAAGATGAAACCGAATCGCTTCACTAATGCGGAAATTGCAGCAGAACTGGCTCATTGGGAAGTCGTGCGAGATGTCAATCCCGCTGTTATTTCTGAACATGCCAAGGCTGCTGAGCTTAGCTCTACCCCTGCCTTCCCCTGTGCTGCTAACCTGTGGAATGCAGCGAGAAGTGATGCTCAGTTCTATCACGCCGAAATGTCTAAAAAGAACGAACGTGCATTCCGCACTGAAGGCGTTCAGCGGGCCTCATTCGCATGTGCCTGCATAGTGTTCTCCCTCATTGGCGTACCGCTGGCTATTACGGCTCGCCGTAAGGATACCTCCACCGGCTTTGCACTGGGTATTATAGTAGCTGCTGTGTACTTCGTAGCACTTGTATTCTGTGAGCTTTCTCGTAAATCCGGAGGCATCACACCCTACATCGTTCTCTGGTTGCCGAACGTCATCTGCGCCGGCTATGCTATCTGGCAGCACGCTAAGGCCAAGTACCGCGGTTAACCCGCTCCTTACATTTTGATAACATCAGGGCAACCCCGTTTTAATGGGGTTGCCCGCTTTTTTGCAAAGTGTATAGTCCGTTCAAATGCTCTGAATCACGCTTCGCACCCACAATATGTCGGGGTACGAAAAAGCCCCCATCTTTGCAGATGGGGGCTCGCATAAAGCAAATTGGTATGCGGATTAGGGCTTCACAACGGAAGCGAGCACCACAGTACCGTTGAAGGGAGTAGCCACGTTAGCGGGCAGCTCTACCTGGCCCAGACGGAAGGACTCACCGAGCTTAATGGCGGTGATGTCACCGGTGATGCAGCAGGGGATGTCCTTCACAGCGCACTTCACGGGAACCTCGTGCACGATCTGGTGTACAACACCACCCATGCCAACACCCACGGGGGTGCCTACGAGCTTCACCTCTACCTTGGTCTTCACCACGGTGTCGGGGGTCACGGCCTCGAAGTCCATGTGCATGGTGTTATCGGTAAGGAAGTTGCGCTGCACGTCCTTCACCATGGCAAGGATGGTGGTGCCATCCAGGTCAAGGTTTACGAGGAAGCTGTCGCTGTCCACGCTGTTAAGAAGTACGCGAACGTCAGAAACCTTCACCTGAATGTTGATGTTCTCGCTAACGGCGGGACCGTATACAACGCCGGGCATGTAACCCTGAGCGCGCAGAGCATTGAGCTTACCGGTGCCACGCACCTCACGCTTGCTGACCTTAAGAGTAAGATCTGTCATTGTCGTAATGATGATTTGGAAATTAAGTTTTTGTATGTCGTTCATCCGACGTCGGTGCGCGATGTATGTCACCCGCCGGGCTTGTCTCGCCCAATTCACAAGAAAAGAGCGGACACGCAGAATGCCACTAAAGAACTGAAAAGTCAAGAGAAATTTAGTATTACATGATAAAAAAGCATTGAAAAAGCGAGAAAAACTGCTACATTAGGCGCAGGTATGACCAAAATCGCGCGAATCTTCACCAGCATAGTATTAATGGCATGCTGTATTCTGCTTGCCTCATGCGGCCACACTCTTGAGTCCGAGAGTGGTTTGTACAATGTGAAGCTTGAAAGCTCCTACAAGATTCCGCTTCAGGGATTTTGGTTCAGCGGCAATGGCGCTCATTTCACCCAGCAGAAGACGGGGGCTATCTATGTAGCACCTCTGAATGTGGCTGTTGTCCGCCAGACGGATCCTGAGGCTGCTGCTGAAATGCAGAAAAAAATGCATGAGTTTGTTCTGGACTCTCTTGGTGAGTCATTAAGAGAGCTGAATCAGGCCAACCATGCCAACTGGACACTGACGAACAATCCCGCCGCTGCTGATTTGAAGGTGGATATGGCCATTGTGCATTACTCACGTCAGCGTCCCGGCGTGAGAATCCTGACGAATGTCATTTCTAACTGGTCTCCTGTTCCGATGACCTCCACTCTCGCATCTCCGCTGTACAGGGGTGACGTCTGCATGGAGCTTACCATTCGCAACAATCGAACCGGGGCTCTGCTGATGGCAGTGAAGGATGAAAATCCGGGGTCTCCTCGTTATTTCAGAGCTGAGGCTTACTCCAATATTGGCAATGGCACCGCTGCCCTGCGCATATGGGCTGCTAAATTAGCCCGCATTATTCGCGAATGTGCCTATGACCGCAGTGAGGGTAAGAATGTAAGGCAAAGGGTTGAGGAGATGAATCTTCTTGATGCGGCAACACTCAGGGTAAGAAATGCCGGTAATGACTTATTCTGATTCCGATGAGCTGGGCGAGAAACTGCTGGCATACATGCAGGCCGCAGATTATGAGCCCCAGGATATTTCCGGCTTGTCGCGCGGCCTTGGCATAGATTCCCGCGACAGGGCCGCGCTGCGTACGCTCATCCGTGAATGGGAGAGCAAAGGAAAGCTGCTGAAGCTGCGCCAGGCTCGCTATGTGCTCAGGGCACCTTCTGAGGAGGCTCTTCAGGGAAGAATCCGCAAGATTAAGGAAGGTAAATACATATTCATACCGGATAGCGCCGGGCAACAATCTCTGCGCCCCCTTGTTCAGGAAAATGAGTGTTCCGAGATAGAGCTGCCTGTTATGCCTCACCGTGATGGTGGTGCTATGGATGGTGATATTGTCCGCGTATCCCTGCGAAGGACAGGATCTAATCCTTACCGCCGCCGTGGCCGCCAGGCTCGACCTGATGCTGCGCAGCTTCGCTTAGAGGTTCGGGTGGATGAGATTCTGGAGCGTCGCCGCGGTACTTGGGTGGGTATCTACAGGCCCGGTGGGCGTTTTGGTATCATGGCCGGAGATGGCAGGACTTCTCCGGAGCAAGTAATGCTTACGGCGGCTCCGCCACCAGAACTTCTCGTAGGGATGGCCGTTACGGTGCGCGTGGAAAGCTATCCCCGTGGTAAAATGCCCGCCACCGGTACCATAGAACAAGTGCTGGGCTGGCCTGATGATTCCGGGGTGGATATCACCACTATCATGCACCGCTATACGCTGCGCTCGGAGTTTCCTCCTGCGGTGCTGGAAGAAGCCGCGGCTCTACCGGAATCTCTGCCCGAGGAGGAAATATCCCGCCGTGAGGACTGGCGTGAGCGCTGTGTTCTTACCATTGACCCCGCCGGTGCTCGCGACTATGATGATGCTATCTCCCTGAAGGCGCTTGCTGGTGGGGATGTAGAACTTGCCGTCCATATTGCGGACGTGAGTTACTACGTGCGCCCCGGCAGCGCGCTGGACGCTGAGGCGGCCCTTCGAGGAAACTCTACCTACCTGCCTGATCGAGTGCTTCCCATGCTGCCTCCGCGGCTTTGTGATGACCTCTGTTCACTGCGCTCCGGCGTGGACCGCCCTACCCGGCTGTGTGTGATGAGGCTCACGCCTGAGGGCGAGTGTAAGCATGCTCGTTTTGCGGATGCTGTTATCTGTTCTCGTGCTCGCCTGAGTTATGAGGAAGCTCTGGCTGTGCTGGAAAACCGCGAAAGCACGGGTGATGCTGAGCTGGATGAGATGCTCCGCCTCGGTCACCGAACAGCTGCTGCGCTGAGAAAGCGCCGTATGCAGCAGGGTGCATTGGACTTAGATATGCCGGAGCTGCGCGTGGTTCTGGATGATTTTGGCAAACCTCTGGGGGTGGAAACAGAGAGCCATGATATTGCGCACCAGATGATTGAAGAGTTTATGCTCGCAGCAAATGAAGCTGTGGCCTCAGCATTGAAAGCCGCCATCGTGCCCACTATTTATCGTGTGCATGAAGAGCCCGATCCTTCAAAGCTCCACGCCTTTGCACTCACGGCTCGCAGTTACGGCATCGCTGCCGGTGCGCTGAACTCTCGTGAGGAACTCAGCCGAGTGGCTGCGGCTATCAAAGGCCATGCAGACGAGCAGATTCTTACTGTGGCCCTGCTGCGTTCCATGATGCGTGCTCGCTACGCCACCAAGGCGCTCGGCCACTTCGGCCTGGCCAAGGGGGATTACTGCCACTTCACCAGCCCTATCCGCCGCTATGCGGACCTCATCGTTCACCGTGGTTTTGCCAAGTTGGCACAGGGTAAGCACGCCGGCACTCAGCTGCCACCCCCTGCCCGCCTAGCCGAAATCGCGGAGCACATTTCTGAAACGGAAAGAAACTCAGCCGCTGCAGAGAAAGAGGCGCACAGAACTAAGCTTGCTCTCTATCTCGCAGCAGAATGCGAAAATCCGAATCCTCGCCGCTGGAGTGCCGTCATCACAGATACGTATCCGCAGGGACTCGCAGTAGAAATCCCGGAGCTGCAAATGCGTGGTTTTATTTCCGGCGGCGACTTGCCGGATACTCTCGGTGCGCGCTGGTGGTTTGAAAATCACAGCCGCCGCTGGAGCTCCACGGACGGACGCTCTTTTCTCCCCGGTGACCGTATAGAGGTTATCCCGGTGAATGAGGATATGGCTTCCTGTTTTGTGGACTTTGCTCCGGCTCCACCTGCTGGGGTGGAGGGCGTTTAAGCTTGCCTACATGCTCTTTTGTGTTACAATACCCCCGCATGAACCTCTGGCAGAAAATTTTCTCACGCGCAGACCGCTTCACCACCGGAATCATCCTTAGTGTGATTTTGGGGCTTTTTCTTCCCTGTGCGGGGACAACGGCCGCTGTCTTTGATTGGCTCACAAATGCCGCTATCATTCTGCTGTTCTACCTGTATGGGGTAAAGCTATCTCGCGAGAGCGTCATTGCAGGCCTTCTGAACTGGCGGTTGCAGCTGATGGTGTTTTTCTTCACCTTCATCTTTTTCCCGGTGCTCATGCCTCTGATGAGCCCGCTGTTTGAACCGTTGGTTGGCAGCGCACTGTACATGGGGCTCATTTATGTGGCTTGTCTGCCTTCTACTGTGCAGAGTAGTATCGCCTTTACGGCTGTAGCCGGTGGTAATGTACCGGCTGCAGTATGTTCTGCCTCTGTCTCAAGCCTACTGGGTGTATTTCTCACGCCCTTTCTGGTGGGGCTACTTTTCTCTCAGGCTTCATCATCAGGAGCAGCCGTGGGGCTGGACACCATCTTAAAAATATGTTATCAGATTCTGATACCCTTTATACTGGGGCAGCTCAGCCAGCGATGGCTGCGAAACTGGGTGTCTGAGCATAAGTCGCTCATCAAGTGGAATGATCAAGGGACTATCTGGCTAGTAATCTACACCTCCTTCTCCAATGCCACGGCGAACGGGTACTGGCAGCAGCTGGAGCTTCACTATCTTCTCGGGCTCATTCTCGTGTGCAGTATTTTCCTCTGCATTACCTTTGCTGCCACCTACTACAGCAGCCGCTGGATGGGCTTCAGCCGTGAGAATCGCATCACCATCGTCTTTTGTGGATCCAAGAAAAGTCTTGCTGTCGGTGCTCCCATGATGCTGGCCATTTTCGGTAAGCTGGATAATAACCTCCTGCTCCCGCTCATGGTATTTCATCAGGTGCAGCTTATGGCCTGTGCTCAGCTGGCCCGAATCTGGCATCTTAAAGCTCAGAACAATTCATGAATGCCTCATATCCTCCTTTTGTTATGTGGTCTACAACCCACCTGATAACGGTGGGCGTTATCGCTCTTGTTACAGCGGCTCTGATATGGTATGGTCTGCGACTTTCCTCAGAAAATCGGGTGTATTATGCTCGCCGCTTCGGGCTACTGATTGCTGCTTTTTATGTATTTGAGTTTACTTGGAAGTTTTGCCATCATGGGCCGGAGGCGTTTTTGAAAAATCAGATGCTGCCGCTGCACTTTTGTGCCATTATGAGTATCATATGCGTTATTGCTTTATGGTGGCGGTCTACATGGGCTTGTTCACTTGTCTATTTCGGGGTGCTGGGTGCCAGTATTCAAGCGATTTTTACGCCGGTGCTGAAAGAAGATTTTCCAAGCATTCCCTTTTTCATTTTCTTTACATCGCATAGTCTCCTTCTGATAACAGCGCTGCTGCAGGTCGTCGTTCTGGGGTGGAAGGCTCGTTTGAAAGACCCTTTTGTGGCTCTACTGCTGATGAATGTTTACATTTGCTGCATTCACCCAGTTAACCTCTGGCTGGGGTCGAATTATGGCTTTACGACAGAAGGCCCGCGCGGTACCATTCTGGCCTCGCTGGGGCCCGCTCCGTGGTATTACCTTTGGCTGGACGTGCCCGCTCTTTGCCTTTTCCTGCTGATGTACCTGTTCGTCAGAAAAAAGCCTGAACCCACCCTTTCATAAATGGAATACATCCCTTTCATTCGCTGGTCTGCGCCTCATATTATCGCGCTTATCCTCACTGTACTTGTGGCGGCTCTCGTCCTGTGGCTTGGGAGGAGAATGAAGGAGGCGGGGCGCTTTATTCTCTGCCGTGTACTGGGGGCTATTGTGCTTTTTCAGTTGGTGAGTGAGTTCATTTGGCGGGCGTTTTCAGATGATTACGGCCCGTGGGAGTACAATCTTCCTCTGCATTTCTGTTCGTTCATGAGCGTGTTTGCGTTCATTGCTCTTTGGTGGCGTGTACGATGGGCCTGTACAGTTGTGTATTTTGGCGTGCTGGCCGGCAGTATTCAGGGGCTTATCACTCCGGCCATGGCAAATGGGTATCCGAGCATGGCTTTCTTTGTTTTCTTTGTGGCCCACAGCTTGCTGTTGGTGGTGGCTCTTTCCATTCCGCTTCTGCTTGGCTGGCGTGCCCGCGGCTGGGACGACTTGAAGACCCTGCTCCTGATGGATGCTTATGTGCTACTGGTGCATCCGATTAACCTCTGGCTGAATACGAATTACGGCTATACACAGGGTGTTCCGGTGGATGGTACTCTGCTGGATTATTTAGGGCCGGCACCGTGGTATTATCTCTGGGCTCAATTGCCTGTGCTGGCGCTGCTGCGCTTGCTCATGCTGCCCGTGCATGATTCCAGCGAAGATTAGGCGCTCCGAAACGCCTTTAGCTGGCGTGCTTTTTGGTTGCAAAGACGATTGAAAATCTGTAGAATGGCCGCGTGAAGCTTTCCTCCCTCAAGTTCAACACCATAAAGCTGACCGTTTTTGGCGCTATTCTGCTGTACCTCGGCATTGATTTGCTGGCATGGCATGGCCCGCTGTGGCATTTTATGTATGGAAATCGCCCTGAGGCACCAGCCCCGGATGAGCTTGTGGCAGTGGTATATGGCGAACCTATCACCCGGGCTCAGCTGAACCGCCACGAGGCTGAACAGGATGCACTTGCCGGCCGCTCTGCTCCTCAGGCCGCAAGGCGAGCTTCCATGCTCATGGAACTTGTGAGAGCGAAGCTGCTGCTTATCCGCACGCGCTATAATGACACGCGCCTGCCGCATTTCCGTGAGCTTGCTGAGGCTGAGGTTGCTCGCCTCGCTTCTCGTGCTCGCACGCCTGAGCAGTTTGATGCGTGGTTGCGCAGTCAGGGGTATACTAACCGCGAGCAGTACACGGATAGACTAGAAGTTTCCCTGCGTTCTGCCGCATTGCTGGAAAAGGCTATAGCTCCTCATTGCGTTGTGACTGATGAGGAAGTGGAGCGCGTATTTAACCAGCTGAAATCCGAGCTGCCTGCTCCGGCTACTCGCCGCGTGCGCCACATCTTCTGTGCCTCGCTTCATCAGGAGGCCTCCGCTGTGCAGCAGAAAGCTGAAGGCATTCTCAGCCGTCTCCAGGCCGGTGAAGATTTTGCCGAACTGGCACGCGCACATAGCGATGACGCCCGTACGGCTCCTCAGGGTGGTGAGCTTGGAATTATAACGGATACAGCAGAAAGGCCCCTCTCAGAGCTCCCCCTTTTCGGGGATAGCGCCGTACCTGCCGGAGTACCCACGCTGGCTCAGAGTCGCTGGGGCTGGCACATCCTGCTGGCAGATGAGATTACACCGGCACGCGAACATACGCTTGAAGATTGCCGCGAGAGTATCCGCTCCGCCATGGAAAGTGTGAAGCGGGAACAGGCTCTTACCGCATGGTTTGCCGCCGCTGTGCGCGAAGGATTTACAAAGAAACGCATTCAGACCAATGTCAATTGATACCATTACCGTTCGCAAGGCAGAGAATGGCCTGCGCGGCACAATAACCGTGCCGGGAGACAAGAGCATTTCCCACCGTGTTGCTATTCTCGGCGCCTTGGCCGAGGGCGCCATGAAGGTGCAGAATTACCTCTGCAGCGAGGACTGCATGAACACGCTGCGCGCCATGCAGCAGCTGGGTGCTACTGTTACTCCCGGAGATGCACCGGAAAACTTCACGCTGACCGGCACTGCCATGCAGCCGGTAGCTCCGGCCAAGGACATTGACTGCGGAAACTCCGGCACCGGCATGCGCCTGATGGCCGGTGTGATGTCCGCCCTTCCGTTCAATAGCCGAATGTATGGAGACCCCTCATTGAGCAGCCGCCCAATGAAGCGAATTATTGACCCGCTCGCCCTGATGGGCGCCCGCATTACGGCTTGCGGTGAAAAACCGGGCTGCGCGCCGCTTAGCATTGAAGGCTGCGCTCTCAAGCCTGTTCATTACGACTTGCCCATGGCCAGCGCGCAAGTGAAGAGTGCGGTACTTCTTGCAGGTATGCTTACTCCCGGTGAAACATCCGTTCATCAGCCCTCCATAACGCGCGACCACACCGAACGCCTGTTCGCCCACTTCGGCGTTCCCTGCAAGGTGTCGGAAGATGGACTCGATATCTCCACGCAAGGCCCTGCCCGTATCACAGCTAAGGACATTATCATCCCCGGTGACATTTCATCCGCTGCCTTCTGGCTGGTGGCTGCCAGCGTGGTACCGAACAGCGACATCACGCTCCGACACGTCGGCTTGAACCCCACCCGTACGGCTATTATCGATGTCCTTCGCCGCATGGGTGCTGATATCAACATTTCAGTCACTCAGGAGGAGGGCGAACCATTTGGTGATATCACCGTCCGTACGGCTACACGCCTTGTCGGCACGGAAATCCTGAAGAGTGAAATCCCGAATCTCATTGATGAGATTCCCGTGCTGGCCGTGGCTGCAGCCTTCGCTGAAGGTAACACCACTATTCGCAATGCGGCTGAGCTGCGCGTGAAGGAAAGCGACCGCATTTCTACCACCGTCAACAACCTCCGCGCAATGGGAGCTGTGGTGGAAGAGTTTGAGGACGGTATGGTCATTACCGGCGGTGCTCCTCTTCATGGGGCTGTGATGGATAGCTACCACGACCACCGCATTGCCATGGGCTTCCTGATGGCCGGATTGAACGCTTCCGGCGAGACAACTCTGCTGAACTGCGCGAATATCAACACGTCCTATCCCAGCTTTGTTCAGCATTTAGAGACTCTCATCAGTTGATTTTTGCATGCCGCGAATTACCGAAGAGTGTGTAGCGCGAATCAAGGATGCCGCCGACGTGGTGGACATCGTGGGGCGCTACATTCAGCTTCGGCGTGCAGGTAATGCGTGGAAGGCATGCTGCCCCTTCCACAATGAGAAGACTCCATCCTTCAGCGTGAATCCGGCACGCCAAACATTTAAGTGCTTTGGCTGTGGTGTGGGTGGCGATGCGGTGAAGTTCATCATGATGTTCGAGAACCTCGATTACCCCACCGCTCTGCGGCGCGTGGCGGATATTTACGGAATACCCGTGGTCGAGGAGGAAGAGAACCCGGAAATGGCTCGCCGCCGCTGGCTTCGTAGCCGGGTGGTCGAGGTGAACAGCCTCGCTGCGGATTACTACCACCGCCAGCTTTGCCGCAGCAAAGAGGCTGACCATGTGCGCGCCTACCTGAAGCAGCGTGAGTTTAATATCGATATCGCCAAAGCATGGCAGCTCGGCTGGGCTCCACCTGATTTCCGTCCCTTGCAGCAGCTGGCAGGAGCAGCTAATGTGGAGCCCCGTATTCTTACAGAAGCCTACCTGCTTGGCACTAGCCCGCGCGGCACGTATCCTGTTTTCCGAGACCGCCTTATGTTCCCCATTCACAACGTGAGAGGCGAAGTGGTGGGGTTCTCCGGGCGTATTATGGCGGAAGGACAAGACCCTCGCAAGTACGTGAATACAGCTGAGACGGTAGCCTTCCGCAAGGGCGAGCTCCTGTTTGGTCTCTGGAAAGCTACCGGCCCTATTGGGAAGGCCGACATGACGGTGGTTGTCTGTGAAGGTCAGCTGGATGTTATTGCCTGCCATGAGAAGGCTGATATCCGCAATGCCGTGGCAGGCCTCGGCACGGCATTCACGGATGAACATGCCGCTATGCTGCGCAAATATGCCAAGCGTGCTATCCTCTGTTACGATGGTGATAACGCCGGCATTAAGGCCAGCGAGAAAACATTCCGCAAGCTCGCCGCGGCAGGGCTGGACGTTTACATGGCCACCCTCCCTCCCGGAGAGGACCCGGATTCACTTATTCGCTCACAGGGGGCAGATGCACTTCGCCAAGCAATTGAGCAGGCCCGGCCGTATCTGGAAGTTCGCGCCGGTATTGAGATGCGTGCTGCACAGGGGGATGCGAATGCCCGCGCTGCACTCATCCCTCGCATGGCGGATTTGGCCTCGGAAATTACGGATACTATCCGCCGTGGCGTAGCTGTGACGGACCTTGCCAGCCGACTGAATACCGGCTTGGAAGACCTCCGTCTCACTGTAGAGGAAATCATTCGTTCGCGCAAAGAAAATCCTCACAGCTCGCGTTCTGAGCGTGAAGATATGCCTGAATACAGCGAGGAGGAAGAGGCCTACATGCCGAGCAATGAATATGCTCCATCTGCGCCGCCGATACGTGTGCGTCCTATTCGCCTTCACCCGGCTATGCGTGATCTCATCAGCCTCGCCGCTGTGAATGCGGGTGTGCAGCATGCGCTCATTGAGCACATTGAAGAGCTGCAAGAGCCCATTGCTATGTTGGCCGGTGGCCCTATTCTTCAGAGAATGCTGGAAGTCTTGCCCGTTCCGGGTGACGCGCAAGCATGGGAACGCTTTACCTCTGCGCTACCGCCTGAGCAAGAGGCAGCAATCCGGAAAATCAGCAATGAACCTCGTGAACTGGCGGACGCTCATACTGCTGTTCAGCAGGCCTGTTCCCATGTAGCCCGTGAGGCTGTTCGGGCGCGCATAGATGTTATCAAGGCCCGCATCAGCAGTGGTAATGTCAGCCCGGAAGACCTTTCTCTTGTGGCAGAACTTAATCGCATGCTCAATGAAAGTTGAAGCTTTCTTTAGATAACTGCGTATGATAACGTGGTTTTTGCTTGCGGCAGAGCGCAAGAGAGCATATAATAAAGGCGATGGATGCACAACTGGACAAAATCTGTCAAGAGGCAAAAGAATTCTCCGCCAAACTTGATGGCCTTGTAAAAGCTTCGCCCGATCTTCGACAGCTTACCGCTCGCAGCAGCAGGGAGATTCAGCGCAGCCTTGCGCGTTTTCGTTCTAACCTTCTGCTCATGGCCACTATCGGCTCTGTAAAGAGCGGCAAATCCACTCTGACTAACTGTCTGGCTCACAGGGGGCTTTGCGCTACCAAGCTCGGTATTGAGACGACTCGCCTGCCCATGGTCATTCTGGCAAGCGATGACGGCACTGAGCGCATGGAGCTTTTCTCACCTCTTGCGGCCGGTTCTCTTGGCGAGCAGGAGTTATTTGAGATGGTTATTGACTATCTTCGCAAGGTGGCCCCGGATGATTTTGACGAGAAAGTTTCCATTGAGCGCCGTAATCTGAGCCAAGCTAATCTGGATGCTTGGGCGCAGGGCCACACGAGTGCAGGCTGTGCTGCTATTTTCCTTGTGGAGCCTAAGGCAAAGCTTTTGCAAGCCGGAATCGGCATTGTGGATATGCCGGGTATGGATGGCCTTACCTCCAACTGGCATGATGAGAAGCTGCATGAGTGGATGAATGAAAATGCGGACTATTTCCTGCTGGTTCAGAGTTCCTTTGCAGCCCTTACTCCTGATACTCGCGAATACCTTCGTACAGCAATGGAGCGCTCTCAGCGTCCCATTCGTGTGGTGCAGAACAGAATCGAGGCTCAGCACTGGCTTACTCCTGATGAGCAGCAGCTCCAGCAGGAAAAGCAGCAGTACAATACTCAGAAGCAGCTCAGCGATTTCATCCGCAAGGTTATTCCCGGTAGCTGGGTGAATGCCGGGCTTGCTTGGTGGCAACAGGAAAATGCATTCCGCCCTGATACTCCTGCAGCAGATGGTACTTCTACCCAGTTCCAGCGAGACCCTCATCTCAACGAGCTAGTGGAGGAGATTCTGTCTGACCTCCGGAATCCCAGTGCAACACTGCGCCGTAATTCCTCAGATTATCTCCTTAAAACGCTTGAGCGCATAGATGACCGCCTTAAGGATTTCATTCGTAAGAGCCAGGAACACATCTCCCATATTCACGCTATTCAGGCTTCCATCCGTAAGCTGATGGATTCCGCACGCCTGCGCGAGGCTGTGGAGAGCAATAACCTGCACGAAGGCCGCATGCGCTGCGGATACCTTGCTGACCGAGCTCGCCAGGCCCTTAATACCCGCCTAGATGCCATTCTGGACTTTGAGCTTGTCTCCGAGAACTACTTCCCCACGGAGTGGAAGAAGAACTCCCTGCCTGCTCAGGAACTTAACCGCTTGCGCGTGAAAGTGGAGAATGATTTGGGTGACCTCCTTGCCGAGCAAGAGACACACATCCTCGCCCCTGCAAAAATCTGTGAGCTGACTGAGCTTGAGAAAGAAATTCTGGAATCATGCGCCAATACGCTGAACCGCCGGAGCGTGGAGGAAATCCGCACGGATTATGTGAAGGCTATTCTGAACGCATGGAAGGACGTACCTTTGGATTGCAGCCCTGTGCAGCTGGGTGAGCTGAAAGAAACGGCTTTCATGGGGATGATTAACCGCAGTTGCAGTTACAATGAAACGACACCGGATTGGCGCCGTTCCGGCCGCAAGGATATTTCAGACCGCCTTGACACATGGAAGCGAAAGGTGGGTGAGGCTCTGGATATGTTCATCTCCGCCCGCGTGAATGCGCTGAAAAACTGCCTAGCCACGGAGCTGAATGCATACGAGCATTCTGAGCTGACTGGCCGCTCTATCGCCGCAGCCGAACAGGATATCGAACTCTGCCACGCTGTGCGTAAGATTTTGGCTCCCACGCTCCTTCAGGCTCGCAGACTTAAAGCAATACAATAACTTTTCACTCTCATTTTAACACACAATAAACACTATGGAACCATACAGCATGAAGAATCCGTTCCCCGCCACTGTGGTGGGTGTTCGCCCCGTAACTAAGCCCGGTAGCGCAAAGGAAACCATCCATGTGGATTACAGCTTGGAAGGCTCCGGTATGACCTACGTCACCGGTGACGCTCTGGGTGTTCTGCCCTGCAACGACTCCGCTCTGGTGGATGATCTCATCGCCGAGCTTGGACTGGATGCCGCTGCTGAGGTACCCACACCCAGTGGTACTGCCACCCTGAAAGAGGCTCTCACAACTTCTTACGACATCACGAACCTGAAGAAAGCTGTTCTCAATAAATGGAACGCTGTAGCCGGCAGCGCCAAGCTGGCTGCTATTCTTGAAGACAAGGACGCGCTGAAGGTCTACTGCTGGGGACGTGACCTGCTGGATGTAGCTCAGGATCCGGAGATGAAGGCTACCTTCACTGATGCTGCCGCTTTCGTAGGCATTCTCGGCAAGATGGCTCCGCGCCTGTATTCCATTGCCAGCAGCCCTGATGCCGTACCCGGCCAGGTGTCTCTCTGCGTGGGTGCCGTGCGTTACAAGACCGGTGACCGCCAGCGCGGTGGCGTGTGCTCCACCTATATGGCTGACCGCATCTCTGCCGGTGACAAGGTGCGCGTATTCGTGCACAGCAACAAGAACTTCCGTCTGCCTGAGGATGGCAACACGCCCATCATCATGGTAGGCCCCGGCACCGGCATTGCCCCCTTCCGAGCCTTCTGGCAGCAGCGCGTGGCTGATGGCGCGACCGGTCCCATGTGGCTCTTCTTCGGCAATCCCTACAAGGCCACCGACAGCTGCTATGAGGATGAACTTGCTCCGCTCGTGGAAAGCGGCAAGCTGAAGCTCTCCGTGGCATGGAGCCGTGACCAGGAATACAAGATTTACGTGCAGAACCTCATGGAGCAGGCTGCTGACGAAATCTGGGAGTGGCTTGAAAAGGGTGCCGCCGTTTACATGTGTGGTGATGCTAACCGCATGGCCAAGGATGTGGAGAAAGCTCTCCTGAACATCATTGCCACCAAGGGCGGTCGCAGCGAGGAAGAAGCTGCTGCCTATCTGGCTGACATGAAGAAGGCTAAGCGCTATCAGAAGGACGTTTATTAATCCCTTCAGAAGCTGATTTTTACAAAAAGGGCCCCGCAGTGATGAGCTGCGGGGCTTTTTGATAAACAGAAAAGTTAACTGCGGTTTTGCTAAATATATCTCAGATTTCTATCTCCATGCCATCGTATGCAGAGGTCATGAACTCCGGAAGGCTGCGACAAGTTTCCTCATAATCCACCTTGTGTCCACAGTGAGTGAGCAGCCCTTGCTTCGGTGCGAGCTCTTGCATGAGAGTCACGTTATCAGCTACGGTAAGGTGTGTGTGGTGCTCTTGGGTGGTGAGGCCGTCCATGGCGAGCACATCAAGGCCTTCCAGTAATGGGCGGGAGGTGGCGGGCAGTTCCTTAATGTCCGGAACGTAGCCAAAGGAACGGCCGGCATGGCGGAAAACATAGCCGTACGTTTCTACAGTAGCATGCAGTACGGGCACGGGGGTAATTTCGATATCACCCACCACAAAAGGTTTTCCGGCGTGATCATGAGCATCCGGGCGGATGTAGCCTTGGTAGGTATTCTTTTCCGAGAAGGCCCAGGCGAACATGCGGCGCAGGAGAGCGAGGCAGTCCGTGCCGGCGTACAGAGGCAGGCGGTCAGTACGGCGCCAGCAGAAGGCACGCATGTCATCAAAGCCGGTGGTGTGGTCTAAATGTTCATGCGTATAAATAACGGCATCAATAGCTGTAATGTTATGGCGGAGAGCTTGTTGACGCAAATCCGGACAAGAGTCCACAAGGATGGTGGTGGACTCGGATTTCACGAGAACCGATGCTCTGAGACGCTTATTGCGAGGATTTTCGGAGCGGCATACTGCACAATCACAGCCGATAACCGGCACCCCCGTAGACGTTCCGCTGCCCAGAAAAAGTATCTTCATCATCAGATTTTTATTTAATTCGCGGCCACATTATGCCATAATACGCCCGCAACGCAAAGCAAAATATGCTCTCACTGTTAAAGATACGCAATCTGGCCCTCGTGGATGAACTCACTTGGGAGCCTGAATCCGGCTTCCTTTCCATTACCGGCGAAACCGGTGCCGGCAAATCCGTCATTATGGGCGGCATATCGCTGGTGCTTGGCGAGCGAGCAGATAAAGGCCGCATCCGCAGTGGTGAAACACAGTGTAGCATAGAGGCTGTTTTCCATCTTTCCAACACGCAGCAGACGGACCTCATTCTGGAGGAAGCCGGGGTACCTCCCTGCGAGGAGGGTATGCTTGTCATTCGCCGTGTAATTACAGCAAGCGGGAATAAGCAATTCATCAACAATACGCCTGTTACTCTGAACCTTCTGCGCCGTATCGGAGGAGGCCTAGTGGATATGCACCACCCTGAGGCTCACCGTTCTCTGACCTCGCAGGAGCGCCAGCTGGATTTGCTGGATGCCTTTTCTGAAAACGAGAGCACGCTGAAGCTGTATCACATGGCATACCGGGCATGGCTGGATGCTCGCCATGCTTATAAAGAGCTATTAGACAGCGAGATGGCCAATGAGCGCGAGCTGGATTTCCTTCGTCATCAGATGCAGGAAATTGAAAATGCGGCATTCACCGCTGAGGAAGCGGCAGAGCTGGAAAACAACTGGAAACGCGCCCGCAATGCCGGCCGCTTGCGTGACACCGCTCTGCCCATGGCTCATATGATTGACGGCGCGGATGATGCCCTGCTGCCTCGCCTGCGCCAGCTTGTGCGCAGTGCCCGTGAACTGGAGCGCCTAGATGCTGCCGTGGCGCCTTGGCTTAGCCCCCTGCCCGCCATCGTGGAGGAACTGGAGGACGTAGCGGCAAATCTACAGGATTATGCGGACGGACTCTGTGGAGACCCCGCAGAGCTTGCAAGACTGGAAGAACGCATTTCCACCCTTGATACGTTGAAGCGCAAATATGGAGCTGATTTTGAGTCTATTCAGGCTCATCTGGAGGAATGTAGAGAAAAGCTCAGTGCCATTGAAAACCGAGAAGAAAAACTGGAGGAGTTAGCCGCGGCCGAAAAAGCCCGCATGGATGAACTGAAGACGGCAGCAGCAGCGCTGACCGCTACCCGCCAAAAGGCTGCTCCCCGTTTAGCTGAGCTCTTCCTTCATCATGCCCGCCAGCTGGGCTTCCGTCAGTCGCTCTTTGAGGTAAGCCTTCAGCCTCTTGCGGAACCCGGCCCGAACGGAGCGGAGGAAACGGATTTCCTCTTCGGCCCGAACCCCGGCGAACCTCTTAAAGCCCTGCGCCTTATCGCTTCCAGCGGTGAGTTAGCTCGTGTGATGCTCGCGCTGAAGAGTGCGCTGGCCAGCCGAGATGATACGCCCCTGCTGGTCTTTGACGAAATTGACGCTAATGTAGGCGGTGAAATCGCTCGTGCGGTGGGCTGCAAGATGCGAGAGCTTGGGACAGACCATCAGGTTATCTCCATCACCCACTTCCCTCAGGTGGCAGCATTGGCAAACCATCATTACCTCATTTCCAAGGTGCAAAGCGGAGAGCGAACAGTTTCCCGCCTCAATAAGGTGACCGGTGATGCCCGCGTGGAAGAACTCATGCGCATGCTTGGCACCGGCGGCGAAAATGCCCGCGCTCATGCCATGGACCTCCTGCAGAATGATTGACCCGCGAGATGTTACGTTGCGGCGCATACGTTCTTTACTCTTGTCAATGCGTATAAAATTTGCTAAGACAAGCGCATGAGCAGCGCCGGAATGGCACAGGGAATGCAGCAAGGCATGGTGGCAAACGCCGCGGTGCAGATGTTCATGCGTACCCTGCAGGCTACTACGGCGGAGCTGGCTGAACTCACCGCCCAAGCCTTATCCTCAAATCCCGCGCTGGAAGAACTGCCTCCTCCGGAGCAGAATTTATCCTCTCAGCCGCTTAATCATGAAGGTACGTTGCGACATCAGTGCTTCATAGAAAACTTAACGAATCAGCCCACGCTCGCTGAACATTTGGAGGAACAAATCCGCAGCAGTGCGTTGCCGTCTGGAATTGAGAGCGCAGCACTTTCCATTATTCCGTATTTGAACCATCACGGATTCTTCGCTGAAGAACCTGCTCGTGTGGCGAAGGAACTTGGCTTAACAGATTCCGCCTTCCGCAAGGCTCTTCTGGCTGTGCAGGATTTAGAGCCTGCCGGTGTGGGTGCTGTGGATTTACGTGAAAGTCTCATGCTGCAGCTCCGGCGTAAAGGTGAGTCCGCCGGGCTTCCGATGAAACTGCTTCAGAATCATTGGGAAGATTTAGTGCAGCATCGTTATGCGGAAGCAGCATCCGCTCTGGATGTGGAAGAAGAGGCCATTATACTTGCGGCCCGCCATATAGCCCGACTTAATCCTGACCCGGGGAGCGGATTTTCTCGTGCTGAGCTTGGTGTCATCACTCCGGATGTAGAAGTTCTTCAAGATGGTGATGAGTACTATGTGGAACTCACGGGTGAGGATGTACCCCGGCTGGGCATATCCGCAGAGTATCGCGAGATGATGGCTGAGCGGATGGAAAATGCGGAGCTTCGCAGCTATCTTTCCCGCTGTTTTCGTGAAGGTCGCGAGTTCATCCGAGCTATAGCAGAACGCCAGCAGACTATTCTACTTGTGGCGCAGTCCATTGTGAAGCGCCAGAAAGAGTTCCTTCGTCACGGCCCCACCGCCCTTGCCCCACTTCGCATGGAAAGCATAGCAAATGATGCAGGGATAAGTGTTTCCACTGTTTCCCGCGCAGTGCGTGGCAAATATCTCAAGTGCGCTCATGGCGTCTATGAGCTGCGCAGCTTCTTCAGTGCTGCACTTGAATCAGACTCCGCCTCAGGTGCTTCCGCTGGTGGCGTTCAGGCGAGAATACGTTCCCTCATCGCCAATGAAAATCCAGCTCACCCCCTCAGTGATGCAGCCGTTGAGGAGATGCTGGCAGCCGAGGGCATCACCGTGGCCAGACGAACAATCGCCAAATATCGCGAGAATCTTCACATCCTTCCCGCTAGATTGCGAAAGCAAAAGTAAGACACAACTAATTCGCCCATTGACTTTATAGGGGATTGACGCGGAGTGTGTGCGGGGCTATAATGCTGCACATGAAGAAGATTCTTTGCATGCTGATGATGGTACTGGGCATAGCACTTGTTCAAGGTGCACCGTTAAAGATTGCCAGCCTGCATCCGCTGCTGAGTGAAATGGCAGCAAAATTGGGTGGCGAGCATGTAGAAGTGGTGGATTTATTTCCCGCTAATGGCGATTTGCACGCCTTTACACCGAGTGCCGCGAGTCTGGCACAAGCTTCGGGAGCACGTCTACTGCTTGCCTGTGGCAAGGGGGTAGAACCATACTTAGCAGACCTTCGGGAAAGCCTCTCGGATGATACCTTTGTGCTGGAGCTTGGTGCTGAGGTTCCGAATGTACGCGTGCCGGGCACACGTTTTGCAGACCCTCACTGGTGGAATACACCGGAGAATATGAAGCGAGCCTCCCGTACTCTGCTCGCTGCCCTTGTGCAAGCTGATGCTGCTAACGCAGCTGTGTATACAGCAAACCGTGCACGCTACGCTGCCGCTATGGATGCCCTTACCCGCACAGCGCGCCTGAGACTCAGCCGCATACCGCAGGGTAATCGCTGCCTGGTGACCGGGCATGCCGCCATGTGTCATTTCTGCGCTGCATTCAATCTGAAGCCCATCGCCATTCAGGGCATTGCCCGTGAGAGCGAAGGCGACCCCGCCACTCTTGCCGCGCTGCTGGCTGACTTACGTGCCCGCAATGCCCGCTGCATCTTCACGGAAGTAAATGCCAGCCCTCGCATGCTGCAAGTCATCGCTGACCAGCTCGGCATTCCCACGGCACCTCTGGTGATGGACGGCATCTATACCGAGGCCCCCGGCTATGAGGCTATGTTCCTGTATAATCTGAATACCATCTGCGAACATCTGGGCGAATGAACCCTGTACTGAAAGTGTCTCTAACCGCCGCCGGTATTATCGCCGCCGGCTTGCCTCTGCTGTGGCTGACAGCTCCGCCGTCACGTGAGGTGCAGTCTACTGTGCAAGAGCCCCAAGAGACACTTCAGACGGCATACGCCACACTGCGCTTCAGCGGCACACCCCAGCGTATCATACTGCGCTATCAGGGTAAGACTCTTGCGGAGATTTCATCCCCCGAGTTCAGTCCCCAGGAGCTACTGCTACAATTACCCGAGGAGAATACCATCGAGCTGGAGGCTGAAGTTTGCTGGCCGGATGGCACCTCCGGTGCACAGGCTTTCACGATAACGCTGGAACCCACCGGCAGAGAGGCCCGCAGTGAAACATGCTGGGCTGAGGGAGAAATGCATGATGTTTTTGTCTTTACATGGTAGAAGAACATGACCATATCTGTTGGGGCGGCGGCCATCACCACCATGGTGGCCACACTCTTTCTGCGCATCAACTCTGTGCACGCTATGGCGAAGTAACGGCTCTGAATTCCATCTCCTTCAGCGCATCTTGTGGGCATACGCTGGCTCTCATTGGCCCGAATGGTGCGGGTAAATCCACTCTACTGAATCTTCTTGCCGGGCTAATACAGCCCTGCAGTGGGAATATTCTCTGGAATGGTGTCCCCCTCTATAATGCTCGGCAAGAGATAGCTTACATGCCCCAGCGCACGGAAGTAGACTGGCGTTTCCCCACCACCGTGCGTGAACTCGTGGAAATGGGGCGTTATCCGTCTACCGGCATTTGGAAGAGTTTACGGCGTCATGACCATGAAATCGTGGATAGAGCCTTGGAAACTCTCGAGCTTCAGGACTTACAAAAACGCCAGATAGGAGCACTCTCCGGCGGACAGCAGCAGCGCGCCTTTTTGGCTCGTGCGCTTGCCCAAGAGGCACACATTCTGCTGCTTGATGAACCCTTTACCGGCTTAGATGTGCCCGGCACTGAGTCTCTGGCCCGTCTGCTCCGCTCATTGGCAGAGGAAGGACGACTCGTCATTGCATCTCACCATGATTTGAGCACAGCACCCCGCATTTTTGACCTCAGTTTGCTTCTCAACCGCAGTACCATCGCCTTTGGTGCCACGGCAGACGTACTGACGGAGGAACACCTCTTCACCGCATTTGGAAAACGCCATATCACGACTTCTGTATGAATGATTTTATCCGCTTTCTGGGAGAACCCATCGCGCAGCGCAGTCTGTGGGCATGCGCCGTGGTAGGCTTTTCCAACGGCTTCGTGAGTGCCCTAGTGGTGTTGCGCCGTTCCTCCCTGCAGATTGGCACCATCTCCTGTGCACTGTTACCGGGCATTGCCTTGGCTATTCTGTTCTTTGGGCTGATGCAGCTGAGTATTCTCATTGGCGCGGTGATAGCAGGACTCATCGTAGGGCTTGGCTCGCTCTTCATCTCTCGCACGGGACGAGCTGACCATGATACGGCACTTTCCATCCTGCATACCACTGCTTTTGCTCTCGGCTACATCATTCTCATACGCTTAGGTCTGCAGCAGAAGGTGGATGACTGGCTTTTCGGCAACATCATGAGCATGGGTGATGCTGATTTATGGATTGCTTGGGGTACCGGCGCGTTAGCTGTGCTGAGCATTACTGTGCTGTACCGCCCCTTGCTCATTTACCTTTTTGATATGAGAGCTGCTGCCTCCATGGGGATTCCCACGCGAGCCTTCAGTTACGGGATTTTTACGCTCATCATACTTGTACTGGTGTCATCACTTCAGGCGGTTGGTGCATTCCTGACGCTCGGGTTGATGGTGGCTCCGGCTGCTACCATGTACCAGCTTACGGATAGGGCTTCGCTCATGTTCTGGGGAGGTGGCCTTATTGGGGCCGGTGGCTCTGTGCTGGCCTTTTTCCTATCGTACCCCCTTGGCTGGCATCTTGGTGCCACCATCATCGTTGTACTGGGTAGCATCTTCTTGCTGGCGTGGCTTTTCTCCCCTAAATTCGGTTTGTTACGCCACCGCGGTTGATTTTGCTTGCGCTGCCAAGGTGCAGTATGCTAGAATGCCTCACGTATGAAAATGACTCTCACCTCTCAGTTTAAAAAGGGCTTTACTCTGATAGAGCTCCTTGTTGTGATTGCTATTCTTGCAACACTCGCCGGCATTTCTTACCCCGTTGTTATGGGGCAGATTAACTCTGCAAATGAAACTGCCGCTCGCAAGACCTGTCTTGACATCGTTCAGGGTGTAACTCAGTTCCAGCAGGATTACGGCTCACTGCCTTATCAAACAGATATGTGCGAAGTAGGTGAGGATAACAATTATCAGGTTGCTATCTCTACTACTGATGGTAATGACGCAGGCCTTGTTGCTATCCTTACCAACCGTGAGGAAGGTGATGACCGCCTGAATACCAATCGCCAGACTTACCTCCGTTCTGACGAGCAGGATAAGAAGGCCGATGGCCTGTATGTTGACCCCACCTCCGGTTCTCTTGGTCTCTATGATCCTTGGGGTAACCCCTACTACATCATCATGTGCGATGATGAGGAAATCGGTACGATTGATCCCTTCACTGGCAAAAAGGTTCGCAACAAAATCTGCCTTGTGTACTCTTTGGGCGCTGATAGCGCCGGTAAGCCCAGTGCTTCTCCTGCTGCCGCAGCAGCAGCTTCTGAAGAGGAAGCAGACGCTCAGGAAGATAATATCTACTCCTGGAAGAAGCGCTGATATATTCCTCGCCTAATTGTTTCAAAGGCAAATAATGAATCCATTCATCACAGACGACGTACGCGTAACGGACATTCGCCCGTTAATCTCCCCTGCCATTCTCATGCAGGACTTCCCTGCGAGCCATGACGCCAGCAAGGTGGTATATGATGCTCGCCAGGAGTTCCGCCGCATTCTGAAGAAAGAAGACGACCGCTTGGCCGTCATGGTGGGGCCCTGCTCCATTCATGACACCGTTGCAGCCATCGACTATGCCGGTAGGCTGGCCGCAGCTCGTGAGAAATACAGCGATGAGCTTCTGCTTATCATGCGAGTGTATTTTGAAAAGCCGCGTACCACGGTAGGTTGGAAGGGCCTGATTAATGACCCGTTCATGGACGGTAGCTATAACATTAACAGCGGGCTTCGTATGTCCCGCGGTTTGCTGCTGCGCTTGGCGGAAATGGGTGTCCCCGCAGCTACGGAGTTTCTGGATGTAATTACACCTCAGTATATCAGTGATTTGATTGCTTGGGGCGCCATCGGTGCCCGTACTACAGAAAGTCAGGTACACCGTGAGCTGGCAAGTGGTCTTTCCATGCCTATCGGCTTCAAGAATGGCACGACAGGTTGTGTGCAGATAGCAGTAGACGGCATCGTTTCTTCTGCTCATCCGCACTGCTTCCTCTCTGTTACCAAGCAAGGTGTGAGCGCTATCGTTTCCACTAGCGGTAATGACAGCTGCCATATCATTCTGCGTGGTTCTACCAGTGGCCCCAACTACTCTGCGGAGGATGTAGCGGCTGCTTGGGAAATTCAGCAGAAGGCAGGTATCAGCAACCGCATTATGATTGACTGCTCACATGGCAATAGCCGCAAGAACTGGCAAAATCAGCACATCGTGGCTGAGTCCGTAGCGGCCCAGCTTGCTGCCGGTGATGACCATATCGGCGCTGTTATGATTGAGAGTAACATCAACAGTGGCAACCAGAAGTGTGATGGCCAGTCTCCCCTGCAGTATGGCGTAAGCATCACAGATGCTTGCGTGGACTGGGACGGTACGCTCGCTATTCTGGATACGCTCGCTGAAGGTGTGCGTGCTCGTCGCAGGAACAAATAAGCACATTCACTGCTGAAAAATCTCAGTCCCCCGCAGAATATTCTGTCGGGGGATTTTTTTTCGTTATTCTCATTACGCACAGCAGTCTTGACGTATAGGCCGCTTGTGCGGTATAATCAACCACACAAAGATGAGCGAACCGATACTGAGCGTCAACAACCTGAGCGTGGAGTTCCGCACCCGCGCCGGAGTTAATTATGCCGTGAACGATGTGAGCTTTTCCCTCAAAAAGGGCGAGACTCTGGGTATCGTGGGTGAAAGCGGCTCAGGAAAATCCGTTACCTGCTCAGCACTAATGGGGCTGCTTCCGCGTCCGCCTGCTTATATATCTGAAAATGCCGCAGCCATCTTTGAAGGTAAAAATCTACTGAAAATGAAGGAAAAAGAGCTTTCCTCTCTCAGAGGAAACCGTATTTCCATGATTTTTCAGGATCCCATGACCAGCCTGAATCCTTGCATGACGATAGGTGAGCAAGTGGCAGAGCCTTTGATTATCCACCGAGGCATGAAGCGCAAGGAAGCACTAGCACTTGCTATTGAAGAGCTGGCTCGTACAGGCATCCCCAACCCCGCAGAGCGGGCTCGGGCTTATCCTCATGAGTTTTCCGGTGGTATGCGCCAGCGTGTTATGATTGCCATGGCGCTGATTACCCGCCCGCAGTTCCTTATAGCGGATGAACCAACCACGGCTCTGGATGTCACCGTACAGAAGCAGGTGCTGGATTTGCTGCGCGCGCGTCAGGAAGAGCTCGGCACAGCGGTTATCCTCATCACTCATGATTTAGGTGTGGTGCGTGAATATGCTCACCGTATTCAGGTGATGTATGCAGGAAGCATTGTGGAAAGCGCACCGACTGAAGAACTGCTCACCCATCCCCGCCATGCCTACACTCGCTCACTCATGGCTTCTATACCTGCCATGCATGAGAAAGGCAGCCGCTTACAGACCATTCCCGGCCTTCCGCCCACGCTTCGCCAGCCAATTACAGCTTGTGCTTTCAAGCCTCGCAATCTTGTAGGTAACCCCGAACTTTGTCTCACGGACAGAATCCCTGAGATGATAGAAATTACCCCCGGTCACTTCGTCAGAAATTGCCCCGGCTGCCTTAGTCCTTCTGTTTTCAAATGAGTAGATACTTCCTATAATTATGAAAATTGATTTTCTATTACTGAGTCTTTCTCTGTTTGTTTCATTATCATATGCTGATGAATCTGCTCAAGCACCCAACGTCGCCGCAGCTGAAACCGCTCAGGCTGTCGAAACAGAGACGAATGTAGTCACTGAGGCTAGCGTTCTGACCGAGGAGGAAATCGCCCAAAGCGCTAGCGAGCCGGAGACTGCTTCCAATGATGACCTTCCGACAGCAGAAGAAACTACTCTGGTTGTAGAAGAAACCACCCCAGCTGTAGAGGAAACCACTCCGGCTGTAGAGCCGACTGCCGCGGATGCAAGCACGGAAGCAGAGCCGGAAGAAATCACCCCAAGCCATCCAGGGGAGCCTTATCTGGAGCTCGCACTTGGGCTTTATGAAAGCTGCAAATCCCTGGGCTTAATTCTTGAACAGGTGAACAATATGCCTAGTGCTGATGCTGCTGCACCTGAAGTAGCGAAGCTGACAGACCGTATCCTGTCGCTGCTGAGGAGCGAAAGTATGTTACCCCCGCCCTCTCTGGAAGTCCAGCAGTATGTGCAGGAACGTACGTCTGAACTTAACACAGCAGAGGTCAGCGAGAAAGCGCTGGGCCGGGTCATTGATTTGGTCACCAAGACGGATCCCATTTGTTATGGGTCTGCGGCTCTGCGCTCTGAACTTCAGCGCTTAGTGCGCGGGCTTCTTGGCCGCTAAATCAGAAGCGTATCAGAGTAGAGCTTTCATCAAATCTCATAATCTCTATACCCGGAAGCTCTTCTGAGCCAATGTCATCCGGCACATCCGGAAGGAGCACGAAGAGCCCAGCCCCAGTTATCTCATGCAATTCTCCAATATCTGAGGGATGCTCTGCATTATAGCCTAATACGACAATATCCGCTCGGAGTTCATTCTCAGCAAGAGATTCAAGAATAATAGAAGGAGCACTCCCTATGTAAAGCACACGCGTGCCGCCCGGTTGCTGCCAAGTAATAACCGAGGCTTCATTGCGCGAATAGGTGCGAGAGAGAGCCTCGGGAGATGGATAAATCGTATATGTACCGGCAGAGGTATTAATATGCTGTCTGTTTTTCAGCGAGTCAGCCGGAATAACATGCATGCTCGGGTATTTTGCCGAGAGGAGCGGAGTACCGCCACGATTTGCGTTGTCGGATGAGGTTTCGATAAGAACACCGGGATGACAACCACTATAAAACAGTAAGGGCTCTACAGTAAAACGAGCGGCATTGAGGTTTCCAGCATTCACGACAATGCCCGGATTGCCTAATACAGCAAAACTATTACCGTAGCCCAGATTACACACATAGGCCTCATGTGCTTGCATGGGGGGAGTCGTGCTCAGATAGGACATAGGCAAATCCGCAAAAAAGCCAACAACCGCTACCAGTATTGCACTACTCTTTAGAGCGGCCCACTGCAGAAAGGCACCCAGCCAGGGAATGTTTCCCAGTAAGGCGGACAGAAGCCCACAGCCCATTACAATCGGAAGGAGTGGCGAAATCGCAATATTCGTCAGGAAACAGTATGGTGTGATAGTGTGAAAGAAGCCCATGGTTATTGGGGCTGATACCAGCCATGCAGAGAGAGACACGATAACGGTACCCCGCAGTGCTAAATCTGCTCGGCGTATAAAAGTATGCCAGCGATTATAGAGCAGAGGCGGCATGTAATCATTCGGGCCGAACCAGCATGGCACTTTCATACAGAAGAAAACACCAAGTCCAATTCCTGCATATACAGCAAAAGAAAGAACAAAACCCGCACTGTATATCTGCCACGGGGTTATCATCAGTATCAGAAGCGCAGAAAAACTCCATATATTTGCCATACTCACAGGCCGCCTCAAGCCCATCCCAAGCATGACAAGAGTTATCATGAGATAGGCTCGCAGTGCCGGCACGGCCAAGCCAGTTACTAATACGTATATGCCGGTGATGATAAGTATCAGCACGGAACGAAGGCGCACGGGAAGCCTCAGTAAATACGCCAGACCGAACAGCATGCCACTCACTATTCCCACATGCATACCACTTACAGCAAAAGCGTGCAGGCACCCGCCGCGCTTGAATATATCCAGCGTATCATCCTCCGCCTTCTGCTTATCGCCCAAAGCCAGAGAACACAGCACTTGCCGCCGGATATCTCCCTCAGTTCCCGGAGGCATGAGCCTTTCCGTTAGTGCGTTTCGAATCTGTTCCGCATAACCAAGAATGGCATATCGAGAGAAAGGAAATCCAAGGCTTTCGCCGGATAACTGTCGGAGATTTGCGGCTAGTCCTTGGCTGCGCATCCAGCTCGTAGTGTCAAACATTCCCTCTGCCGGAGCCGGGCGCGGCGGCTGTGGCTCAGCTACCACGCGCACGCGTTCGCCCGTGCGCCATTCCGTATCTCCCCGCAGCACAACTCTCACGCCCAAGTAACCGGTATTAAGAATGCAGCCTCTGGATAATGTGCGCTCGACAGTTCCTTCCAGAACGACGTGAGAATTCTTGTCCAGAAACTCCGTCAGCTGCTCTTTATTCCTCTCAGCTAGTTTACACTGGACGCATACGATAGCCATGCATAGCAACGAACAGACTAGTATACGCCACAGCTTCAAGAGTGACGCCGCAACTATAGTGACAAGGCTCAGTAACAGCCACTGGCCATCCAGCAGACACCCCGTTACACCAGCGAGAGGTAAAAGAAATGGGGCTCGCAGTGATTGTTTACGCAGGAGTTTTGGCAACAGTTCCTCCGGCATAATGAGGTGTACAAATGTGATTGGTTCAGCGGTAGACCATCACGGGCCCAGTATTGGCAGATTGTACGGAACGGATCTTCTTCACCGCTGAAATGAAGATGCGCGCAGCCTCCTTCGTCTCTTCCTCCGTGGAGAAACGATTCAGAGAAAAGCGCAAACTTTCCCGTATCTGAGAATCGCTCAAGCCCATGGCTTTCAGCACATGGCTGGGATGAGGCTCCGAACTAGTACAGGCGGAGCCATTAGCGCACAGAAGCCCGGCCGGCTCCAAAAGGAGGGAGAGTGATTCTGCACTGCATCCCGGCACGCGCATATTCAGCACATGAGGAAGCCTAGCAGCCCCTGCTCCATTCACCACATAGCTGATGCTAGGTTCATCAAGAGCGCTCAGGAAAAGAGCTCTCAAATCAGCAAGCGCGGCATAACGCTCTGCTGCAGCCACTGCGAGTTCCGCAGCTTTAGCGAAGCCGATGATACCTGCCACATTTTCGGTACCGGCTCGGCGGTAGGATTCTTGGGCGCCACCAGTTATATATGGAGGAAACTCTACCCCCCTGCGAACATACAGACATCCTACCCCCTTGGGACCGTGCAACTTATGTGCAGCGGCAGAAGCGTAATCAATAGCGTATTCATGTACGTTCAAGGGAATTTTACCTGCCGCCTGTACAACATCCACATGAACACGCGCTCCGGCATTAGCCGCAGTTGCGCAAAGTGTGCGGACCGGCTGAATCACGCCTGTTTCATGATTTGCCCAAGCAAAACTGACGGCATCTCTCCCTGCAAGAGCCTCCTTCCATTCCGGGATATCTGCCACACCATTGGATAGTACCGGGGCGGCCTCTCCGCGAGCGGTGCGCAGGGTTGCCGGGTGATCCGTGGCCAGAGTGAGAACATTAGAGTACGAGGATAATGCCGCATTCGTAGCTTCCGTACCGCCACTCGTGAAAATAATTTCATCAGGGTGAGCTCCCAGAAGAGAGGCTACCTGCTCACGGGCTGTTTCGATATCCTTACGAATGGCACGAGCCGGGCCATATGCCGCAGACGGATTGAAGAAGCGGTTTTGTAGGTACGGAAGCATGACCTCCAGCACTTCTGGTGCCAGAGGCGTGGTGGCATTATTATCCCAGTATATCATGAAAGGTGGCCTTATTTGGCTGCAGAGAACTCTTAGGTATCAGAATCATCTGAGAAAGCGTCTTCCTCCTCCTCGGGCACACTTGTCTGCCCGATTACTTCATTTACCATTGAGAAAAGCTCACCGGTTTCGAGCTCCAGCTCGGTAATTCTGTCTAGCTCGGCTTGAATAGCGCGGTCACTACGGCGGATTTGATTACGATTGCGCTCCAGAAGAGCCTTCATGGCTTCTGTTTGCGGCATGCCGGGGGCTTCTCCCACTTCACCCAGAGCGGTCTGTGAACCGGAATTGTCCGGACGACAAATGTTAGTAATGGCCTGCAGGCCTCTTTCTGCGGTTCTCTCGTTTTTGATCTTCTTGAGAGCGGACAGAATGCGCTTGCGCATCTGCATATGATCTTTCAGCCAACTCACCGCTTCACGACGTTCCGCGCGAGGATCAGCGGGAGTAGCGGAAGCGCTTTCCTCAGTAGCAGCATCAGCGGATTCCGTATCTGCAATGACGGGGCTAATAGTCAGCAGGCAGGCACCTACAAGTAATATGAATAAACGGTTTTTCATCTCGGCACTATAATGACAGGAAAGGCACGGAAAGTCAAGCGTATGTTATAAGCTTCTACATCCTGAGGACAAGGCGTATTCCTCTTATACGGGATAATTTTATCTCAGCTCATGAGCGCGCTCTCTTCCACTGCACTAGCTGGCCAGATACCCTGCTCCGCCATAAAGTTTTCCCACGCCAGCAGAATCAGCTCGAACACGGTAGGATTCACAGAAAACTGCGCCAAAGTGTGGTCTCCGCCGGGACACAAAACCAGCTCTGCCTCATTACCGAGAGAGCGCCACTCATCGCAGAACCATTCTCGCATGGCGTAGTCCTGAAGAGGGTCTACAAGGCCATGCGCGCAGAATAGCGGCGGCAAATAGCGGCGCAGCAGAGCGCAGGGGTTAATAGAGTCCGGATTAGTGACTTCTGTCTTGATATTCAGCAGGCGAGCTTCCGGTGCATGCACATCTAAAATACCACGGAAAATGGCCACACAGGCGGGCTGTAGAGGCAGCTCATCCTTACTGCCCACCTTCCACCAGCGGCGAGTCTGAAGCATGGGTTGCATGGCTGCGTTCAGTGCCATCAGACCACCGGCATCAGCGCCGGCTAAAGTAATAGAATATTGGTCTATTCCCAGTCCATTGGCGTTATGATGTATCCAGCGCCAAGCATCCAGCCCATCCTGAATTATATCATTAGCTGAGACATCATAGCAGGCGTGTGTACGGTATTCGGGTATGAGGCAGACGATTCCACGGGCTGAAAGATGCAGAGCCCATGAAATGAACTCCTCTCCGAAATCAACGGCCCACATGCCTCCATGGAAGAACATGACAGCAGGCATGAAGGCAGAGGCAGTGTGTCCGGGAGGGGCAAACATCCAGACGCGCAGCTCAGCTCCATCAGCAAAGCGCTTCCACACAAATGATGGGCGTTCCAACAGCAGCTTGCGACTGGCGGAAAGCTCTTCATTATCTCCACTATCTGAAAAGGGCGTCATAACGTACCAATAGTATGCTATTTTCTTGCCAAAAAGGCAAGCCTGTAGTAGTTTGTAAGAAGTTATGAGAGCATTTTTTTCGTCATTAGTTCTCGCGGGTGCCTTGATGAGCCATGCCGTGCAGGCTGCAACCCCGGCAGCTATCGAAGCTGAGATGCGCCGCCGCGCCGCTCAGCAGGCCGGGCCCGCGCAGCCGTCATCTGCGCCTTCCGCTAATCGTTTTATTGTGCCGGATCAGGCGCGAGCCCGCAGTACCGCTGAAACCGTTTATAACACCTGGCGTATCAGTATTGCGCGCGCTAACGAGCAAGCATGGCGTTCCACGACTTCCAACTCTAGACAGATGAAGGTGCGTAACCTTATCGTTTCCCAGAGAGGTAATTTCCCGCGCGACTTTTTCCGTCAAGCTCAGGAAGCGCCTAAGCTGGAGAATTTTGCCTATGTGGGTACTCTTCAGGGCTGTAACGGCTACACAATGGCCTGTACCTATGTGGGGCGAGTTCAGCTTGGTGATGGCAGGGCTGAGGAAAACGCGTTCGTGCTTGAGTTTGTATATGAAGGTGGACGATGGAAACTGGACCAGACTCGCCTCTTTAATCTCAGCCGTTTGCCCGAGGTACGGCAGCGCCTGCATGCACGGGATATAGAGCTTCTGAAAGAACAGGATGGATTCCAGCCGTACGATCGTATTCCTCCCACCCCTCCTGCATGCTCATCCCCTGCTCTCATCGGCAAGGTCTTTGTGGATTGCCCTGGGCGTGTGATTGAAATGACGATTAACGGTGTCTCTCTCCACGAGTTCGATGATGAGCGCCGCGCAGATGTCATTTCCGGTGGCCTTAAACGTGGGGTGAATACCATCACGTACAAAATTGAAAATCGTGAAGGCCTGCGTCGTCCCTCTATGGCTATAGGCATCTTCGTGGCGCCTGAAACTCAAGGTAATAATCCTATCTGCGTATTTGACCATATTCTGGACGCTAACGGGACTGCGGAAGGTGGCACCTTCTCCTTTACCATCAGTAATGAGCATATCGCTTCCATGAATCCCAGATATGATGGTCCCAAGCCGCAGCCATTCCACGCCGTGCCTCTTAGAGAACGCCCTCGCGAGTAAACACGCAGCTTTTCTCCGCGCCGGTCTGTATAAGACCGGCTTTTTTTTGACTTACAATCATTTTTTTGATTTTTTTTGCTTGACGAGGACAGTTTTACATGTTAAATAGTTATCAGTTATTAACCAGTTGCTATTTTATAGTAACGCAAACACAACAATACACCATGAACAAGAAACTCATCGTCGCATTCATCGCCATTGCCAGCCTTATGAGCCTGAGCTCCTGCTATTATCACCATCATCATCATGGCGGAGGTCATCCCCGCTACAGCAATCCCGGTCATGGCATGTACCATCCGGGAGGACATGGGCACTACCATGCGCCGCGTCATGGCCACCACAGATAAGATAAACACAGACAATTAAAAACAGAGCCTCCGTACACACACTTGTGGACGGAGGCTCTTTCTGTTCAAAACTATATTCAGCCGCGCTTAAAGAGAATGAACAGCAGGCAAGAAAGCGCGAGAGCGAAATTATAGTAAAGATAAGGAATGATATCAAGGGCACTGATAGCAGCAAGAGATGCACCCATCAGAAGCTGAGCACCGTAAGGAATAAGGCCTTGTATTACGCAGGAAGTTGTATCCAGCAGGCTAGCAGCACGCTGAGGAGGAATTCGGAAGCATTCCGATATTCTGCGGGAAATGTCACCTACCGTTACGATAGCGACTGTATTATTCGCCGTGCAGAGATTAGAGATAGCTACGGCTGCAGAAATAGTAAACTCAGCGCCGCGTTTGGTGCGGACCCGGGAAGAGAGAAGGCGAATAACATACTGAAGCCCACCATTATAACGAATGAGTTCAAGCATACCGCCGGCCAAAAGCGTCACGATAATAAGTTCCCCCATATCCGTCATCCCTTTTCCCATTGCGCCGGCCCATGCAAGTAAGCTTAACTCACTGGAGCAGAGAGAAAGAAGCCCAGTGGAGATGATGCCTAAAATCAGCACCAGCATTACATTCACACCGCACAGCGCGGTAACAAGAACAAGAAGATACGGGATAACGCGAGACCAAGCAATAGCTTCAACCTCTACCGGGGCAGCATACTGCCAGCCAAGAACTATATAGATACCCAGAACCAGCAGCGCCGCAGGAATGACGATTTTGAAATTAGCGCGGAACTTATCTTTCATGAGGCAACCTTGGGTACGGGTAGCCGCGATAGTTGTGTCAGAAATGAAGGAAAGGTTATCACCAAAGAAAGCGCCACCGACAACAATACCGGCCATGAGCGGCAGAGGAAGACCACTACTGGTTGCCACACCGGCTGCAACCGGCATGAGTGCCACAATCGTACCAACGGAAGTACCAATGGACAGAGAGATAAGACAGGCGGCTATAAAAATGCCGGCAGGAATCATATTCGGCGGCAGTACCGAAAGTGTCAAATTCACTGTCGAATCCACAGAGCCAATGAACTTAGCAGCCCCGGCAAAAGCCCCGGCAAGAATGAAAATCCAGACCATCATCATGATGTTTGCATTTGCTGCGCCCTTAGAGAAACGCTCTATCCGCAAGCTCAGTCGTGCGGGCTTGGATACGACAAAAGCCCACGCAGATGCCGCCATGAAAGCCACCGTAACGGGCATCTTATAGAAATCTCCCGCCACGATGGATGTGATTACATAGATGAGGAAAAATACGAGCAGAGGGCTGAGAGTCCAAAGCCCACGTCTATGATTTTTTACCGGTAATTCCATATGTCGATAATTTACTTTGATTCTGTTACGCCGATTCGATCCAGAGCGTCCACTTGTTCAAGCAGTTGCTCCGGGGTAATTTTATCACGCATGAGCTGCCTATAAGCAGAGATGAGAGCCTCTGTCTGTTCCGGAGTTTCTTCCAGCAGTTCGAGGCGGAAGCGTGTAAGCCCCATGCGGCGCATGCCGGCCACATAGCGAGCTGCTGATTGAGCTTGTCCATTAAAAAGAGTATTGCGACAGCCTTCATCACTTCGCAAATAATGCATAGCATAGGTGCGGTCCATCACACGCACTCTGTGGTGTTCACAGGGCTGACCACAATCCTTAAAGCTATGGCCTTGCGACAAGAATGTGCAGTATACGCAGTGCTCCGTATGGAACATGGGCATATGCTGATGGAGAGTGAGCTCCAGTTCCGGACCGCAGCTGCTGCGCAACAAGTCAGCAAGCTGGTGAGCATTCAGGTCGTAGGATACGGTGACACTACGCATACCATACCCCCGAAGGACTTTCACACTTTCCGGATTAGCGGCATTCAGAGAGAAGTCTGCCACCATGGGGATCCCCTTCTCCTTAAAGTAAAGCGCTGCGCCATGATTTCGCACCAAAACACCATCCGGCTGAGCCGCATGAATGAACTTAAAGTACCCATTCTCACGGGGTTTCATGATGCGCAGTGTTGCAATCCAGACGGCAGTCCCGGGATAATCTGCGCGAATCTTTTCCGCTACCGGAGCAAGTTGGCGCATATCCTTAAAATCAAGATAGACGCGTTTCACTCCAGCAGCTGCGGCCGCGTATGCCTGTTCCGCGTCACGGCACAGAACAGATAAGCGGTATTTATCTGTGGCTTTAATGGGAGCAAAATCCCCCTTCCAACCGGGCCAAACAAAAGGAGCACGGGAGGAGCTTTCATCGTTTACGGGAGGCAGCGCCTCCACTAGCTCACGGCGCATGCGGTTCAGAATGCTCAGAGGCAGCATGAGGCCTTCCTCCAGTTCGTAAGTACATGTGCCAAGGCTGTACCCAGTGCCACCTAAGCGCGAAAACTGAGCCTCAATAACTTCCGGTGTCAACGGGCGTTTTTCAGCAGGTTCCAGAGGCTGACCACTGCCGACGCTTATGCCATTGCACTCAGCCCTCAGTTCACCTCCCATGCGTCCTATAAAATGTATGGCAAGCTGCCGAGCCGGAGCTTCCACCTTTCTGGCAAAGTTACACCATGTTCCATGCAAGAACTTATCCAGTGCGGGGTCAGCAGTTTTCCATAACAGGTTGCCGGGGCGAACATAGCGCCAATCTATATGGCTACCTTTGCCGTGGAAGAACAGGCGTGTACCCTGCACCTTCCAGATGCGCCCGCCCTGCTCTTCATTTCTATCTTGCCCGGCATCTATCACAAATCCATCACCGGGGGCGATGGGCATGGCGGGAACGCCTTCCAGCTCCACCCAGCCATCTCCGGCTCGTATGATTCGCCCTGCCAGAGCGCCTCTCTTCTTTCCGAAACGCCCGTGCGTAAGAAGCGGATGGTCCGTACCATCAAGCCAGCCGAATGAGAAGCCGCGGGAGAAGGACATCTGCATGGCGTATAAATCAGCAGTCTTCTTATTCTGCGGCACAGCGCGTCCAGCCAGTGCTGCGTCTAATGCCCGACGATATGCTCTCGTGGTAGCAGCCACATATTCCGGACTCTTCAAGCGGCCTTCTATCTTAAAGCTACGAACACCGGCAGCAAGAAGCTCCGGTACTCGCTCCAGAGCGCAAAGGTCTTGCGGAGAGAAAATATAGCGGCGCTCGCCGAGGTCACGCAAGCGTCCATCTATTTCAAGGCGGTACGGCATACGGCAAGCCTGGGCGCATTCACCACGATTGGCACTGCGTTGCCCAAGGCTCTCGCTGGTAAGACACTGGCCGGAATAAGCCACACACAGAGCGCCGTGGCAGAATACCTCAATGGGTTTAGTCGTTGCCTTCGCACATGCTTCAATTTCCTTAAGTGACAACTCTCGTGAGAGAACGATTTGCTGCGGGTCAAACATTTCATCCACCCAGCGCACGGCTTCAGGACTGCTTACAGTCATCTGAGTGGAAATGTGCAGTTCAATCTTCCAGCGACCTTCGCGCCGATATTTGCTGATAAGAGCAGCTAGCCCGAGGTCTTGAACAATGACACCATCCACTCCAGCTCCATCAAGCGCGTCCACGTAACTGAGCGCTTCTTCCATCTCTGCCGGAAAGATGAGAACATTCATCGTCACATAGGCCCTTACTCCGCACTCATGGAGAAAAGGCACCAGAGAACGAAGGTCTTCTCTGGTGAAATTGTCCGCCCTCATGCGGGCATTGAACTGATCTAACCCGAAATAAACAGCATGTGCCCCATTTGCCACAGCGGCACGTACACAATCCCAATTGCCAGCAGGCGCGAGTATTTCCGGAGAATGCTCAGTCATGACTGAGCCTATTGTCCATAAAACCATCTATTTTGCAAGCCTAAAATCATCATCTTACGGGTTCAGGGGTGCCACATTTGAAGATGATTATCCCTGGTAAGTGTTCATCCAGAGCATAGGTCTGGATAACCGGCGTGCCCAATCTTCGATAAGCATTACTTAAAAGATGATTAACCCTTTCGGAACTCATGCCTACTGAGACCAATTCTTCCACATAGGCGGTGACATAAGTACCATCTTTCTTGTTCCTGCTCCATGCAAGGAGGTCGTACACAGTACGGAATGAGGCATAACGGTACGGATAGTACAGCTCAGGTGAGACCGCAGCCGGATAGATACGACGCTCCCAAGTGTGATCCCGTTCTATCAGCTTATCCGGTAATGCGAAATGCGAATGAAGAATGCGGCCAGGCTCGTCCGGTGTAGGGTCACTGTACGTACAGTCCACATGTACCCAACGATTTTCCAGATTAACTAGGTTCCAGCAGTGATTTTGTCCGTTTTGAGAAGTACCCGCGACAAAAATATTCTGAATGCCGGCCATACTCAGGAGAAGACCGTAGGCCCGGGTGTAGGAATCACATACCCCCTTGTGCGCCAGCAAGAGATGCGTGGTGGCATTTGCTGTATCCTTGCCGTGAAGCTCAATTTTATACTGACAGTTCTGCACAAGATAATCATGCAAAGCAAGTGCCCGATTGTAATCAGATTTATGTCGAGCGCAGACAGAGCGTACGAGTTCCTCAGCTATGGAAAGAGCTCTCCTTTGATCAGCATTCAGCTGGGAGCGCATATGAGGATTTTTATACGCATTCAGCATCAGGACATTATCAGCGTAGATGGGAGTAAGCCGCACCTCATTTCCTCTTGTTGTTATGGAAAAAAACACGACAGAACCTTCTCGCATAAGATATTCTGCCACACTCCTCGCGTGTTCAAAGGCGTCACCGCTTCCGGTATAACGGTACTGAATTTCAGGGCTTACTTGTTCAATGCAGCCCAGTGCATATGCCATTATCGCGCCCTTATCCCCTAATTCCGGTGTATGGCTACCGGAATTAGGTATCTCGTGCCCACTGTTACTTGTGTAGAATCCTGGCGTGGAATAAGAGCATCCGCTTGTCAGAATAGCCGTGAATATGGCGAATATTCTCCGCATGGGCGTATGATAGCAGACTTCCGTCTATTCGTAAAGCATAAAGCAGTGCATATAACTGAGCATTTGCGTGCTGCTGACGCCGTGCAGGCTTGACAGAGCTCGCACGCGCGGGCATAATACAGCGCGTTATGTTAAACCTTTATGATACACAGTCGGGGGCGATGAAGCCCGTGCAGGCAGAGGACGGCAAGCAGCTGCGCTTCTACTGTTGCGGCCCTACCGTGTACGCTGCTGCTCATATCGGTAATTTCCGTACCTTTGTAGTTCAGGATGTTTTCCGCCGTGTGGTGGAGCTTGGTGGCCTGCGCACCAAGCATGTGCGTAACCTGACGGATGTGGACGACAAGACCATCCGCAATTCTCAGGCTCAGGGGATGCCTCTGGGCGAGTATACGGCAAAATGGACTGCCAAGTTCCATGATGACTGCAAGGCGCTGAACTGCCTTGCTCCGCATGTTGAGCCCAGCGCCGTTGGCCATATCAAGGAGCAGCTTGATATCGTGCAGAAGCTGATGGAGGGCAATCATGCCTACCAGAGCGATGACGGCTCTGTATACTTCCGCATCTCTTCATACTCCGAGTACGGTCGCTTGGCACATCTCGACCGTCAGGAACTGGACCTCGGCAAGACAGCTAACACTCGTGCTGATACGGATGAGTACGAAAAGGATAGCGTAGCTGATTTCGTGCTGTGGAAAGCTCGCCGCCCTGAGGACGGCCCTAACTTCTGGCCCTCCCCATGGGGCGAGGGACGCCCTGGCTGGCACCTCGAATGCTCTGCCATGAGCCATAAGTATCTGGGTGACACCTTTGACTTGCACTCAGGTGGTGTAGACCTCGTATTCCCCCATCACGAAAATGAGATTGCACAGAACCGTTGTGCCTGCGGTGGTGAGTTTGCTCGCCACTGGTTCCATGTGACTCACCTTCTGGTGGATGGTGCTAAGATGAGCAAGAGCCTCGGTAATATGTACACTCTGGATCAGCTTCAGGAAATGGGTTATACCCCGGCAGCTCTTCGCTATGTGCTGGCTGGTGCCTATTATCGCCGCCCGCTGAACTTCACCCTTTCCGGCATGAAGGATGCCACTAGCGCTCTCAACAAGCTTGGCCGTTTCGATAAGGAACTTGCCAAGGCTAGCGGCGCTAAGGAGCCTACCTATCGTGACCTCGTCAAGAAGGCCCCTGCTCTTGGTGCGTTCCAGCCTGCATGGGATAGTCTTGAGGATGATTTGAATGGCCCTGAGGCCCTCGGACACGTCTTCAGCGCCATGAAGGGCACCAAGCCCTCTGAGCTGGATGCTGCTGCCGCTACGGCAGTATGGAGTGCTTTCCGCTTCATTATGGAGGCCCTTGGTCTGCAGCTGCCGGATCCGGATGCCGATATTGAAGTTCCTGAGGACATTAAGGCTATAGCAGATGAGCGCTGGGCCGCTCGTTTGGCTAAAGATTGGGCCACGGCTGACGCCCTCCGCGGCAAGCTTGCCGAACTTGGCTGGGCCATGAAGGATGGCAAGGATGGCTATAAACTCACCAAGGCATAAAATATCATGGATAACAAGGATCTTTCTCTACTCGGCAAGCACAGCGAGTTCTTCCGTACTCCGGAGGAGGCTAAACTTGAAGCGTTCCCTAACCGCAGCCCTCAGCGCCCTTACGTGGTGACTCTCACCACGCATGAGTTCTCATCACTTTGCCCAGTAACCGGGCAGCCTGACAGCTGCGAGCTTACCATTACTTATACTCCTGCAGAAAAAGTTGTGGAAACCAAGAGTCTGAAGTACTATCTTGTTTCCTTCCGCAACTATGCAGCTTTCAATGAGCAGGTAGTCAACCGTATTCTGGACGACCTCGTGGCTGCCGTAGCCCCTGCTTGGATGAAGGTGGAGGGCAAGTTCGGAGCACGCGGCGGTATTCAGCTTACCTGTACTGCCGAGCACCAGCCGGAAAACCGTCCCGCATGAAAGTAGCAGTTCTGCTCTCCGGCGGGCTGGATTCCACCACCGCACTTTACTGGGCGCACCACCACCATGAGGTTGTGTGCGCCCTCTCTTTTGATTACGGCAGCAATCATGGGGCCAGAGAGCTGGCTTGTGCTCGCTACCAGGCTGAGAAGCTCGGGGTACCCTATCATGAAATTAATCTCCGCAGCATCTCAGCACATCTTCGCAGCGCTCTTCTCAGCGGCGCGGATGCGATACCCTCAGCAGATTATGCTGAGGAGAATCTGAAACAAACGGTTGTGCCCTTCCGTAATGGAATTTTCCTTGCTATAGCCGCAGGTATTGCAGAGAGCAATGGCGCTGAAGGTATAGTTATTGCTGCGCATGGGGGAGACCATGCTCTTTATCCGGATTGCCGGGAAGATTTCATGGCAGCCATGTCTTCCGCTATTTCGCTGGGTACTTACGTCAATCTTCAGATTCTGCGTCCTTTCATTGCGAATAGTAAAGAAGAAATCACGGCTATAGGAGCCACTCTCGGAGTGGACTTTTTCCACACTTATTCTTGTTATTGTGGCCGAGAGAAGCACTGCGGCCAATGTGCCACATGCCGAGAACGCCGCGCGTCATTCGATGCCGCCGGGGTTCCGGACCCAACGGTCTATGAGAATTAAGCGCCTTTACTAAGGAGCTTAATTCTCAACAAAAACAGCCGTGCCGATATCGCAATGCTCAAAAAGATATCTTGCATCATTCATTGCGAGGCGGATACAACCATGAGATGATGGCCGGGAGCGAATTCTACCTTGGTGCAAGCCTACTCCATCAAAAGTCAGGCGCAGGAAGAACGGCATTGAGGCATTATTGTACAGATTAGACCTGTGTTCTCTGTGCTTTTCCAGTACATGAAAATGCCCGGTTGGAGTGGGAGTGGCGCTTTTTCCGCTGCATATTCTGAACGCCCGAAGTTGCCGATTTCCATGCATCAGGTATCCTTTTTGTTCACCAAGGCGGATGATAATATGTAGCCCTTTCTTCTCCATGGCGGAGAGCGTTTCCGAATGTGTTCGGTTATATGCTTCTGCCGCTCTTCGTGCATGCCACATAGCCACATCTCGGGCGGCTCTCCTAGCGCGGCGTATGCGGCGGAGCTGTTGGCTAGTAAAGACGGTACCATCCGGCATAGGCTCAGAGATGGATTCCTCATCTTCCGGATAAATAAAGCGAACGCGCCCGTCTTGTTCAACCCGCCGGGGAAGTCTATGCAAGAGGTTAGCCTGCGCCTCCGACAAGTTCCAAGATGGATTGATATCTATGAGAACAGGTTCGCGAGAACGGCGCACCATAGCAACATTCGGATCCCGATATTGCACAAGTGGAGCGGACGGCTGTGGCGGCGTTACTAAATAATTCAAACTGATAGGTTCATACCTCTTCTGCACTCCCGGTGAGCAGATGCCAGCGGGAATGAGCAGTAGAATGAGGATGAAAAGCAGTTGAAAAACGTACATGTAGTAGACGCTCACAAGCTATCATATATGTATTCATGAGGCAAGGCCTTTCCGAGACATGATTAATACGATGCAACTTATATATTCTTACCTAGGGAGCACTTACTCATTCATAAGGCCACAATTATAGCTAATGCAGTATAAAAGACTTGCAAAATGGGCACGGAGCTGCTAGACTCACGCGCGCAACGCGTAACTAGTAACACGAAACTGAAACAATGCCGAGTGTACTGATAAAGACTTATGGTTGCCAGATGAACGAACGTGACAGCGAACAGGTGCTGAGCATGTTTCTGGCAGGTGGTTATGAGATAACGAAGGATGAAGCTGAGGCTGATGTCATCCTTATCAACACCTGCTCTGTGCGCGAAAAGGCAGAGCTCAAGGCGCTGGGTAAAATGGGGCTACTCTGTGCCCGCCCTACAGCGAAACCCTGGGTAGTGTACGGATTCATGGGATGTATGTGTCAGAGCCGCCAGCGCAGTCTTTTCCGTGATTTGCCCCGTCTGGATTTGGTGTGCGGCACTCGCCAGTATCACAATGTGTACAAGCATTGCAACCGACTGTTGCGCAGCAGACTGGGTCAGAATATCACGGAGCCATTCCGCCGCGGTGCTCACATCTGCGCAGTGGACCATGAAGATGGTTTCCAGAATGCTATTAAGGACCACCTTCCCCCCGCTGGCAACTGCACAGCCTTCGTCTCCATTATGCAGGGCTGCGATATGAAGTGCTCGTACTGCATTGTTCCCAGCACACGCGGCAGTGAGTGCAGCCGCCCACAGGAAGATATTCTGGTGGAAGCCCGTGAGCTTGTGGCCCGTGGCGTGAAGGAAATCACCCTGCTGGGGCAGATTGTGAACCGTTACGGTAAGGATGAGCCTGTAGTAAATGGCCGCGGCGCCTTTGTCCGCCTGCTGGAAGCACTGCACGAGATTGATGGATTGGAGCGTATTCGCTTCACCTCCCCCCATCCCATAGGATTCCGTCAGGATTTGGTGAATGCATACACCTATCTTCCTAAGCTCTGCAGCCACATTCATTTCCCCATGCAGAGTGGTAGTGATCGTATTCTCAAACTCATGCTGCGCCCCTACAAGAATGAAAAGTATCTTCAGCTGTGTGAGGCCATGCGTGAGGCCCGTCCTGACCTTGCCATCACGACGGATATCATCGTGGGCTTCCCCGGCGAGACGGATGAGGACTATCTGCAGACAAAAGCTGCTGTGGAGCGCATTCAGTTTGACAACGCCTTTATATTCCAGTATTCCCCGCGTCGTGATACACCTGCGGCCGCTATGGCTGAGCAAATTTGCCTGCGCGTGAAGGAAGAGCGAAACCATGACCTGCTGGAGTGCGTGAACCGCATCGCCACCGCGCGCAATATGGCTCTTGTGGGTTCTCAACAGACCATTCTGGTGGAAGGTCCCAGTAAGAACAATCCGGAGCGTCTTCAGGGCCGCACATCTCAGAACAAGCCCGTTATCATCGACGGCGGCACAGCAGAAGTTGGCAGCATTGTTCCCGTGCGGATTGATGAATGCACTGGATTTACACTTTACGGTTCTGTACAGAAATGAAGCGACTTTTCGCACTTTTAGCCCTCGTTGCAATCGTCTGTCCTGCTCTGGCTGAGTGGGAGACGGAGATTCCCGCGGACATTCGCACGAATTATCTGGAGCCGGACCGCGTACTTAGTGAGGAGGCCTGTGACTGGCGCGGGCCGGTCAGTGCCATTTTTCAGCCAGCTGTGCAGCATTGCAGCTCTGCAAGAGAAGCAGTTCTCTATATTGCCTCTCATATGACGGAGCTCACCGGCACATACTATTCTGCCGAACGCCGCAAGCAGGATATGAATGCGCTGGAAGCACTTGAGGAGAAAAAAATCTCATGCACCGGACAGACCATACTCATGGTATGCGCCTTCCGCTCGGTGGGCATACCGGCGCGAGCCGTTGGCATCCCTACTTGGAACCACATACAAGGCAATCATACATGGCCGGAGGTATGGCTAGATGGTGAGTGGCAGATGATAGAGTTCAACGAAAAGGACTTTAATACACCGTGGGTGATGGAAAATATCGGCATGCTTGATGCTAACCATCCATGGCAGCGGATAGTTGCCCAGTGCCCGCATGGACGCAGAATTTTCCCTGTTGGTAATCTGCGCCGCAATCGTATAACCGCCGAAGATGTCACGGAACGCTACAACAAGCTTGCTACGGCTTGGTATGCAGAAAATGGGCTGTCGCCCGACACGCAGAGATTGATGGTGGATGTACAGCCCCGCGTGGACACAGAATTGATGGTGCAATTAGTGAACGCTGACGGCACCGTACTGGAAACTATGCCACTGCCCACCACGCGAGATGATGTGCGCAAGTTTGCTACGTTCAGCCTACCGCGCAGCGGGCAGCACTATCTTGTGTTCCCGGGTAATGTAAAGTTCCCTGTTCAGGCAACACAAAGTCCGGTCAACATTTTGAGACTTCGCCGGCAGTAAGAGAATACAGATTGCACCTTTTCCCGGCGACACGCTGTTTAATGCATCAAGTCGCGACCTTTGGTGTACCAGCATAGACAATCTGTCCGCCTTCATCTCCTGCACCGGGACCGAGCTCGATAAGATAATCAGCACAGGAAAGAATGCCCTGATGATGCTCGATGCACAGCACGGTATGTCCGGCTGTGCGCAGACGGTATAACGCCCGTAACAGCATATCAACCTCGCGGAAATGCAATCCGGTGGAAGGTTCATCCAGCACAAAAAGCAGCTTTTCACCTTCTCTCGGTCCGCGTTTCGGTGCGGCCTTTGCCAAATAGGTAGCAATCTTCACACGCTGAGCCTCACCGCCAGAAAGAGTGGTTACGGAGCGGTCCAGAGGCATGTAACCAAGCCCGATGTCATGCAACGCTTGCAAAATGCCCGCTGCTGCGGGGATTGGCGCAAAGAACTCAAGAGCTTCGTCCACAGTCTGAGCCAAGGCCTGAGCAATGGATTTACCACGCCAAGTTACTTCGAGAGTCTCCCGGTTATAACGTGAACCATGGCAAGCATCACAAGGAGTGTACAGGTCAGCAAGGAAATTCATATCCACCTGTAGGCGGCCGGTGCCTCCGCAGCGCTCGCAGCGACCGCCGCGGGTGTTCAATGAGAAACGTGCGGCAGTGTACCCCCTTTGGCGTGAAAGAGGGAGCGCAGCATACAACGGACGCAGAGCATCCAGCAATCCCGTAGCCGTTGCAGGGGTTGATTTAGGTGTCGCTCCGAGAGGGCTTTGGTCCAGCAGAACTGCTCTAGCCAGTCCCTCTGCCCCCTTTACTTTACCGGCTTTCATCGCGGGCAGCAGGCATTCATGCACAAGTGTACTCTTGCCAGAACCTCCGGGACCACTCAGGCAAGTAAATGCCCCCAAAGGAAAGCGCAATGTAACATCTTTCAGATTACGAGCCTTAGCGTGGCGGAGTTCCGCCCACTTGCTAGCCTGGACATCCAAGGCGCTTGCCTCAGAAAATTGTTTCCGACCGGATAGCCAAGCGGATGTAGGAGAGCTCTCATTTGACAGGAAATCTATATATGAGCCTTCAGCCAGCACAGCACCGCCCTCCGGACCGCTTCCCGGCCCCATTTCCACCAGCCAATCAGCTTCAGCCAGCAGCTGAGGGTCATGTTCCACCACGAGGATGGTATTGCCTTTATCACGCAGGCGTTTAAGTGCTGTGATGAGCTTTGCCGTTTCTGTCGGGTGCAAGCCAATAGTAGGTTCATCCAGGATATAAAGCACGCCGGATAGACCACCGCCTATCTGCCCGGCGAGTCTGGCGCGTTGCAACTCACCACCTGAAAGCGTGGATGCCGAGCGAGAGAGGGAGAGGTAACCCAGCCCAAGCTCAATCAAGCAATCCAGACGGCGCTGTAATTCATGCACTGCTGTTTGAAGAGCCTCTTGAAACACCGGAGGAATGCGCAGCTCAGCCAGCATATCGCGATTCTTCTGCACTGTAAGAGAACAGAAATCTCCAAGATTAATCTCTTTCTCGCTGAACTGCAAGGTGACAGCAAGGGCTACAGGGTTCAGACGCATTCCTTTGCATGCAGGGCATACGATAGTTTCCCCGTTAGCCTTCTCTTTCACCCCAGTACCTTCGCATTCAGTACAAAAACCGCGGGGAGAATAATGCGAGAAAAATCCGGGAGTTAAATCCGGCAGAGTAAAGCCAGTATCAGCATTCCGATAACGCGTATGGAAACAGCTCAGCTGAGGCTCGCCTCCCTTATGCTGAATGAGAGCCCGAAGTTCGTCCGGCCACAACCTCAATGCCACTTGTACGGAATCCGCCACGCGAGATTCACCTCCGGCGCGTATGATGATACGATCCACCACAAGCTCACACACCTCACCCTCACAGGGAGGGTCTGCCTCAAGCTCATCCAAATCTCGGATTTGACCGGCAACACGAACTCGCAGATATCCGAGCTTCCTCAATTGAAGAATGTCACTCTGCGGTTCTCTTCCGAAAGCCGGAGAAAGGGGAGCGAGGAGAGTAAGCCGTGTACCTTCCGGTAATGAGCACAAGGAGGATGTAATCTCATCCGGGCTCAGGCGGGTAAGCCTTTCTCCGGTGGCAGGGTCATGCGGAATACCGATAGCTGCATAAATGATACGGAGATAATCCAGCGTTTCGGTAACGGAGCCGAGCACAGCTCGATGATGGCCAGAGGGCATATGCTGCTCCAAACAAAGTGCGGGAGGAAGCCCATCTATAGCATCCACTCTTGGTTTTTCCGGGCGAGCAAGAAGCCTGCGAGCTCCGGTGGAAAGGCAATCCAAAAAGCGCCGCCGCGATTCAGCAAAAAGAGTATCATGAGCCAACGTGCTCTTGCCGGACCCGCTAGGCCCCATCAGCGCTATAATCTTGCCAGCCGGCAAGGTGAGATTAACGTGGCGCAGATTATTCTGCGAGGCTCCGGTTATGTGAATATTCACGGCGTTGATTCGGAAATATAAACTTCTTATTCCGGAGTTACATTATGCCACTGGCCACGATGGACGCCGCCTTCTTCTACTCTGAGAATAGGGGAATAGCAATCACCATATAACTCTCCGCCGCGGTGAATCACGATACTCCTCTTCGCTACGATTCGCCCGGTCAGACGCCCGTGCACCTCAAGCTCATCAGTCGTCACCCCCTGAGTAAGGACCACATCCGTGGATTTATCCACCAACATGCGCTTTGCCTGTACTGAGCCCTCTATTCTATTGTTGCAGCTCACACGCAAAGTTCCACTGCAGCGGTACGCGCCAGAGCCGCGGCCATTGAGCGTGCAATTATTGCATACAATAGAAAGCTGTGAGAGCACCGCATCAGACAGCACAGTTACGTTACCCAGTGTCCGTACAGTCAAGCGTTGCGCACCGGGTTTCAAATCTACATCCGTCATCTTCAGGTGAGCATGGCAGTGGATGCAGTTTGCAGAGAGTGCAGCCATCGGCACCTGCGAGGGCATCCCACACTCGTAGCAAATAACCTCGCGCTTAGGAACTTGTATCTTTTCCGAGCGAGATACAAAAGAGGTGAGCGCAACTCGACGGTTGCGCTCACTCTCAGGTAAAAGCCCGGATACTACAGGCACATTCAGCGGCTCTGTTCTGTACCCAGGCATAGTAATTTACATTCGGCTTAGCCGAGAAGATTGTTGTCGCTGGTGGCAGGAGCCTTGGCGGTCTTGGGCTTCTTGGGCATCACAGAGGCTGCAGCGGAAGGAGCGGCATTGCCAGTGGCAACACCTACCATACAGTGGCCGATGAATACGGCACCCTCCTGAATGGAAATCTTGGAAGCTGTTACATCACCCACCAGCTCAGCAGTGGCAGAAAGCTCCACACGGTCAGTTACCACCACATCACCGGTCACATGACCATGGATGATGGCGCTGCGGGTACGAACGGCAACCTTTGTCTGGTCGCCAGCCTGAATGGTGGCGTTGGAGCCTACGGTCAGCTCACCATCAGAAGTAATTTCACCCACAACAGAGCCGTCCACAAGCAGGTCATCCGTAAAGCGGAGAACGCCCACCACGGAAACGTCAGAATTGAGCACGTTGCGGGAAGCCACAGCAGTATTGGCAACAGGAGCCTCAGTACCAAAGGGTGCGGCAGGAGTCTCTACTGCGCTACCACCGAAATATCCACCCTGAGTAGCTACCTCGGGGGTAGAAGTCGGAGCGGTCCAATCACTCGGAACATCGGCATAATCGTTAGTCGGAGCGGCAGCAGGAGAAGCGGGTTTCTGGCGAGAAGCGTATCCTTTAAACATAATCGTATCGTAGTAAAAGATTTTGGAAGATGTGCGGCTTATTGAAGCCTTTTTTCGCCGTTTATGTTACCTTTTTGCGGACTTTTTGTCCATACGAATTTACGTCAGAGGCGTATTTTTTTCGCAAGACGTGGAAAGTGACTTGCCAAGCGCTCAAAATTAAGGTAGATTGTAATCATGTCCGCAAAACGATTTATTCTGAATGAGACAAGTTATCATGGTCATGGCGCCATTAAAGAGATTGTGACTGAGGTAAAAAACCGCGGTTTTGCCAAGGCTCTTGTGGTGACAGATGCTGATCTGGTACGCTTCGGCGTAGTGGCTAAGGTGACTACCCTCCTTGAGGCTGCAGGTTGCGCCTACGAGATATACGACAAGGTGAAGGCCAACCCCAGCGTAGCCGTTGTAGAGGCCGGTGTGGAGGCCTTCAAGGCAGCCGGCGCTGACTACATGATTGCCATCGGTGGTGGTTCCCCTCAGGATACTGCCAAGGCCATCGGCATTATCATTAACAACCCCGAGTTCGCTGATGTTGTATCTCTGGAGGGTCTTGCTCCCACCAAGAACAAGTGCGTACCCGTGATTGCAGTGGCTACCACAGCCGGCACCGCTGCTGAGACCACCACCAATTACGTCATCACTGATGAGGCTAAGCGCCGCAAGTTCGTGTGCGTTGACCCTCACGACATCCCCGTGGTTGCCGTGGTTGATCCTGATATGATGTCCTCCATGCCTGCCGGCCTTACCGCCGCTACGGGTATGGACGCCCTCACTCACGCCATTGAAGGTTATACCACTCTGGCTGCTTGGGAGCTTGCTGACACCCTGAACCTGAAGGCTATCGAGCTTATCGCCAAGAACCTGCGCAAGGCTGTGGTGAATGATCCTGATGGTCGTGAAGGCATGGCTCTGGGTCAGTACATGACCGGCATGGCTTTCTCCAACGTAGGCCTTGGCGTCGTGCACGGTATGGCCCATCCTCAGAGCGCCTTCTACAACACTCCTCACGGCGTGGCAAATGCCGTGCTCCTTCCCTATGTGATGGAGTACAATGCCCCCTACACCGGTGAGAAGTTCCGTGAAATCGCTCGCGTAATGGGTGTGCAGGGTGTGGATTCCATGAGCCAGGACGAATACCGCAAGGCTGCCATCGAGGCTGTTAAGCAGCTCTCTGTGGATGTGAAGATTCCTCAGACTCTGGCCGAAATCGGCGTGAAGGAGGAAGACCTCGAGGCTCTGACTGATGCTGCTATGGCTGACGTCTGCACCGGCGGCAATCCCCGTCCCTGCACTTGGGAAGAGGTGCTGCAAGTTTACAAGACAGCCTACAATGGTTGATTAGGATAACCCTGTTTTGTTTTCAGAACCGCTGCGGATGTGTCTGCAGCGGTTCTTTTTTTCTTGCATATTCTGTTGAATTATCGCAAGATAAAGGCATGAAGAAACTTTTCTCTCTGTTTGCAGTAGCAAGTTGCCTAGTAGCTCCAGTTTTGGCTGCTGCGGAATGGCATACTAATTATGCCGTGGCTAGGGAGAGAGCTCTGGCTGAGGACAAGGGCATCTTAATGTTCTTTACCGGCTCAGACTGGTGTGGGTGGTGTGCAACGTTACGCCGCGAAGTGCTGGATACCCCGGAGTTTCTGGATTTTGCAACTGAACGTTTCGTTTTACTGGAGATTGATTTACCCAAAGACACGTCCCGGTTACACGCTGACACCTTGTCACAGAATCGGAACTTGATGGTAAAATATAACATTACGATGTTTCCCTCATTGATTGCCATTTCACCGGATGGGATGTTCTTAGGAGGAATCGCCGGAGGTAGAAACGCGAGGGAGGCCGTCATCACCCCACTGAGGCAAGCCCATGAAAATGCCAATCTCCTGAAACAAGCCGATTCATTGCAAGGGACTCAACGCGCAGCTATACTCATGAGCTTCTATCGGAATATACCCACTGTGTTCCGGGACAACATGAAAGCCCTCAGAGAGGAAATTGCTGCTTTGGACCCAACGGATGAAACCGGAGTTCATGAAGAAATCCGCGACATTGAATTTGCAGCTCGTACACTAACGCAAGCCGGCAGAATGCAAGCGAAAGACGCCATCACGTTACTCATTGAATCCCTACCCTCCGTTTCAGTAGCTCGTAGGCAGACACTGCAAATTGCCTTGGCTAACCTTCTGCGGGAACGCATCTATCAACGAACACTAACGGCTGATACGCTCAACGACATCGAGGCAATTCGCCTTGATAACCTGCTTCTTATTCAGCACTGCCTCCACCCTGATGCCAGAGCCGGCGCTATGGAATGGCTGAACCGAGACTTTGCTTCTCCTGAACGCATGCTCGAACAACTACGCAGGGAGCGGGCGGAACGAGGTTCAGACAGCAAGTGATTTCTTCTTGCAATCGAATCAAAACATGCTAGAATATCCGCATAAGAAATTTCTCCATCTGATTTTATGAGCAAAATAACCCCTTATCTTTTCGGCATCTCCGCTGCTACAGTAACCATTCTGACAGCCGGCGTATTTTCTGTTATTATCAGTCCTGCCACAAAGAAAAACAATCTGCCAGTGCCCACTACTCCGGAGCAGGCTGAAGCTGTGGCAAATGTTATCATGCAGAGCAAGTGCGCTGCATGCCATGGCGCTAACCCTCAGTTTAATGGCCTTTCAAATCTGCTTTCTCTTGGGCAGGTAAAGCGCGACATTCAGGGTGCTCAGCGCGCCTTCGTCATGACTCCTGATGGATCCATCCGCCATAGCGATGTAGATTTCCGCAAGATGGACCAAGTGCTGCGCACTCGCAGTATGCCCCCTGCTCTTTACACGGCTGTACATCTTGGCTCCGGCCTTACCATGGATGATGTAACCTTGCTGCGTCACTACTATTCTGAGGATGCCGCAATTCGTCGCACATTCTCCCCCATTCGCCCCGCTCATATGTCAGAGGCCGAGTTTGTGGCGCAAGCCTGGGGTATCCCGGCCGATGAAGAGGCTCGCACACCTGAAGTAATGCAGCAGGCATGGGCAAAGGTGTATCTGGGCCGCAGACTTTTCCATGACGCCCGCCTCTCCACTACTAATCAGGTATCCTGTGCCAGCTGTCATGACCTCACCCGTGGCGGCACGGATAACCTGCCCAAGTCCGAGGGTGTTCCCGGCCCGGATGGCAAGCCTCAGCTTGGTGGTGTGAATGCACCCACAGTGTACAATGCAGCGGGTAATATCCGCCAGTTCTGGGATGGCAGAGCTGCCGATCTTCAGGAACAGGCCGGTGGCCCTCCCCTGAATCCTGTGGAAATGGGTTACAGCAAACCTGAAGATTGGAATGAAATCGCAGCCAAGCTGAAGGATGACCCTGAGTACCGTATTCTCTTCCCCCTTGTTTATGGAGAAGCCGGCATTACAGCAGAAACTATCACGGATGCGATTGCGGCCTTTGAGCGTACCCTTGTCACGCCGGATTCTGACTTTGACCGCTATCTCACCGGTGAAGCCACAGCCATGACTGAGCAGCAGATAGAAGGCATGCACACCTTCCTGAATTACGGTTGCGCCACTTGCCATGGCGGCCCGACGCTCGGTGGTCAGAGCTTTGAGTTCATTAACACGCATGCTGACTTGCGTGCACATGCTGAAGGTTATACCGAAGGCGCTTATGGCCTCCAGGACTTTACGCGGAAGGAAGAGCACCGTGATATGTTCCGTGTACCGAACCTTCGTAACATCGCGCTCACGGCTCCGTACTTCCACACCGGTACCGTTAGCAAGCTTGAAGACGCAGTACGCGTCATGTTTGACACCCAGACCCGCACCACAGCCAGTGAGGCACAGGTAGAGAACGTGACAGCCTTCCTCCATGCCCAGACCGGTCGTTACTATGGCAAGCCCCTTGATGCGCTGGAGCAGGCTGACATTCAGCCCAATTTTGACGCAGCTCAACTTCCGGGCAATTCTGAGCAACCAGCTGAGCAGGAGTAATGATTCGCATATCTACTCTAGCCAGTAGTAGTAAAGGGAATGCCACCGTCATCTCAGGCGGTGGTACCCATTTATTAGTGGATGCAGGCATTAGCGCCACACGCATTCGCAAGGGCCTGGAAGAATGCGGACTCTGTGTTTGCCAGCTTTCCGGGCTTCTCTTCACTCATGAGCATACGGACCACACCTGCGGGCTCGGCGTCCTTTCCAAGAAGGACAACCTCCACATATATTGCACACGTTATGTGGGGCAGGATTTGAGACCAGCGGCACCCTCAGCCACTTTTTCATACATAGAACCTGGTAGCCGCGTACAGATAGGAGCTTTTACCGTGACCCCGTTTCAGGTAAGTCACGACGCCACGGATCCTGTGGGATATCTCTTCGAATGTGAAGGCGTTAAACTCGGTTACATAACTGACACCGGCCGAATTATGCGCGGCATGGACAACCTCATGCAAGGGGTACATGCTCTCTATCTTGAGTCCAACTATGACCATGGAATGCTGTATAACTCAGGGCGTCCCATGCACCTCATAGAGCGCATTGAAAGCAACTTCGGTCATCTTTCTAATGAACAGGCTGGCGAGTTCGTGCGCCAGATTGCACATCCGGACTTACAACACATTGTCCTTGCTCATATAAGCCAAGATTGCAACACCCCGGAAAAGGCTCGTTCTGCCATGCAGCAAACGTTAGACGAATTGAGCTTGAGTACTAACTTATACTGTGCACCGGCGGCACACCGCCTTCCCTGGATAAATGTGACAACCTAAATTTCTTGCTGGACAAGCTCCAGCAAATTAATATAATGACGAATAACCATGACTAAGAAATCCATCCTTTTGATGTTGGCAGCCATGACTGTTTCCCCCTTGATGGCACAGAGTGCCAGACAAATTGCTGACAGGCTGAACGTCCCAGCCACGATTAAGAGCGGCGAGGTTATGCCTATACCCACCGCTGACGGTGCGACCGTAGAATTCCTTGGTGCGGACTATGAGGGCATTATTTCCCAGAGTGGTGATTGCTTGTATGCCTCTGATGTTCTGAGTGACACTCCTGTCATCATTAATTTCCGCGTCCGAAAGGGTGGTGAGGAGGCTTTCAGCCGCGATTATCCCGTACGAGTAACCCCCCGTGGAGTGGCCGATGATGGCCGCACTGCAGGCAATGCAAAGCCACAGGTCATTCCCTCACTGCTCCAGTGGAACGGCGGCACCGGTTCTTTTGCCGTAGGTGATACGGTGAAGGTATACATTTCTCCCGAAGCAGCAGAGCTTCGTGATATCATTGTGGCTGATTTGGCCGCCATCACCGGAGCCGAGGTGCAAGTTGTCAATGCCCCCAATGAAGCCTCCTCCATTAACTTCGTGATTGATTCCCGCATCTCCGGCGAAGTCAGCGATGAAGCGTATGGTATGGATGCTCAGGAGGGCGTGGTGACAATCAGCGCTCGCTCAGCTAAAGGGTTAATGTGGGGCTCTCGCACAGTACTGCAGATACTCAAGTTGAGCGAAAACCGCATTCCCTGTGGTCAGGCTTGGGATGAACCCCGTTACCGTGTGCGTGGTGTGCTCTTTGATGCTGCTCGTACCCCCTACACTCTTGATGATTTACGCAAGGTTATCGATACCATGGCTTGGTATAAGATGAATGACCTTCACATCGTCATCAATAATAACTACATCTTCCTGGAAGAGTATGTAAGGGCTGGCCGTGACCCGCTCGCTGAGGCATACACCGCATTCCGTCTGGAAAGCCGCATGGTGGGAGAAAACGGTGTACCGCTTACCGCACAGGACGTATTCTACACCAAGAGAGAGTTCCGTGAGCTCATCGATTATGCCCGCGTACGCGGCGTAAATATCGTGCCCGAGTTTGACACTCCCGGCCATGCTCTTTCATTCACCCGCGTTCGCCCGGATCTCATCTATCAGGGCCCGATGGGTAACCCCGGTCGCCGCAGCGATCATATCGACGCAGCAAATCCTGAAACACTGAAGTTTGTAGGGGAAGTACTGGATGAATACCTGCTGCCGGATGCTGAATTGGGACGCCCCGTTCTGGAAGACTGTGTAATTCACGTGGGTGCGGACGAGTTCTATGGTGATTCCGAGTCCTACAGAAAGTATTCTGACGGCCTGCTCCGCTATGTGCTTGGCCGTGGCTACACTCCGCGTATCTGGGGCAGCCTTACCCACAAACCCGGTAAGACTCCTGTAATTGCTGAGGGTGTGGAAATGAACCTCTGGAGCAGCCAGTGGCAGAACCCTGTGGAAGCCATGAATGCCGGCTACAAGCTCATCAACACAAACGATGGTCAGCTTTACATCGTTCCCTTCGCCAACTATTACCGCATGGATAAGAACCACCGCTGGGTATACAACAACTGGCGTCCCAACTATGTGGGTAACTACCACATTCCCGCCGGTCATCCGAACCTCATCGGTGCCACGTACGCCATCTGGAACGACATGACGGACCTTAGACACTCCGGTTATGGAATGTACGATATCTGGGAGATATTCCGCCAATCCACGGATGTTCTCAGCCAGCGCATGTGGGGCACAGAGCATAACCCCGGCACCTTTGAGCAGCACCGTGCTCTTGCAGCTAAGGTTGGTGAAGCTCCCGGGCAGAATCCCCTGAATGTTCGTGCAGGTGATGCCCCTGTGAGTGTGACACCCTCCGCTCTCCCCATGCAACTGAATGAGGCCGCAGCCGGTCCGAATTATCATCTCACGGCTGAAATTGAGCTTAACGCTGCGCCCGAAGGCACAGAACAGGTACTGCTCAGCGGGCCTGAAGGACAGCTCATTGCTGTGATGAAAGATGGCACAGTCGGCTTCCGCCGCAGTGACACCATGGAGTTCTCCTTCGGTGGTCGTCTGCCCGTTGGCAAGCGCATCAAGATTGAACTCATTGGCGAGCCGCAGAATACCAAGCTCCTCGTGGATGGGCAGGAAATCGGCACGCTGACCCTCATGAATTATCGTGACCGCGAGAACGGCTGGCGTCACCGCACCAATGACCTGCGCTCCACTTTCGTACTGCCCCTGCAGACTCTTGGCGAGAGCTTCAATGGCAAGGTTTACAGCCTTCGCGTAGAGTTTTCATCTCCTCAGAAGTAATGGACGCCGATAAAGAATATCAGCTTGGAGCCGCCGCTTTTAAGGCCGGCAAGGCAACGGAAGGTGCAGAGCATCTTCGCAATGCAGCCTTCGCCGGCCATGCCGAAGCACAGAACCAGCTTGCTCGCGTTTACTTTGCTCAGGTAAAGACTCGTGAGGATCTCGCTAATCTGGAAGCTGCGGCTCAAAGCGGTGACCACGTGGCCCTCTTCGTGCTGGCAATGTGCCTGATTCAGGGTACTATCGTTACAAAGGACTCTGAGAAGGCAATAGCAGCACTGCGCATTGCTGCACGAAGCGGTAATATCATGGCCGCAGCCATGCTGAACAATGGAAGTGAAAACTGATGACAGAGGCTATTTGCCATGCCATCGTAAATTATGTGCTTGCATTTCTGACAAAATAAGGCATAATCAAAGCGACGCCTGCTGAAAACGGAGGCGAGCTCAATCTTACATAAATATGAAAACGCTCAAGAGATTCGTACTTGTGGGTGCCCCGGCTTCCGGTAAAGGCACGCAGTCTAACTTCCTTTCCGAGACCTACGGCCTCAAGCCGCTGAGCACCGGTGCTCTGCTGCGCGCTGAGATTGCTGCTGGCTCTGAGCTGGGTCTGGAAGCTAAGAAGTACATGGATGCTGCCATGTTCGTACCTGATGAGGTGGTGAACGGCATCGTAGCCAAGTGGCTGGGTGAGAATAAGGACTGCGGCTGCCTCCTGGACGGCTATCCCCGCACCGTTGCTCAGGCCGAGACTCTGGACGCCAACCTGACCGCTATGGGCCTTGGTGTGGATATCGTGATTTACCTGAACGTATCCGCCGAACTTATCGAAGATCGCATGCTCAAGCGCAAGGCTTGCCCCGCCTGTGGCGAGACGACCCGTAATGGTGAGGAAATCTGCCCCAAGTGTGGTGGCGCCATGATTGTGCGTACCGATGACAACCCCGAGGCTTTCGCTAAGCGCCGCAAGGATTATGAGACACTTACCGTTCCCGTGGTAGAGCACTACCGCGCTCAGGACAAGGTGGTTCAGATTGACGTGGTGGAGGAAGGCGAGCCTGAGGATGTATCCGCTCGCATCGCTGCTGCTGTGCGCACCTACTGCGAGAAGTAATACCATCATTCACAAGTTATTAATAACGAGAGCTCCCATGACGGGAGCTCTCTTTTTTGTCAGCTTATCTAAATTTAGCTTTACAGACTATAATTAATTTTTATAATGATAGCACATATGAATATTCGCACAACACTCATGATGTTAGCCGCAACAGCGGCCCCCATCTATGCACAGGTGTCTGAAGAGACTTCCGCCCATGTTTATACCACCATGGTCGGCACTGGTAATGCAGCAACAGCTTCAGTTAATCAGAGAGCCGCTGCCTATCCTGCTCTCGCCTATATCCCCGCAGATGCTGAGATGGTTATCACACTGAATCATGCAGGCCCCGGTTTGGAGGTAATTGCCGCATTGACCGGTAATGCAGGTCAGATTCCTCCCGGCTTAAATACCATTGATGGTATCAGCATTGCCTTTGGCAAGGGCTTAGGTGCATCATTAGCTTGTGTGGGGGACATATATTCATACGCAGCCATTGAACATACTGATGGCATCCGCGATTGTATGAAGTTTTTCTCTAAATGGGGAAGAAATGCAGCCTCCCCGGCTGGGTCTGTTATCAGAAATCTCACTGAGGCTTATGTTCGCCAGATGCTGGCCTCAGCTGTGAATGGCGCAAGTTCTGTAAAATTACCTCCGTTGTACGCAGTCGTCTCCACCAATGGAGCATCTGTGATACCGGCCCAGTGGAAGCAGCAGCTTCTGGACGTCCTCACTGATAACATCGGCACTTCCAATCCGGATGATACGCGAGAGGCTTTCTCTGCAAATGGTTTTGACGGCATTAAATTGACCATCCCGGGCGATAAGGTCATCCCCCCCTACAGAAGCAATGATGAGATTCAGACAGCATTAAGAGAGGCTATTGATGGCCGCACGATTTACGTGATGGTAAAACAGGAAGGTTCTGACCTTGTAGCTATCATGTGCGAACGTGCTGAGGATATAAAACTCCCGGCCGCTCCTGCTCAGTCCATTCTCGGAACGAGCAAGCTTTCTGCAGCGGATGCCTACCTTCAGAATAATCCCATTCTGCTTTCATATGCGGCTCCTGGCATCAGCGCTACATTGAACAGAATGCAGATGAAGCCCCTGCTTGGAATGGGTACTCTGTTATCTGACATCTTTGGCGAACTCTCCAGAACTCCTGGTGGAAATCAGGAGACAATGACGGCAGCAGCCACCGGCTCAAGGGTTATTACCAATGCCGTGTCCGCTCTGACTAAAAACAAGGGTGCTGCAAGTGATATGGCTCTTGTATGGTACGATAATTCCGCAGTAGAGATTCAGATTACGTCAAACAGTCCAAGCCTCAAATACACGCCTGGGCGATTGGCTCTCACCTCACTGCCTGACCGCCCGGAGACCGTATTATACTTCGAAAGTTCTCCTTGGGTAAGACCCAACATGCCCACGACCGCCCAACTCGTTGATTCTGTTGTTAATGTTGTTGATGGCTTTATTGCCACCATGCCCCAACGTCAACAGGCTGCTGCTAACCGAAATCTTGCCCAAGCCAGAGAATTCTTGCCTGATCTGAAGGCTCTAATCGGCGCAGGAGAAACTATCTGCAGCGGACTGGGGAACAGTTACGCCTTAACTATTGATAACGCCGGCAGTTACCCCGCCGTTTTGGGCGGTAAGCCCGGCAATAGACATGCCTTCCCCCGTATCAGCTACTATGCCGGTGTAACCGACCGCAGCAAGCTGGGAGAAGGCTGGGAGCAACTTCTCACCGTAGCCGGTAATGTGGCCACCAAGCTGGGTAGTGATCCCTCCGTAGTTCGCATGCTTCCTATCGTGCCTTCCACGGCAGGAAACACCGCCTCATATAGGGTGGCATTGCCCTGGTTCTCCACGGACTTTGTGCCAAATGTCACCGTAAGTGACACGGGCTTCACCATGGGCTCCTCCTCTGCCTATAACGCTAATATTATTTCCTCTGCTACCGGTACAATGGAATTCAGCGGTAGCGTGGCCACTCTGAACATGCGTGCCCTTGCCGCCGCCACACGCGGCATAGCTAACGCCATGCGTGAAGCAGCCGGCCCCCAGACTCCGACCGGCCCGGCTCGCGCAACCTCCAGAAGAGTTAAGAGCCGCGGTGGTTATATTGCTGAGGACGACTACGTTTCTCCGCGTCCAGTTCGCACTGAAGCAGTCCGCCGAGCAGAAGAGGTGGCTGAAGTCGCTCAGGCTCTGGAGACAGCTGCAATTTACGTACAACGCGTAGATGGCACTGCTACAACCGAGAACGGCACCTTGACGACTCGCATCCGCGTAAAACTGAATATGTAATCCTTATTCAGAAAAACGCCATTTTTCGCCCCCTGCAGACAATTCTCTGCAGGGGGTTCTGCTTTTAGCTGTACTTTCACTGCAAAAAAGCGTGACTTTTAGGCAAATAGTGCTATAATAACCGCGAGATATTATGAAGTACCACGGACTTTACACAGCTATTGTCACCCCTTTCAAGGATAATAAAGTCGACGCCGATGCTCTGAAGGCTCTGATTGAAGCTCAGATTGCCGGTGGTGTGGACGGCATCGTACCGGTTGGTACGACCGGTGAAAGTCCCACCCTCAGCCACAGTGAGCATATGGAAGTCATTCGACTTGCAATCCAGTTTGCTGCCGGGCGCTGCCAGGTGATTGCCGGCACCGGTTCCAATAGCACGGATGAAGCTATTGAAATGACGAAAGAAGCTGAGGCTATGGGCGCAGATGGCACCCTCCAGGTATGCCCCTACTACAACAAGCCCAGCCAGGAAGGCGTCTACCGCCACTTCAAAGCAGTGGCTGATGCCACCTCCCTGCCCATCATGCTGTACAGCATTCCCGGACGCAGCGGTATTGAAATAGCAGTGGATACCGTGGTGCGCTTGGCTAAGGATTGCCCGAACATCGTAGCCATCAAGGAAGCAGGTGGTAGCGTAGAGCGTGTGAACCAGCTCGTTCAGGCTCTTCCTGAAGATTTTGCAGTACTCAGTGGCGATGACGGCCTGACGGTTCCCTTCATCTCCTGTGGTGCTGTAGGCCTCGTATCCGTCACCTCAAATGTAGCTCCCGCTGAGATGAAAGCTCTGGTGGATAGCGCCCTTTCCGGTGATGGCAAGAAGGCTCTGGAGCTGCAGAAGAAGTATTACCCGCTGATGAAGGGGCTGATGAGCTTGGACGGCAACCCTGTTCCGATTAAAGCTGCCATGGCTCTTCGTGGTGATATGAGCTGGGAAATCCGCATGCCCCTCGTGTCTCTGGCAGAGGAGAAGCACGGTATACTTGCAGACCTTCTCAAGAGCTACAACCTTCTGTAAATAAGTATATGAAAATTCTCGTTACGGGCATTTCCGGCCGCATGGGACAGGCTGTAAAGCAGGCTGTAGAGCAGTCCTCCGGCGCTGAACTGGCCTCCACACATGATGTGGGACAAGATATCGCTGCAGCCATGCAGCAGGCTGAGATTGCCATTGACTTCTCCTTCCACGGCTTCACCCCCGAACTGCTGGCTACAGCCGTAGCTCAGGGCAAGCCCCTCGTTATCGGTACCACTGGTCATACCGCTGAGGAAAAAGCTGCTATCTCTGAGGCAGCCAAGCAGATTCCCATCGTATTCGCCAGTAACTATTCCGTGGGCGTGAATACCCTCTTCTGGCTCACGCGTAAGGCAACAGCCATTCTGAAGGATTACGATATTGAAATCATCGAGATGCACCACCACCACAAGCTGGATGCCCCCAGTGGCACCGCTCGCACTCTGGCTGAAGTGGTATGTGATGTTACCGGTTTGGATTATGAAAAGGACGTGATGCACGGTCGCAATGGACTTGTAGGTGCCCGCCCGCAAGCCCAGATTGGCATGCACTCCATGCGCGGTGGCGATGTGGTGGGCGACCATACCGTCATGTACGCTACGGATGGCGAGCGCGTGGAACCCACGCCCAAAGCATCCAGCCGTATGACTTTTGCCAGTGGCGCCGTTCGCGCTGCTCTCTGGCTGGCTGACAAGCCCGCCGGTCTCTACACCATGCAGGATGTGCTGGGTTTCAATGACTGAACCTGTCAAAGCCTGTATAGCTCTTGGTTCCAACGGGGGTGATAGATTAGCCACGTTGGAACGAGCTTGTGTTTACCTTGCTTACGCCTTCGGCGGTCTGCGCCTTTCTCAGTTATATGAAACCGAGCCTGTGGGCTGCCCGGAGGGTTCCCCCATGTTTCTGAATGCCTGCGTGGAGGTAAGTACAGACATGGAACCGGAGGCACTTCTTGCACTCTGCCAGAAGATTGAGAACGAGCTGGGCCGTGAACGCACCGGAGAATATGGCGCGCCCCGCACCTGTGATGTGGATATTATCTATCACGACAAAACCATCCTTAACACGCCTGAGCTGATTCTGCCTCATCCTCGCGCGCACACGAGGGAGTTTGTGCTGAGGCCACTCTGCGACATTGACCCGCAACTTCGCCTTCCCGGGCAGACTCTTACGGTGAGTGAACTTCTCAACGCTCTACCCGCCGAGAGGCCTCAGGTAGTCCCCTTTGATTTGTAATTGAAAAGCCATGAACAGTAAAATCGCCGCAATCATCGCCCGAAAGGGTAATGTGCCCGTTTCAGAACTGACTGCTTATGATTACCCCACTGCTCGCCTAGTGGATGAGGCTGGCGTGGATATGATACTTGTGGGAGATTCTCTCGGCATGATGATGCTTGGCTACCCGGACACCACACACGTAACCCTCGCGCATATGCTCCACCATGTAGAAGCTGTAGCCCGTGCTGCAAAAAATGCTGTGGTGGTGGCTGACATGCCTATCAATACATACAACACCCCGGAACAAGCTCTTGAAACAGCGCGTGCTCTCATGGCCGTAGGTGCTGATGCAGTGAAGCTTGAAGGCGGCGAAGCCATGGAAGAACAGATTCGTGCCATCACTCAGGCGGGGATTCCCGTGCAGGGGCATATAGGCCTCCTGCCCCAGAAAGTGAAGGAAGAAGGCGGCTACCGAATGCATGGCAAGACGGATGAGGAAGCCGCTGCCATTATGCGTGATATGGAGGCCGTCGTTCGCGCGGGTGCGTTCTCCGTGGTCATCGAATGTACCAAGCATTCCGTAGCCAAGGCCATTACTGAAGCATGTCCCATCATCACCATCGGCATCGGCGCAGGCCGAGGCACTTGTGATGGTGAAGTGGCTGTATTCCACGATTTGGTGGGCGCTTATCCGTGGTTCATTCCTTCATTTGCCCGTCCCAAGGCAGATATTGCCACCGAAATTACGCGTTCCGTGAAAGAATACATCGCGGAGGTTCAGAAGCCTATCTGATATTGAACAGCCGTCACGCCGCAGAAGTCGGATAATTGATATGAAAGGTATTTTCATTTTCGCATCGGCTGTATTATTTTTCGCGTTAGGATGGTACTGCGGCTCGGAGGCACCTCTGCAATCTTCCCTATGGGGTGCAGCTGGCACAGCAGTGCTTCTGTACTGGCCTCGTCGCTCTTTGCTGCAAGTGCTCTCTCTCTGCTGGCTGTGCATTCTCATGTATAGCGTGGCAGCTTTCGCTTTATCTCCGCGTGAGGAAGGCTACATGCCAGGAGCTATCGCGATGGCCGTACTTTTCGCGACTCCCTTTTTAATGGTTCTAGTGCCCATCGTGGTAATATTTTTCCGTGCGGCATATCGTGACCACATGCGCACAGTACTGGAAGAGGCCGTGCTCGCCGCCACGGATCCTCTTGTTGGCCCGGAAAGCGGAGCTATGGAAAAGGCCCTGCTCCTTTTGAATAAGGGAACCTGCGCTGACTTCATACCGGATGCCATGGTGGACCGCGATGAACTTGTATTCGAGGCGGTGGATAAGCCCGATGCTGAAGCCGTTCGGAATGCTACAGAACTCATCCCCCTGCTTGGAAAAGCCGGCGCTTATATCAGCGAGGATGCACTTGAATCTGCCCATTATAACTGCCCTCCATCCATTCAGGAAGCGCTGAGTAAGTTACCCATCGAGAAGTAACATCGTTCTTTTGGGCCTTACCCCAGCCAAAAGCTCGTCAGTCTGCTCTCTTTTACCTTGACGGAATCATCCGTACGGGTATAATGGCATAATCTGAGATTACAAGAACTCTTTTTGGAGTCTTTTCTCCCTCTCTCTATACCACATACAAGCGCATCACTTATGAAAAAGCATTTATACGGCTTACTGTTAGCGGCAGCTTTGCCTGCCACTGTATCTACTGCACAGGCAGATGATTATACAGGCTGGCAATCTACTCACCCGGAGTGGACGATGGTGTTCAATGATGAATTTTCCGGCACGCGCTTGGATACCACTAAATGGAATAGGTTTGAGTATGTGAACTGGACCGTGGATTGGTCACGCTATCAGTCCCGAGATGAATCCTTAGTGACAGTAAACGGGGATGGCACTGTTTCCTTGTGGGGTAAGTATGGCGACTATACCAGCCAAAATGACCCAACAGGCGCTAATGACACCTATGCCTGCGGCGGTATCTTTACAGACAAGACCTTCACTTTCCAATACGGATATGTGGAGGTTCGTGCCAAGTTCGACTGCGCACAGGGCGCTTGGCCTGCGATTTGGATGATGCCTACCGCTGGTCCTTGGCCCCAGACGGGAGAAATCGATATTATGGAGCATTTGAACTGGGACGGCATCATTTACCAGACAGTGCATTATAATAATCAATGGGGTAATGCCGTTTCTAATTCAACCGTAGGTGGAAATGGCGCTAGCACCGCATACTTCATGACTCAGGAAGAAAAGGCAGCATTCCACACATATGGTGTAGAGTGGACTCCTGAGGCCGTTACTTTCTTCATGGATGGTAGGGCTACCCTCACCCTGCAAGCACAGGAGGGCAATCCCAATTGGCCTTTCAACAAAGACAACAACCCCTATTACCTCTTACTGGACATGCAGTTAGGCGGAAGCTGGGTAGGTAATATCGGTGACATAGGTGACGGAGTCGCCATGACGATTGACTATGTGCGTGTCTACTCCACCCCCACCAATGTACCAGAGCCCACTACAGCTACATTAAGTCTGTTAGCTTTGGCTGGCCTAGCAGCACGTCGCCGTAGGCAATAATAACTTTATACTTCATCGCATCCACAAGGGGGAAGAACTTTTTACCGTTCTTCCCCCTTTTCTTCTACCCACCCCGCTATGGATGATTGTCTCCCTTAGTCAGTATAAGAGATTTTTGACTTCATTTTTGTTATTTTGAAGATTGCAAGAGTTCTGAGGGTGTAATTCTATGCTTGCATTTCTCCTCAAATCATGGTAATATACTCGGAGAAAGAGCGGGAATACATGCAAAGGAAGTTTCTCACATGGCTGCTGGTGCTGATATGTTCGGCTTTTGCCGTGGCTGGCCTGCTGTCATTCCTCCAGTTCCAGCAGCAAGCTGAATCTCGAGCGAAGGCTCTGATGAGCAATCGTCTCCATGACCTTATGTTACTGATTCGCTTCACACAGGATAACATGCGCCATGTGGAGCAGATTAATGACCGCAGCACACTGGAACGAACTCGAGCCGCGGCCAGAATCATTGGACAGAATCCGGCCATTATAGAGAATTACGAGCTCATGCAGGGCTTGTGTAATGAACTTGGTGCCACTCAGCTTTGCATCAGCAACGAAGAGGGCACCATCATTGCAGGCGTACCAAAAAATGTCGTCGGTTTTAGATTGGGTGACCATGAACAGAGCCGCTACTTTCTTGACTGTATCAATGAGCCCGGGCACGAATTAGTGCAGCGCCCCAGAAACAGTGCATTGGACGGCAAACTTCTGCAATACGCCGGAGTGACGCGCCCGGATGCGCCCGGTGTACTCCAGCTGGGCTTTGCAGTTCAGCATGAGCAGTCTGTACGTGAAGCCATCGGGTTTGACTCTCTGATTGAGCAGGTCATGCAGGGGGCGAGTGAGCATGTCATCGCCTTCCGTGATGGCCAGCTGCTGAACCGCGGAGCCTTGAATCTCCCCACATCCTCCCTGCTCTCGCTGCCTCTGAACTCCGTAGGCGAGGTAAGTTCAGGAGGCGTGAGCTATGCTACATATGCCATTGAGGAGAATGGCATCAGACTTGTCTCCTTTATGCCGTGGCAGGAAATCAGCAAGGTGAGCTTTAAATCTCTGCGCTATATGCTGCTGAGCAATATGGGCTTGTTCCTGCTCATGTTCGTGGTTGTGTGGCTACTGCTGCGCATCTACGTGCTGCGTGGCTTACAGCGCATCAATAGCGGACTTCGGCGTATAACTGAGGGATATACGGAAGAAAGAATTGAGGAAAAAAGCACGCCGGAGTTCACAAGGCTTTCCACCGGCATTAATGCAATGGTGGATTCTCTTCAGTCATATGCTGATCAGAAGCGCGAGCACCTCATGAAAGAGCTGCATCTCGCCGCGGCCATTCAGCATACTGTACTTCCCAGCAAGTTCCCCGCCTTCCCGGACAGAACGGACTTTGATATATACGCCTCATGCCTTCAGGCTCAGATGGTGGGTGGTGATTTTTATGACTTTTTCATGCCGGATGACAAGCACATTTGCTTCCTGCTGGGCGATGTGTCAGACACCGGTATCCCCGCGGCGCTGTTCATGATGCGCGCCATCTCCATCATCCGCGAACTGGCAAATACCGGAGCAACGCCGCGAGAACTTGTTACCGGCACTAATAAAATTCTTTGCCGTGAGGGAGCTGATATGAAGCTGTCTCTCTTTTACGGGCGTCTCAATATCTCCACCGGAGACCTTCGCTATGTGAATGCCGGCACCCCTCAGGCACTGCTTTGCCATGTTGGGGCTAACTATGAGATGCTTTCCATGCATTCTGGGGCCGTATTAGGCGCGTATTCTGGCGCTGCTTATAATGAGTGCCGCTTCACTTTGCAGCCCGGTGACAGGCTCTTCCTCTATACTCAGGGCGTAATAAACGCAGCTGATTCAGATTATACCCCCTTCGGTGCAGCTCGTCTTCAGGAGGCGCTTAAGCGGGAAACGAGTACAGTGGCTGATACAATACGAGGAGTGCGTGCCTCGCTTCAGCAATTTACCGGTAATATGGAACAGAACAGCGACATCACCATGCTGTCTCTTGAATACCGTGGAAAATGGGTTGTCAATTATCACACATCCTTTGCAGCCGGAGAGCCCGCGAGCTTTGTAAAAACACTGCAGGAAAAATTGGAAAGTGTTTTTGCTGCTCCCGATAGTATTACAGAATTGCAAGCGGCTCTTATCGCCATACTTAACGTCTTCACACCGGATACCCAAGTCGAAGTCCAGTTACGCTGCAATGAGCAGGAGGCTAGACTGACCCTGACCTACAATCAGCCCCAATTTAATCCTCTCATCGTTTTACCGCATCTTCCGCTGGATAGAATCAAGTTCCTCACCTCTCAGGAAAGCAGCACACTTAAACTGCGAAAATCTCTCTGAATGAAACAGTCACCTCTCAACTCAGCGCCTCATGGCGCGCCTCCTCCTCCAATCATTCCTCCCGGTGTACCCAACCCGGTTCCACCCCCTCTCTCTTTACCGGAGGAGGTAGACGAATCCTCTCCGGAACAAGAGCCTGCACAGCCGGACGCTAACAACCAGCGTGCCCCCCTACCTCCGGAAACGCAAGTAGGTGAGTATATCATTATCTCCAAACTCGGTCAGGGTGGATTTGGTATTACCTACCGCGCACGCCACATCACTCATGGTTCCATCGTGGTAATCAAGGAGCACATCCCGGCAAATCTGGCCATGCGTATGCCCGGAAGCACCTTCGTGAGCAGCATATCCCCTGAGACGGATGAACGCTTTAAGGCCACCATGGCGGAGTTCATGGAAGAAGTCGTGGTGCTCATGGGGCTGGAACATCCGGGCATTGTGCCCATTATTTCCGGCTTTGAAGAAAACGGCACGGCTTATTATGTGATGCCGTATGTGGAAGGTAAATCACTGGAACTTCCTGAGCAGCCTACGCTGGATAAGACTCGCCAGGCCATGGAAGCCCGCAAAAATAAGCAGCTGCTGCGCTCTCTGCTCTATACGCTGGAATACATGGAGCAGCACGGAATCGTACACCGTGACATTAAACCGGAGAATATTCTTGTGAATACTGAGGGCCGCCCCATTCTGCTGGATTTCGGCTCCGCACGCCAGCACCAAGAGGGCAAGGTTTATACCAACATCTATACACCGGATTTCTGCGCGCCTGAGCAAAGTACCGCCCGGACGGATGCCCAGATGAGCGCAGCCATTGGCCCCCAGACAGATATATATGCGCTGGGTGCCACCTTCTATTACCTTATCACCCGCCTGCTCCCCCCGAAAGCAGACATGCGAGTACTCGCATCCCCGGACCCGTACAAACCGCTGGCAGGACGCCCCTATCTGGAAGAGTTCTATAGCCGTCATTTCTTGCAGGCAATAGACCGAGCTCTTTCCTTGGAGCCATCAGAACGCTGGAAGAGTGCCGCGGCCTGGCGTGACAGCATGGAAAGCGGTATCATCCCCCCGCCTTCCGGCCTGATGCGCCGTATGCGTATCCTCATGACCTCCAGTGTAGCCATAGTCGTTACTCTGGCAGCTCTGAGCATTTGGGCTCTTAAGGAAAAGGAGCAAGCCATGAAGATTTATAACAACAGTCTCACGTTCACGGAAGGCATGCTCTATGACTTCAACGATGAACTTGCTGACATCCCAGGCTCTACTGCTTTGCAGCAACAGCTGGGCAATAACCTTAAGAACTATCTTAATTCCATGGAGAGCCTCCCCATCGCTCAGGATGAAACTCTTCAGCGAGCACTGGCCATCGCATGGAAAAACCTGGGGTCTGTACATGTTCAGCAAGGCGAGCTGGCAGCAGCCACGGACGCATATCGAAATGCCACAAAACTTTTGCAATCTCTTCATGATACCTACCCTGATGACCAACGCTACCGCTTTGAGCTGGCGCGCACGTGGTTATTACGTGCTGAGGTAGGGAGAAGAAGAAACATGAATGAGCAGGCGCGCGTACTCGTGAGTCAGGCGCTTAATGTTTTGCGTTCGCTCTGCGATCAATCGCCAGACAATCCGGATTACCGCTGCGAACTCGGGAAAGCCATGGATTACTCCGCACGCTTTGCTGTCATCTCTGGCAATCTTTCCATGAACAGCAAAACCATCGATAGCATGGTTCGCATGTTCCGCGAGCTCATTGCCAAATACCCACGGCATGAAAACGCCCGCATGGGATTGGCTCAGGCACTCATCAGTCAGGCAAATGTTCTGATGGACGCGGAAGATTTTAATGCCGCAAATCTTCTTCTTCATGAGGCACATGATATATACACCTCCTTGGCAGCCACTCATCCGCACCGCTTGTCATTCAAGGCTGGGCTCGCAGCCGAGACATATGCACGAGGACTGATGCATATGCTCATGAGCACAGCGGCTACTGATGATACGCAGCGCCATGAGCATGATGAAAACGCCATGATTGCCTTTAAGCAAAGTATCGCGCTTTCTGAGGAACTGGAATCTCTGGATTCTAATAACACCGATTATCTGTTCCAGCAGTGCCGCGCCATGTCCTACATGATTGAAATCATGCTGCGCCGCCATCTTTACAACCAAGCGGAAGCATACTGTAACACCGTCATGCAGAAAACGGAACGCCTGCTTACCACCGCCCCCGGTAATGTAGAATATTCCATGATTGTGGCCGGGGCTCACCGCGGCAGAGCCATTGCCTGCGCCTCAAACGAACAACGAAGCGCTCGCGCCACAGAGGAATTCGAAAAATACCGCGGTATCGTTCGGCAGTTACTACAGGACTCCCCCGCAAATCCACGCCTTAAAACACTCTATACGGACGCTCTTATAGAATCCGCGGCTCATGCCATCTCTCTCGGTAAGAATCAGGATGCTAGGATGTGGCTGGAGCAAGCCACGGTACTGCTGGCCGATATAGTACGTCGCGAGCAGGATAATGCCTCAGCCCATAAGCATCAGAAACGGGCCCAAGAACTTCTGAATAGCATTTCTGAGCCGCAGCCCACGAGCGCAGAATAATTCAACTTGCAGAATAACATTCACTGTGCTAGAATAAGAATTGTATGGGAGCTTTGGCACATCGTATCAGACTCGGTTGGAAAGGGCTGTGTGGCTATCTGGCACAGGGGATGATTGATTTTCTGCCCGCACGGCATGCCATCAGCGGGTACAATTTTTCCAAAGCGGGGCGTGATACCAAGGCCGCACTGGATGTAGCGCTGGTGGGATTGCCTCAGGGTATGGCGTTCGCCGCCATGGCCGGACTGGATAGCATTTATGGCATCATGGCCGCCACAGTCGGCACATTCATAGCACCGCTTTTCACGCGCTGCAGTCTTACTGTCAGCGGTCCAAGTAATGCTACTGCGTTCATGTTAGCCAGCTTCTTTCTTGCTTCTTCTCCGGCCATACAGAGTCAGCCCGCCATCTTTGTACCGCTCATTGTATTCTTGGCGGGCTTGGTATGCGTCATCGGAGCCTTTGTGAAAGCCACGGAAATGCTCCAATTTGTGAGCAGGAGTGTACTGGTGGGTTATATCACCGGCGCGGCGACTCTCATTATCGCCTCTCAGCTGAGGTACGTGATGGGGATTAATGACGTGAACGCTGGCAGCTCATTCTTCACCATGAGCTCAGCCATTATCAATAATCTTGATAAAGTTCAATGGCAGCCAATAGTTCTCGGTGTGTTGTCATTCTTGATGTTCATACCTCTCAAGAAGCATTTTAAGTTCCTTCCCACCTTTGCTGTTATTCTGCTGACCATGAGTGTGCTGAACTGGATACTCAGCCAGCCATGGGCCGGTGGTTACTTTGCGGATGTTCGCATGCTGAAGGACTTCACCATGAGTGACCTCACATGCACACCGCCCTCTGTATGGTCCATCTCCGGGCATCTGGCAGAACTCTTCCCCGTCGTTATCGGTATAGCGTTCCTCTCCACGCTAGAACAGACCGTCATGAGCAAGACGCTTTCAGCAAAAACAGGTGAACCCGTAAATCTCAATCAGGACACCTTTGCTGTGGGTATGGCCAACATCGGCTCAGCTTTCACGACATCACTCCCCTGCTCAGCTTCTCTTACCCGTTCCATGCTGAACTACACAGCCGGCGCTGCCACGCGTTTCTCCGGCGTTATTTGCGGTCTACTTTGTCTGGGTATCACCTTTGTGCTGGCTAGTTTCCCCATCATCTCCTGCATACCACACAGTGTGCTTGCCGCGCTCGTGCTGGCTAATGCTGTGTCACTGTACGATAGAAAGCTGCTGCGCATCTGCTTCCGCTCCACAAGAGGAGATGCAGTAGTACTGCTTATCACATTCATTGCCTCACTTCTGCTGCCTCTGCACATCGCCATTTTCGTGGGTGTTGTCATCTCTGTTTCCCTCTTCCTGCGCAAAGCCGCCAAGCCGGAGCTTGTGGAATATACCTTTGATAAGGAAGGTACTCTCATGGAGGTGAGCAGTCAGGCCAGCCGCCTGCCCCAGATTTCCATCGTTCACGTGGAAGGCGACCTCTTCTTCGGTGCGGCAGACCTCTTCCGCAAACAGGTATCCCGTATCGCCGAAGATCCTTCTCTGGCTGTCATCGTTCTTCGCATGAGGAATGCCCGTAATCTGGATGCCACCTCCGTCTGCGCACTAGAAGAGCTCATTAAATTCACACGAGAAAAAGGCCGTCACCTGATTGTATCCGGCGCTGGGCGACAAGTGTTCCGAGTTCTGCGCAAAAGTGGTGTACTGGATGTGCTACAGGCTGACTGTGACCGCAGTAAGGGGGAAAGCAATATCTTTATTTACGAACCGAAGAACCCGAACATCTCCACACGCAAGGCACTCATGCGTGCCCAGAAGCTTCTCGGTACTCGTGATGCAGATATCTCGATTTACACCACTGAGACACACACGCCATCCTGATAATGAAGGTGGAGCATTACAAGGCTTTCTCGCAGGCATTGGTGGATTGGTTTCTCGCGCATGGTCGGGATTATCCATGGCGTCGCACCACAGACCCGTGGGCAATTCTGGTGAGTGAAATCATGCTACAACAGACGACTATCCCGACTGTATTGGCAAGATATGAGGCTTGGATGAATCAGTTCCCCACGCCGGCTCATCTCGCACAAGCAGATGAGGAAACGGCCTTGCGCTCATGGGAAGGGCTCGGTTACTACCGCCGCGTACGCTCATTACGTGCCACGGCCATAGCCATTTGTGAGAAGCATGATGGAGTTTTCCCTCAGAATGAGGAAAACATCCGCGCTCTGCCCGGAATCGGTGATTACACCACGGGTGCCCTGCTGAGTTTTGCATACAACCGCCCCGCACCATTAGTAGATGCGAACGTGAGCAGAGTGTTCGCACGAGTATTCAACGATGACACCCCCATTGACAGCCCGGCGGGCCGACGAAAGCACTGGGAACTAGCAGCTCAACTGGTGCACCCCACCAACCCACGAGCCTATAATTCCGCCATCATGGAGCTCGGGCAAACCCTCTGTACCACAGGCCAACCCACCTGTTTACTTTGCCCCATACGCGCTTTCTGTACTGCCACCGAACCGGAGAAACTTCCTGTTAAACTCCCCAAAAAAGAGGTAACCGCTGTAGAGCACTGGGACATCTGGCACCTTTCAGCACAAGGCCTCCTTATGGAAAAACAGCCCGGAGGTAAACGCCACGAGGGAATGTACCGGCTCCCTCGCCGCGAACAGAATGAAGTTTCGGGCCTCCCTCATATGTGTGACCAAAAGTACAGCGTAACGCGGTACAAAGTCACCCGCCATCTTCACCTCGCAAATGATGCAGCCCCCATGAATAATGAGCGCTTCATCCCTCTCTCGGAGCTTCCTTCCACTCCCATGGCCAGCCCGGACCGTAAGCTCGTAAAGCGTTTTCTTGACGAGTCAGCCCAATAATCAACAGCTCGTAAAATCACAAGCATGGTTAAAGAAAATCGTCATTCCAAATTTTTAGCCTTGCGCTGCAAAGAAATACGTTGTAAAATAACCACGCGGAGCAGTAAGCTCTGAAAAACTTCTAACCAAAAACAACAATATGGCTAAACTCACTGTACGTGACCTCGACGTTGCCGGTAAGGAAGTCCTCATGCGCGTGGACTTCAACGTTCCCATGAAGGATGGTGCTATCACGAACGATGCTCGCATCGTGGCTGCTCTGCCCACCATCAAGTACCTCCTGGAGAAGGGTGCCCGCTTGGTGCTCTGCTCTCACCTGGGCCGCCCCGAGGGTACCGGCTATCAGGCTGAGTTCTCCCTGAAGGCTGCTGCCGAGTGCCTTTCCGGCCACCTGGGCAAGCCTGTTGCTTTCGTTCCCGAGACCATCGGTGAGGCTGCTACTGCCGCCCGCGCTGCTCTGCAGGACGGTGATGTGATGCTGCTGGACAACGTTCGCTTTGACAAGAAGGAGAAGAAGAACGACGCTGAGTTCGCCAAGGCCCTTCTTGGTAACGCAACTCTGTACGTGAACGACGCTTTCGGTTCCGCTCACCGCGCCCACGCCTCCACTGAGGGTGTGACCCACTTCGCTGAGAAGTCCGCCATGGGCTTCCTCATCGAGCACGAGCTCGAGTACCTTGAAGGCAAGCTTGAGACTCCCGAGCAGCCCTTCGTTGTTATCATGGGCGGCGCTAAGGTTTCCGACAAGATTCAGGTGCTCTCCAAGCTCATGGAGAAGAGCCAGACCTTCATCATCGGCGGTGCTATGGCCAACACCTTCCTTGCCGCTCAGGGCAAGAACGTGGGCGCTTCCAAGATTGAGGCTGATAAGCTCGATCTCGCCAACCAGATTCTGGCTGATGCCGCTGCTAAGGGCGTGAAGTTCATCCTTCCCGCTGATACCCGCTACACCTTCAAGTTTGAAGAGGGTGCCGAGACCTTCTGCACAGCTCCCTGGGCTGAGGGCGGCGAGGTTCCCGAGGGTGGTATGGGCATCGACATCGGTGACAAGGCCATCGAGGAGATGTGCTCCATCATCAAGACCGCTAAGACCGTGCTCTGGAACGGCCCGCTGGGCGTGTTCGAGCTGGATTCCTTCTCCAAGGGCACCAAGGCTATCGCTGAGTGCCTGGCTGAGGGCGATTGCATCTCCATCGTTGGTGGTGGTGACTCCGTGACCGCTGCCAAGAAGTTCAAGGTAGCTGACAAGCTCTCGTACTGCTCCACCGGTGGTGGTGCTTCTCTGGAGCTGCTTGAGGGCAAGATTGTGCCCGGCATCGGCTCCCTGAGCGAGAAGTAATACTTTTTGCACAAAGCAAATTCAAAAAGGCGAAGCGTGAAAGCGCTTCGCCTTTTGCTATGTCGCATATGAAGAAAATAAATTAATCAGCCTGCGACGATTCGTTCGATTCAAAATAATAACCCACCCCACGCTCAGTGCATATGTAGGAAGAATAGGCGCCGAGCTTCTGCCTCAGGCGTTTGATATGAGTATCCAGCGCGCGAGACTGTGTGGTATCCGCATAACCAAAGAGAACATTCTGCAGCTTGTAGCGGTCCTGTACCTTTCCGGGGCGCTCCATAAGGTAAGAGAGAACCTTAAACTCAGCAGAGGTAAGCTCCAGTTCTTCACCTCCTGCAGACGCACGAAGTGTGTTTTTATCCAACATCAGCGCACCACTTCGCACCACTAATTTGGCAGCAGCTCCGGCATTTGCTCGTGCAAGGATATTACGTACTCGTAACACAAGCTCCTTCGGGCTGAATGGCTTGGTCATATAATCATCAGCCCCCAGCTTCAATCCTTCGAGACGGTCTTCCAACTGAGCTCGCGCAGTAAGGAAAAGCGCGGGAATATCTGCCGTCATACGATTGGCCTTCATCGCTTTATAGATAGAAAGGCCATCCATACCGGGAAGCATGATATCCAGAATGACTAAATCCGGCCTGAGCGCTGTTATTTTCTCCAACCCTTCATTACCATTATGCACCAGCGTGGTGCGCCAGCCAAGGCGCTCCAGATTGAAAGCTACCAGCTCCGCGATATCTTCATCATCCTCTACTACCAGTATGTGCATGAACGTATTGTAGCATGTCTGCATACAAATTGCAGCTCTTTTGTGTGACCTTTCTGCCACATTCACGAAACATCACGCAGCTTCAGAACCCGTCAGGGGTTGACAAGTGCGCTAAAATGTAAGAAGCAATCCACGAGAGCCCATGGTTATTCACACATCCATCAGCAGCATCATCGGCAGTACCCCTTTGCTGGAGCCGGTCAATTATAATCGCGAGCATCAGTTACAGGCACGTTTGCTTGTGAAGCTTGAATACCTGAATCCCACTGGGTCTGTTAAAGACAGAGCAGCCCTCGCCATTATCAATGATGCGGAAACCACAGGAAGACTCTGCCCCGGTGGCACTATTATTGAGCCCACCAGCGGCAATACCGGAATAGGCCTTGCAGCACTAGCCGCCGCCCGTGGCTACCGAGCAATTATGGTGATGCCGGAAAGCATGAGCGTGGAGCGCCGCAATATTCTGAAAGCTTACGGCGCAGAAATCGTGCTTACTCCTGCGCAGGAAGGTATGACCGGCTCTCTTCAGAAGGCTGAAGAACTTCGGAAAACTATCCCAGGTGCTATCGTGGCAGGACAATTTGAAAACCCGGCGAATGCCGCTGCACACTACGCATCTACCGGTCCCGAGATCTGGGCAGATACCGAGGGTGCGGTAGATGCGGTCGTCATCGGCATCGGCACAGGTGGCACCATTACCGGCACAGGCAAATACCTCAAGGAGAAAAATTCCTCCATCCGAATCATTGGTGTGGAACCCGCGGCATCTCCTCTGCTCAGCGGTGGTGCGGCAGGGCCTCATGCGATTCAGGGCATAGGCGCTAATTTCGTCCCGCCGGTGCTGGATATAGGCGTCTGTGATGAGATAATCACCGTTGATAATGACGTCCCCTTCACTACGGCGAAGGAACTGGCCCGGAAGGACGGTGTACTCGTTGGCATATCTTCCGGCGCAGCATTATATGCAGCCACCCAAGTGGCAAAACGCCCGGAAATGGCAGGAAAGACAATCGTGGTGATTCTTCCCGACAGTGCAGATCGTTATTACTCCACCCCTCTTTTCGGATAATGAACACAGCAAACTATCACCTCTATCTGGTTACAGACGAAATCGAGCGCTGCCGATTTGGCCTAGTAGAAACTGTAGAGCGAGCAGTGGAAGGCGTCGTGACCATCGTACAATACCGCTCCGAAAAGCTTAATCACGACCAGCAGAAAGCTCAGGTCCTACCTCTTCAGACCTATCTGCGCAGCGTAGGGGTACCACTTATCATTAATGATAACGTGCAGCTTGCAGTTGAGATTAACGCTGATGGCATCCACATCGGCCAGCAAGATATGCCCGTACCTGAAGCTCGTGCGCTCATCGGGCCGGATAAAATACTGGGGCTTACCGTTACCACGCCGAAAGAAATGGAGGCTGTGGATACCGCACTTGTGGATTACTTGGGTTGTGGCCCGGTGTTCCCCACCATCACGAAAGATGACGCGCCGCCGCCCATGGGCGTAGAAGGTTGGGCTGAATTGGCCCGGATGAGCAGCCTGCCCGTAGTAGCCATCGGCGGCCTGAACCGCGAGCGCACTGCAGCCATACGCGCCACCGGCCTCGCGGCCGGTGTGGCAGTCGTATCATATATCTGCGCTTCAGAAAATCCCACCCAAGCCGCACAGGAACTTATATGAAAGACATCGCAATCATAGCCGCAGAAGTACTCAGTACACTTCGAGAGCGCCGCCCGCTCATTCTCAGCCTCACGAACAACGTCGTACAGAGCATCACGGCCAATATGCTGCTCTCTGTGGGCGGCGTTCCTGTCATGTTGACTCACAATCAGGAAATTCGTGAGCTACTGAACAGCTGCGCCAATGGCATGCTTGTTAATGTAGGCACTCTTTCAGAACAGCAGGCGCAAACCATGCGCACCGCAGTGAAAGATGCACAGGCCGCAAATATTCCCTGGGTGCTGGACCCTGTAGCTGTAGGGCTTCTGAGTTTCCGTACAGCCGTATGCCGTGAACTTTTGCTCACTCCTCCTGCGATGATTCGAGGAAATGCATCCGAAATCATAGCTCTTGCAGGAGCCCAAGGTGCTTTGTGCCGAGGAGTAGAAAGCACAGCTGAAAGCGCTGATGCAGTGACTGCGGCCCAAGCACTTGCTCAACGAACCGGTGCTGCCGTGCTGGTTACCGGAGAAACGGACTACGCCACAGATGGCCTCACCACCATTGCCTGCCACAATGGAGACGAAATCATGACACGCGTTACTGGTGTAGGCTGCGCTATGGGGGCCCTAGCAGCCGCATGCGTGGCATGTGCAGATACCCCGCTGCATGCAGCCGTAGCCACCGCTGCCATTCTCGGCATAGCCGGGGAAAAAGCAGCGGCTCGTGCTCCGTATCCCGGCACCTTCGCCGCTCTACTGATGGACGAACTAGCTGCTTTAAGCCCAGATGATATAACAAAATTAGCCAGACTGGAAAAGATAGCGTAATAACTGACGCCTATTTAGCTTGACTTAAGCATTTTAACTGATAGTATAGTAGAGAACATCTATCATCCTCTCATTATGGCCACCATTCGCCCCTTCGCCGCAGTGCGACCGCCTAAGCAGTACGCTGAGCAGGTTTCCAGCCTGCCATACGATGTTATGAATCACGAAGAAGCCTGCGCCATGGCCGCAGGAAATCCCTCCTCTTTCCTCCACATCTGCCGCGCTGATATCGATACCAGTGAAGAGCAGATTCATGATGCCGTAACATACGAGAAGAGCCGAGATAACCTTCAGGACTTCATCCGCAAAGGTTTCCTTCAGCGTGACAATGCCCCGTACTATTACATTTACCGCCAGATGATGTGGGGGCGCGTGCAGACCGGCATCGTGGGCTGCGCCAGCGTGGATGAGTACCTGAATAACACCATTCTTAAACACGAGCTCACCCGCAAAGAAAAAGAGCTGGACCGCATCAATCACTTTGACACTTGCTCCTGCCAGACTGAGCCGGTGTTCCTTGCATACCGGAAACATGAAGGCATATCTGCAGCTATTCGTGAGTGGATTAAGTTCCACAAGCCTGAATACGAGTTCACCACAGATGATGGCGTTACCCACCTGCTCTGGCCGGTAACAGAGCCTGAGGTCATCGAAAGCATCCGCAAGGGCTTCGAAGAAGTGCCAGCGCTCTACATTGCGGATGGCCACCACCGCACAGCCAGCAGTGCCGCTGTAAGTGCCAAGCGCCGAGAAGCTCACCCTGACTATACAGGTGAAGAAGAGTTCAATTACCTCATGGCCGTCACCTTCTGTGATGAGGACCTCTTCATTATGGACTACAACCGCGTGGTCATGGATTTGAATGGCATGACTCCTGAGCAGTTCATCGCCGCCATTTCTGAGAAGTTTACTGTAGCCCCTGCTCCTGTCGGCGCACCTTACGCCCCGCGCCATAAGCATGAGTTCGGTATGTGCTTGGGCGGCACATGGTACAGTATCACGGCAAAAGATGGCAGCTTTGACGCCTCACACCCCATTGAGAGCTTGGATTGCGCCATTCTTCAGGCCAACTTGCTGGCTCCCGTGCTCGGCATCACCGATCCCCGCACCAGTGAAAGAATAGACTTTGTGGGCGGCATCCGCGGCCTGCAAGAGCTGGAGGCTCGCACCGGTTCCGGCGTAGCATTCTCGCTGTATCCCGTCACAATGGCTGATTTATTCCATGTAGCAGACAGCGGTGAAATCATGCCGCCCAAGTCCACTTGGTTTGAGCCCAAACTGCGCTCAGGCCTATTCCTTCACGAAATCGAACGCTAAACATCTTTACTTTTATCATCATGAAAATTCTCATTCCCACCAAGCTGGATAAAGCAGCTGCTGGCGCTCTGATTGCTGCCGGTTACGAAGTTGTACAGGACGACACCACTCCCCTTACAGAGCTGGCAGCCGCGCACCCTGATGCCGTAGGTATGATTGTGCGCTCTGAGAAAGTGACTCCGGCCATTATGGACACTCTGCTTGGGCTTAAATGTGTTATCCGCGCCGGTGCTGGTTATGATAACATTGATTACGTCTATGCCCGTACCAAGGGTATTGATGTCATGAATACTCCCGGTGCCAACTCAAACGCTGTGGCAGAAGAAGTCATCGCCATGATTCTGGCAGCATACCGCTACGTGGTACCGGCAGATGTTACCACGCGCGCCGGTGAGTGGAACAAGAAAAAGTACATGGGCCGCGAGCTCACCCGTAAGACGGTGGGTATTCTGGGCCTTGGTAACATTGGCAGGCTCCTCGTCAAACGCCTGCAGGGCTTTGAGTGCACAGTGCTGGGCTATGACCACTTCCTCTCCAAGCAGCGCGCTTTGAACATCGGTGCCACTCCCTCCACACTTGAGGAAATTTTCTCCACTGCGGATATCATTTCCATTCACGTCCCGGGTGGTCCTGCCACCAAGAACATGATTAATGAAAAACTTATCAGCATGATGAAAGATGGCGCCATGCTGGTGAATTGCGCTCGTTACGGTGTGGTGGATGAAGATGCCATCCGCGCGGCCCGTGCCGCCGGCAAAAACATCATATATTGTACGGACGTTCACCCGAAGGATACTGCGGCCCAGCAACCCAGTGCAGATGTAGCGGACATCCTTCTGCCTCACCTCGGAGCTAACACAAAGGAAGCAAATAAACTTGCTGCTATGCGCTCTGCTTCCCAGATGGAGGAGTACTTTACTAATGGTGATACTTCATGCGTTATTAACGCAGAGAAACCGGAAAACCTCAACCCTGCCCACCTCCAACTCGCCTCCATGCTCGGCAAGCTTTGCTATCAGGCTGGCGGCGCCAAGCCCATCCGCAAGATTGAGTGTACCTTCTACAACAATCTTCGCTCCTATCGCAAATGGTTCACCCCGTGGATTCTTCAGGGTGCTGTACCCGGAGCAGAGCATGGCCTTATGCCCGCAGCCGCTGAACTGAGCATGAGAGAACACGGCATCGTATTCAAAGCTCGTGAGCCCATGGATGACAAGCTGTATGATGATGCTCTTACTCTGGACATCTACATGGAAGAAAACGGTGAGCAGATAAAGACCAGCGTACGCGGCATGGTTGTGGATGGTGAGCCTGTAGTCTCCCGCATTAACAACTTTGATCACCTGTACGCCTCCCTTGCGGGCCACACACTTGTGTTGCGTTATCAAGACCGTCCCGGCGTCATCGCTACAATTGGCCAGATCATCTCCCAAGCCGGCATTAATATCGAAAACATGGTCGCCCCCCGTGATCACGCCAGCGGCGAATCACTGGCCGTTATCAAGACAGACAAACCCGTCAGCGAAGATATGCTGGAGCTCATACATCGAGCAATTGCAGCAAAGCAAGCATTCACACTGACTGTATAAAACTCACCCCTAGCAGCCCTCTCTGCACACATTGCAGCGAGGGCTGTTTCGTGAATAACCGATTCCCCACCGACAAAGGGTGATTTTTTTTACTATGAGTCATTTGATGTTTGCATTCTGAGATAAAATATGGTAGTATGCAATCATCATCGGGAACTCAGATTATTTCACATTCTCTCACAGTTTTATGAAATTTAAGTCATTTCTTATAGCGCTGCTTGCATGCGGCGCGTCATATGTAGCCTCGGCTGAAGTCTATAACATCACGCTGTCCAACGCTCAACGATATACACAGTGCCGCATCATATACAGCACTGATTCTACAACCAAGTTCAGAGGGTTAGACCGTAGTGGACGAGAAGTAACCCTTGAAGTTCGCACTTCAAGTATTCTGGTAAAGAGAGAAGTTGCAGAAGCAACTTCTCCTGCAGTGACCGCGCCGGAACCGACAGAGTCTCAGCCTGAAACCACCCCTGCTCCTACTACTGAAGAAACAGAAACGCCCTCAGCAGATACCCAGCCGGCAGAAGGTGAAGAAGCCCCCGCAGAAGCAGCCCCTGCTCAGCCTGCTGCACCTCAGGTAGCAGTAGCAGAGGATTCATCTCGCCGCCTGCGTGAGAAGCTAGACCAGCTGAAAGCAGAATATGAAGCTCTTTCTTCCCCCTCCTCCTCGCTTACATCACTTTATAATTCCCGAGTCCGCACGTTGGAGCGTAACATGGCAGACCTCCACCGTCAGGCTACTCAGGTATCAGAGCTGCAAGCCAGATACAATACAGCAGTAAGCGGTGATTACACATTCACAATCGTTTCCAACGCAGACCGCGACAAATACCTGCGCGATGGCCGTGCAGCATATGATGCCATGGTCATTGATGTACGTGAGTATCGCAACCAGCGCAAAGTAGGCGGTCTGGATAAGTTTGAAATCCTTCGTGACCGTTACCAGGGCATCCCAGAATATCGTGAAGCCTATAATTGGTACATGACTACCCTGAGAGACCTTGAGCGCCGCTGGGGTAACCTTCTCCGCCGCGAAGAACAGCGCCGTGCACGCTACAATACAGGCCGCAAAGAAGAGATGCGCCGTCAGGATGACGCCGCACTTCAGCGCTTGGCCGCTCAGTTCGAACAGCAGGGAGAACAGCTCGCTCAGGTATGGTTCAACCCGGACGCTCGTAACTTGTCCATGCTTCGTACTGCCACGAATAAGGTACGAGACGCCATACGCCGCAATGAAAATGGACTCCGAGATGAAGCAATCGGCACTGTTCCGGAACTTATCAATAACTTCTGGACAGTCATGGACCAAGCCAGAGATTTGATGATCCGCGGTGATTTTGATGGGGCTAAGAAGCTGCTTGATGAAGATGAGAATTTCAAGAAGCTGATTCGATTGAACCAACAGCTATTCCCCAATGATTACAGAACGCCTCTCCGCAATCAGCGTCAGGCATTCGAGCGCGAAATTCAAAAACGCAAGAACGATCGTAATAATCTTCAAAACCAGCTTCAGCAGGCGATCAGCAGATTGGAGCGTTCTTCCTCCGCAGCAGAAGCTCAGATGAATACTCTCCTCGAGCAGATTCGCAAGGAAAGAGAGCTTGATACACAAACATCAACAGCTGAAATTGACGAATCCGCGCCTCAGCCGGCAAGTGGCAACGAAGGCTGATAAGCATTTCTAATAAGACCGGGTGAGCGCCCCTCGCCCGGCCTTGTTGTATCAACAAGATCCATGGCAAGTTTAAAACATATTTTCGCGTCGGCCGCTTTATTACCCGGTCTGATACAAGGAGCAATTCCTCAGCAAATTGACTCCGCCTTTGCTCATTACTCAGCCTTACCGAACACACTTGTGCCTATTTTGGAAAGTGTTACAGACCGTGAAAGTGCTGATGCCGCAGCACCTCGCCTAAATGCTGTGCTGCCCCGTGTATACGATGCTCGCTCAGAGCTATCAACTATCAATTCCCTGCCACCGCAGGTGCGCCGAGAAGTTCTGCAGAAGTATGAGCAATCAATGCGCGAAAACTGGGGCAAACTCTATGAACAACTTTTCCGCCTTCAGCAGGTCCGTTGCTATAACTCCTTAGCCTTTTTTAGACAATTTCACGCATTATGCGCAATGCTCAACAAATGACACGCAAACTTTCCACCGCCTTCCTTCTCGTTTCTTCAGTAGTAGCCCAAGACACGCTGATACCGCAGACGCTGCCAGAAACAACCACCAGCGCGCCTACCTCCCTCCCGGCTTCACCCATTCCGGGAAACGCCGTTTCGGCCCAAAGAAACCATCAGTCGGCAACCGAGGAACTCGAAATTTCACCGGGAGAAGCTCGCATTCGTGCCGGAATTGTTTTGCTTGGCATTTTACATGATACAATGGCTCGCATTCAGGACCGGGACTCAGCAGAAGCAGCTGTGCCCACCATTCTGCGCCTTGTGCGTGAGTTCCAGACATGGGGACAAGGTTTTACCGCGCTTCCTCCGCTGGATGAAGAAACCCAGAGCGATTACGAAAAGCGTTACATCCCCATCATTAATAATCTTAATGAAAACATCCAAATTCAGGCAGACCGCATAGCAGCAGCCGAGTTCTATGGCTCTGAAGCTCTGCCTGCAGCGCTTGTGCGCCTTATTAACTCCGTACAATAAATTGACTATGATCCGATACGCAATACCCGCAATGATGCTGATAGCGCCTCAGTTTGTAGCCACCGCGGCCCAGCCTGAATCTGCATACACCGCAGAGGTAAACCTTACCTCGGGCCGACGCATGTTAGCCATCCCGGCCATTCCCGGAAAGGCACTTAATGGCACGGCACCTCAAGGTGAAGGCGCGCCATTTCGTGTGCTTAATGGCAGTGAAGTAATATGGGAAGGCAAGGCAGGAGATTCCTTTAATCTTCCTGTTCAGCACCGCAACGTATATCTTGTAAGTGAAACAGCTAATAACAAGGGCTGGCATAATCTATACTTCAGCGATGCCCCAGCTGCTACAGCTCCCACGGAGACAACATATCACTTATCAGCCCCGAAAAATGCAGCAGATGCAGGCCCTGCTCTGCGCAGCATATTAAGCAAGACCGGAGCCACCCCGGAAGAAGCCGGTGAAATTACCGTTAATCTCGCACCCGGAGAATATCACTTCTACCCTGAAGGCGCACTGCGCATGAGCTGTTACATCTCCAATCATGACCAGCAGAATATTCAGCCTGTGGCCATGCCGATTGTGGGCCAGAAAAATCTTACCATCAACGGCAACGGAGCAGTTCTGATTTTCCATGGCAAGATACAGCCAGTACTCTTCATGGACAGCGAAAACGTGAAGCTGCGAGATGTAACCATCCGCCACGATAATCCTTACTACAATGAAGGCCGCATCGTAGAAATTAAGGATGGAACCACCACGCTGGAGTACCCCGAACAATTCAGCTGGGAAGTGCGGGACGGCGTATATTACCTGACCGGCGACGGCGAGCCTAAAGCACCTGGTGCCGTGCTGGCGTTCCAAGCTGATGGACAAATGGTACCCACTGGCCGATGGGGTGACATCGGCTGGCCGAGCAAATGCGAGCAGGTTGCGCCCAACCGAGTGCGATACCAAACGGATGCCACCGCCCAAGGACTCAGTGTAGGAAACATCCTCGTACAGCGCCATTATGGCCGCCCGCATCCCGCCATGGTTCTTTATCGTGCAAATGCCACCACGCTCGAAAATGTCGTTTTCCAAGATAGCCAAGGTATGGCCCTGATTGCCCAGCGAAGTCGTGACATCACCATTCTCGGTGGTGGGTGTGTATGCGCTCCGGGACGCGTCTACACAGTCTCCGCAGATGCCACGCACTTCTCCAACTGCGCCGGCACCATTACCGTAGAGAACGCACTTTACGAAGGCATGATGGATGACGCCATTAATGTTCACTCCACCTGCCTGCAGATTACGAGCAAGAAGAATGACCGCGAAATCATTGCGCGTTATATGCACCCGCAGGCCGTTGGCTTTGAGGTATTCATGCCCGGCGAGCGCGTTCAGTTCATTTCAGGAGAAACGCTTGAAAACCTGCCTGAGCTTGCCGTTATCAAAGAGGTGAGAAAACTAAATGAAACCCACCTTCATATAATATTTGAGAATCCGCTTCCGGAGAAAGTAGATGCCGGTTGTGCCATCGAAAATGCTGACTGGTATCCGGCTGTAAACTTCATTGGCTGCACGGTGAGGCACAATCGTGCCCGCGGTTCACTTTTCACCACTCCCAAGCCAGTAGTCGTGAGAGGCTGCCATTTCATAGCCTCCCATGGATCTGCTATTCTCCTTGCCGGTGATGCTCAGGGGTGGTATGAAAGTGGACGCTGCCTTGATGTGCTCATCACAGATAATGTTTTTGATCACAACCTCACGGCACGTTACCAGTTCACGGAAGCAATTATCTCCATTTACCCCATGGTGAATAAGCCCCAGAATCAACAGGTGCGCTACCATCAGAACGTCATCATTGAGGGCAACACCTTCCGTACACACCGAGTGCCTCTCATCTATGCCATTTCCACTAATAACCTCATCTTCCGGAATAACGATGTCACATATGATGACAAGTATCCCGGCATGCATAATGGCACACCCTACATTCTTCACCACTGTGGCCACACTGAGCTGCAGGACCTCTGATACACACCATCACATATGGCTAAGAAGTTTACCGAACATACGGCTCGCGCTAATAAGCACACTGCCCGTCCTGAACAAGGAAAGCAATCTCAACGCTTTGAGAAAGCCCCTACTCGCACAGTTGTAAAGCCTCTGGACGAGGGAGCATTGCAGGATATTCTCGAGGCTCAACCTCAGGGACTCTATCTTGTGCTCGATTGCGTACAGGACCCGCATAATCTCGGCGCCATTCTCCGCACTGCGGATGGTGCCGGCGTGGCAGCTGTCATCACACCCAAGGATAAATCCGTCGGCATTACAGAAACCGTCCTCCGCGTATCTGTAGGCGCTGCGGAAAAGGTACCTTTTGTGCAGGTGACAAATCTGGCTCGCACCATGAAAATGATGAAGGATGCCGGCATTTGGTTTGTAGGCACCTCTGACCACGGTGACCGAGATTTGTATGATATGGATATGAAAGGAGGTATCGCACTTGTTATGGGAGCGGAAGGTGATGGCATGCGCCGACTTACTGAGGAAAACTGCGACTTCCTCATCCGTATTCCCATGTATGGAAGTGTTCCCTGCCTGAACGTATCTGTTGCCACGGGCGTATGCTTGTACGAAGCAGTCCGTCAGCGTAACATTCAGAAATAAATCATGCCGACCATCGAAAGCATTAACCCACCGTCCGGAACACTGGTTCGGTTCATATCCGATTTGCACTACGGACATGAACGCTGTGAAGCACCTCCGCCACAGGAATTGGCTGAGATTCTTCTGACGGACGGCGTGGGTATGCTGGTGGTGGTCGGGGATTTAGCGGAAACACGCAAATGTGCATGGCAGGAGCGAGGCAAGACCTTGCGAGAAGAGCTGAGGGAGGAATGCCGCCACCGCGGAGTGCAGCTAGTGGAAATCTCCGGGAATCATGACCCGGACGTTCCCCCTTTGCTCATCCGCTTCTGGGAGGGACGCGTGGTAGCCATGCACGGGCATGCTCTCTACCGAGAAGTTGCCCCATGGAGCTGGGAATACCTACGCAATAAGGAAAAGTGCCGCGCACTTATTGCCTCCTATCAAGACCGTGATGATATTCTTGAAGCTCGTCTTGAACTCTCTCGAGAGATGTGCCAGCTTACAGCACCCATTCTCCGCCGTGAAGGCATTAAGAACAAATATTTAAGAGGCTTCCTTCATTGCTTCTGGCCACCTCAGCGCCCATGGAATATCGTGTGGAGCTGGCTTACTTGCGCCTCACGCGCGGAACGCTTCGCACGCCGTTACTTTCCCGAGGCAGAAATTGTCATCCTAGGGCACTTTCACCGTTTTGGTAACTGGAAACGCCGCAGATGCCATATTCTGAATACCGGAGCATGGTTTAAACATGCCACGCCGTACTACACTGATATGAAAGACGGCAAGGTTATTGCGTACCGCAAAGTATTTTCCTGAATACCGCACGCGTACGTGAAATTTGCTTGCTTGTATAAGGCAAGCGTGATAGAATGCGGGGTAGCATGAAAGTTATCACCATCTACGGCAGCAAGAGCGACCTTCCGTTCATGGAGCCCGCTCGCACATATTTTGCAGAGAACAATGTTGAGCACGAAGAAGTCATCTACTCGGCTCACCGCGATTTACCGGCTCTCATCGAATACCTTAAAGAGCTTGAAGAAAGCGGCACAAAGGCTGTACTCCTCTGCGTGGCAGGCCTTTCCGCTGCCCTGGCCGGTGTGGTTGTGATGAACACGCAGCTTCCTGTTATTGGCGTGCCTGTTCCCTGTGGCCCGCTGAATGGCGTCGATGCATTGCTTGCTATATCTCAGCTTCCCGGTGGTGTGCCTGCCACAACGGTGGGTCTTCACAAGAAAACGCCGGTTAACGCTGCGATGGCTGCTCACCGCATCATTAACCTCGCTAAGTAAGATTTCTTCCTTCAATCTACCATGCCCACCATCACCAAAGACGAAATCGAGAGGGCATTGGATGCCTGGGTATCTCACCTGCTGCAAAGCCCCGCTGTGAAAAACGGCGGGCCTCTGGCCATCGTCGGCATCGTCAGCCACGGCGATGTACTGGCTCGCAGGCTCGTGCAGCGGTTAGAGCAGAACAACTGTAAGGCACTGTACGGAGCCATTGACGTGACGCTCTACCGTGATGATTTGGACTTACGAGGCAAGCGCCCTGCTCTTCGTTCCTCGCACCTGCCGTTCTCCACGGATGACCTCACCCTGATTCTTACTGATGATGTGCTGAGCACCGGCCGTACAGCGAGAGCCGCGCTGGATGTGCTCTGGGAGTATGGGCGTCCTGCTAGGGTGGAGCTGCATTGTCTGGTGGACAGGGGCGGAAGGCAGCTGCCCATTTGTCCTAATTATGCGGCTTTCAACCTGACGGCCACTCCCGGAACCTCTGTTAAGGTTCATCTGCAGGAAATTGATGGAGAGGAAAACATTACCTACTGACCTGCCATTCAACAGTTTTTCATACGCTATGAATCCGCGAAAAGATTTAATCACCATTGACGCCCTGAGCGACGAGGATATTCGGACTATTCTGGATAGTACCTCAGCCATGAAGGACATCTTTACCAAAAGCGTAAAGAAAGTACCGGCACTGAAAGGCAAGTCAGTGTTGACCCTCTTCTACGAACCGAGTACTCGTACCCGTTCCTCCTTTGAAGTAGCAGCTAATCGTCTTTCGGCAGATGTCACCACCTTCACCGTTTCCACCTCTTCAGTGGTTAAGGGTGAAAGCGTGCATGATACCATTGACACGCTCATGAGCATGAAGATGGACTATATCATCGTGCGCCACAAGAATAGCGGCATTCCTGCTGTCATCGCCCGCCATTGCAAGGCTTCCGTAATTAATGCCGGTGATGGATCACATGCTCACCCCAGTCAGGCCTTCCTTGACGCCTTCACAATTCGTGAAAAGTACGGTGATGTAGCCGGGCGCCGTGTTGTGATTATCGGTGACATTCTTCACAGCCGCGTGGCCCGTTCCACCAGCACAATTCTTCGCCGACTCGGTGCGGAGGTGGCATACATGGGTCCCGGCCCGCTTGTACCGCCCACAGCTTACACCGGCATTCCCCGTTTCACTAATTGGAACCAGATTTTTGACTGGAAACCGGACGTCATTTACCTGCTGCGCGTGCAGAATGAGCGCATAGACACCCCCTTCTTCCCGGCTGCGGATTACCATCAGGCCTTTGGTGTGACAGAGGAGCGCCTGCGCCGTATTGATGACCTTAATCTCAGCATTATGCACCCCGGCCCCGTTAACCGAGGCGTTGAAATATGTGATGATGCTATGGAATATCGCAATTGCCTGATTAACAATCAGGTTGAAAATGGAATAGCCGCTCGCATGAGCATTCTTTACCACCTTACTCCCCAAACGCAGAACCATGACTAACACATACATCACGAATGCCACCTGGGCCCTCACAGGTGAAAAGTTGGACCTGCGCATGGGACAGGCCGGTGATGAAATCACCTCTATCACCCTGAATGACATCCCTCTTCAAGGGGTTAACGCCATTTCCCCCGCCGGAGAAATGCAGATTCCTGAAGGTGCGAGAGTTATCAACGCCGAAGGTAAATTATTCTTACCCGCACTTTTTGACCTGCACACCAGTATTAGTCTCTCCGGCAGAAGCAAGCGTGAGAGTATCTACCGTGCTGGGCAAGCTGCTAACCACGGTGGTGTATGGGGTATGCTTGTGATGCCCTCCCCCGGATTTGTTTTTGATAACGCCGCGACGCTGGACAGCTTCCAAGATGCTGTAAGCCAGCGTTCCTTTGCAACCATGATTCCTGCGGGCTGCATATCGGAAAACATGCAGGGAGAACAGCAGGCCCCCTATAACACACTGGCTGCTCGCGGCATAAGCATCCTCAGTGATGCCGGTAAGATGCCCACAAATCTGCTCATGCTGCACAGAGCTATGAAGTATGCGGCAGAAATGGGGCTTACGTTTGCCATCCGCGGTGATGTACCGGTGCTGACTGACAAAACCTACATGCACCCCAGCACAACATCTTATAACCTTGGGTTACACGGCACCCCAGCCTGTGCTGAGGAAATCGGTATCGAGACGCTCATCCGGCTCGCACGTGATGCCGGGGCTAAGCTTCACCTTCAGACGGTGAGCACGGCTGAAGGTGTGAATATCATCCGCCGGGCAAAAGCCTCAGGAATGAAAGGCCTGACAGCGGAAGTTGCGCTGCATCACCTTCTCTACACCCATGAGAACGTGGGCGATTATGACACCACCTTTAAGACAGTTCCGCCGCTGCGTGAACAGAGTGACTGTGACGCCCTGCTTGAAGGCGTAAAGGATGGCACCATTGATTGCATTGTGACAGATCATACACCCTGTATGCCTTTCGCTAAGAAGCAAGACTTTGTAAGTGCTCCGCAAGGCATGGTGGCTCTGGATAACTTCCTTCCCTGCATTTACACTCACCTCATCAGCACCGGCAAGCTTACATGGACTGATGTATGCCGTGCGTGCAGTACAAATCCGGTTCACATAGCTAACCCCTATGATCAGGAAGAGGACGTTCCGATGAATGTACCGCTGATGCTTTTTGACCCGACGGTCCAACACACGGTAACGCCTGATTCCCTGTACTGCGGCACGCTGAACACGCCTCTTCTGAAAACCGTTCTTAGCGGCGCTGTCACCTTACCTCTCTATTGATTTCTTTCCATTCATAAACAGTAATCTTTCCTGACATGGTCATTTACATCATCAGTGATGGCAAAAAGGGCCACCTCTCACAGACTCGAGGTCTAGCAGAAGCCCTGCTGGAACGAGCCCGTGAGGTTCGCCCGAATCTTCAACACTCTTGCCATGAAGTGCCGATAAACGGCAAGAGTTGGTTTGCCAAGTTATTTTACAAGGGTAAAGACCTAGATTTACCTCGCCCACACCTCATTCTCTGCGCGGGCCACAGTACACACTTGGCCGCACTGAGTCTGGCACGTCACTTACGCTGCCTCTGCATGGTCTGCATGAAGCCCAGTTTACCGGCCCGCATGTTCAACCTTTGCATCATGCCGCGCCACGATGTTCCGGAAGGTGGTGTACCGACCTCTCGCATGTTCCTGACGAATGGCGCCATCAACTGCATTAAGCCAAGACCAGATGTAGAGAAAAAGGAGACACTCGTTCTCATCGGCGGCCCCAGTAAAGAGTTCAAGTGGGAGGCTGAGCATGTGCTCACACAGCTTACCACAATCGCCAGCAAAAGCACCAGCTCCATTATTCTCACGACCTCTCGCCGCACTCCGGCCGATTTTGTGCAGGATGTCACCGCAGCCTGCCCCAATATTCGCGTAGAACCTGTTGAACAGACCGGCCCCACATGGGTGGCTGACCATCTGGCCTCTGCCCGTGAAGTATGGGTAACACAGGATAGTGTATCCATGGTGTACGAGGCCCTTTCCAGCGGAGCTCCCGTAGGTATCATTGAAATGCCCCGCAAGGGCAATCCTCATAAGGATAAACCCTCACGTGTAGTCCGAGGCCTTCAGATGCTCATTTCTGATGGTGGAACTACCACCTTTACGGAATGGGCAAAAACCGGAAAGATTGCCCAGCCCAAGACTGTTCTTAACGAGGCGGGCCGAGCCGCAGAATATATCCTGACCACCTTCCCTCAATTACTGCCATGAAAATAATGCACCTTCTGCCATCCTTGTCGTCCGGCGGTGTTGAGCAAGTCGTGCTCGAACTCTGCCAGGGGCTCTGTGAGCAGGGGGTGGATTGTGTCGTGGTATCCGCAGGAGGCCCGATGGTAAGTGCCATTGAATCCACTGGAGCCCGACATATTACCCGCCCCATCGGCAAGAAAAGCCTTAAAACTTTCATTCAGGTAGGCAAAATGGTTCGCCTACTCAAGGAAGAAAAGCCTGATGTACTGCACCTGCATTCCCGTGTGCCGGCGTGGGTGGGCTATCTTGCCTGTAAACGGCTTCGCCCGGAGATGAGGCCTCACATCATTACCACTTTCCACGGATTCCATTCGGTAAACTTCTATTCCGCAATCATGGCCAAGGGTGATTGCGTCGTTGCCGTTTCGGAGTGCATGAAGGAGCATATTCTTCAGCAGTATCCACGCAAAGTGGCAGCTGAGAACATCTGTGTGATTCCTAATTCCGTGGATACAGACCTTAACTTCCCGGAATACACTCCCACAGAGGAATGGCTCAGCAAATGGAACTCTACATACCCTGAGCTGAAAGGAAAGTATACCCTGTGCCTGCCCGGGCGTATCACCCGCATTAAGGGAGCCACACATCTGGCGCCTATCTTGTCAGCCCTTCATGAGAGGGGAATCCCGGCACATGCAGTCATCGTCGGCGAAACAAAGAAAGGTAAAGAGTCCATCCGCCAGGAAATCGTTGACACTCTGAAAAAAGCTGGAATGAGTGACCATGTCACGTGGACCGGTCATCGTACAGACCTCAGAGATGTGCTTAGCGTTTGCGATGTAACGCTTTCTCTCACGCTTCAGCCGGAATCCTTCGGTAAGACAACTCTGGAAGCACTCGCTCTTGGCCGCCCGGTTGCTGGTTATGAACATGGTGGCGTGGGTGAGCAGCTCAATGTTTTCCTGCCTGAGGGACGCGTACCCACTAAGGACACGGCGGCCATGGCCGATGTGCTGGCCCGTTGGTACAAAGAAAAACCCACTCCCAGACTTCCGGTGCCATCTCCCTATCGTCGTGAAGATATGATTCAAGCTCACCTGGAGCTTTACCGGAAACTCTGCCAGAGTTCTTCATGAAAGTCATCCATTACAGCCCGCATATGAGTCCGGGAGGTCCCGCCGCACTGGCTGCTGACCTTGCCCGGACGCTGCAGGCTGATGATTGTGAGAATGTAGTAGTGGCTCCCCCTTGTGAGCTTATCAGCCGCTTGCATGCGGCAAAGGTAAAACACATTTCTTGCCGTAAGCCGAATGTCCTGACCGCATGGCGTGAAATCAGACGCCTGAGGAGCATTATCCGTAGGCAAGCACCGGATGTTGTTCAGGTATATTCTGCTGATGCCGCATGGATAGTATCCATGGCGTGCCGTCGGCTGAAAAAAGTTAAAGTTCCCACCATCATCGGAGCCATTACCGGATATGTGGCTAAAGGATTACCCGCATACGGCTGGAAGTTCTGTGACTATTACACAACTATTTCCAGGCATTTACGCAATGAACTCCGAGCTGATTCCAGCCCACTCAAGTGCGCACCATGGGTTATTCCCTATGGCACGGATGAGAGCATGTGTAACCCTGCGTACCGGCCAACTTCCGGCTGGCTAACACAGTGGCGCAAGAACCATCCGGAATTAGATTACTGCCTCGCAGTCTGTATACCCGGAGGCATCACGCCCAGACGCGGGCTTGAAGATGTTGTGCCTGTTCTCACTGGCTTGCTGCGTTCCGGCATTCCTGCCCATGTTTATATTGAGGGAGACCCACGACTGGCCAGCACCGACTACGTGAATGAATTGAAAGCCACATTCGCAACGGCACAGCTTGATGGGCATATTACATGGTTAGGAGCAAGGCCGGATTTGAGAGATGTGCTTTGCGGTTGTGATGTAACGCTTTCTCTGACAAGGCAACCTGCCACTTGGGACCGTGCCGTATTGGAAGCGCTTGCATTAGGGCGCCCTGTGATTGCTTATGATCATGGAGTTGTTGGAGAGCTCTTGGAGGCCTTCCAGCCGGAGGGACGAGTGGCACCGGGGGATATACCCGCAATCATCGACACGCTCACTCAGTGGAACACCTACCCGCCTAGTCCCGTATCTGAAATTCCTTATCCCTATAAATTGAGTGATACGGCTGATACTTATCGCAAACTGTACTCAGAAATATGAGCGCAGACTCGTTAGGTGTATCGGACTCTTCAAAAATAAGGATTGACAATCAAGGCAAAACCAAGTAATCTAGCCGCGCGCCCACATATCGAGCCAGAAACGCTTAAACATTATCAACGCTGACCAAGATGTGGGGATTAACATCATATTTTAACATGAAAAAAGCACTTCTCATTCTTACAGCTCTGAGCTCCCTGCCCCTTCTCGCACAAGAACAGGTAGTAGAAGAAGCCGCCGCCCCCATGATTATCCCCATGGAAGAAGGAGCCCGCCAGCTCACTTGGTATGAAATTGACCCGGGCGTACGAAAATACCTCATTCTTCTGACGGCTAACACCATGGAACTCAGCGCCCAACTTCCCGATGGCGGTGTGAACCCCACCCCTGAGCAGAGCTTTGATATGATGGAGCAGGTTATCCGCCGTACTCCGATGGACAGCCTTACTGGTGAATATCTCCAATTTGTGACTGAGGCAAACGAACTTAACTATCGTATTATTGCCACGCTCAAAGAAGAAAAGCCTCAAAACCACGCCGGCGTCTTCGCCATTACGAACCGCTTCCAAGGCGAAATTGATGCGCTGAACGCAAAATACCCTCAGGCTAGCCGCTATTTCAGCCAGAGCGCCCAGATGGAGATTGCCATGCTGCTCACCCGTGAGTTGGACATTCAGAGAGTCATGATTCAGGCCGCTATGGCCGGTAAGACCCAGCAGGAAGCCATGAAAACTGTCGTGGAGCACCTGCGATACGAAGCTGAGCACCAGTTTTAACCTATACTAAGCTTTACATACGCACAAAAGAACGGTTGAAGACAAGAGCTCAACCGTTCTTTTGTGTCTGTTTTTCTACCAGCGGCTTGCAAAAAGCATAAATCTGTGATATATTTCGGCATGCCCCGAATCGCACTTATCCAGCAGGAGGCCGTTGCTGACCCCGCCGAGAACAAGCGCCTGCAGATGGCAGCCATACGTGAAGCTGCAGCAGGCGGTGCGCAGATTGTGTGCACACAGGAAATGTGCACCACGCTCTACTTTTGCCGCACCCAGGACTGCGAATTATTTAATACCGCAGACACCATCCCCGGCCCTTGGACTGATGAGCTCTGTGAACTTGCCCGCGAGCTTGGCGTCGTTATTGTGGCAGCCGGCTTCGAAAAGCGCGCCACGGGGCTGTACCACAATTCAGCTTGGGTGATAGATGCAGATGGCAGCTTCCTCGGTTTGTACCGCAAGATGCACATACCTCAGGACCCCGGATTCGAAGAGAAGTTTTACTTCACGCCCGGAGACTTGGGCTACAAATGCTTTGACACAAAGTATGGACGCATAGGCGTTCTCATCTGCTGGGACCAGTGGTACCCTGAAGCTGCTCGCCTCACTGCTATGCAGGGAGCCGAAATCATCTTCTACCCCACAGCCATCGGTTGGATTCCCGGTGAAGAAGAGCTTTACACGGCTCAGCACTGTGCATGGGAAACCGTACAACGCGGACACGGCGTGGCAAACGGATGCTACATCTGCGCAGTAAATCGCTGCGGCGTTGAGGGCGAAACAACATTCTGGGGACAAAGCTTCGTCAGCGACTACTGTGGACAAATTGTGACCAAGGCACCCATTCACGAGCGCACCATTCTTTACGCTGACCTTGATTTGGCCGCACTGGAGGCGCACCGCCGCATCTGGCCCTTCTTCCGTGACCGCCGCATAGATTCCTACAGCGGCATCACTCAGCGATGGGGTAAATAATATTCTGCATGAGTACTGATAAACAGAGCACTCCAAAACCGCCGCTGCGAGTCATTGTGGTGGGCATGGGGGTGCGCTCCATGATATACACGCGCGTAGCGCTCACGAATCCGGAGCTTTTAGAGATTGTTGGCGTGGTTGATACCGATGAGCGTCGCCGCGAATACGCAAGAGTAACTTTTGGGCTCTGCCCTGAAAACTGCTTCTCTACGGTGGATGAGCTTGTAGCCGTGCCAAAGTTTGCAGATGCCGTCATTAACGGCACCATGGATCGCCTGCATGTGAGCACTAGCCTACCCATTCTCCGGCATGGCTATGACATGCTGCTGGAAAAGCCATTCGCTATCCATGAAGAAGAAGCGCAAGAGCTTCTGGCCTGTGCTAGAGAGACAGGGCGCACCGTTATGGTATGCCACGTACTCCGGTATGCTCCTTTCTATCAGCGCTTCAAGCAAGCCATGGAGAGCGGCGAAATCGGCAAAGTGATTAATATCCGCATGTCCGCTCAGGTGAATTACTTCCATGAGAGCGTCTCCTTTGTGCGCGGCAAATATGCTTCAGCGGAAATCTGCGGTTCAGGCATGCTGCTGACCAAATGCAGCCATGACTTGGATTTGATGGCATGGCTCATGGGGTCCAACACGCCCAAGCGAATCTCCAGCGTTGGCAGCATGTTCCAGTTTGTGCCGGAAAATGCACCGGAAGGAGCAGGAACTCGCTGCCTTACGGATTGCCCCGTAGAACGCGATTGCCCGTATTCTGCCCGGCGTCTCTACATTGAGAGCCCTCAGCGATGGGCTGATAATGTATGGCATGATTCCAACATCCGACGCCCTGAAACGGATGAAGAAAAAGAGGCGATACTCAGCAGCCCTGATAATCCTTACGGAGCCTGCGCTTACCGCTGCAAGACAGATATCGTAGACCATCAGTCAGTCCTCATTGAGTACGAAGATGGCGCTACCGGCACCTTCTCCATGACTGGTGGTGCCTCAATCTCTAATCGCCGTGTACATGTCACCGGCACACGCGGAGAAATCTATGGTACTTTCGAGAACGGACGTTTCACCATTTCCTCCATTGCCCCACAGGCCCCGGATGGCCGACTGAAGCATGTAGTGGATGTCACGGAAGCGCAGGAAGGTCGCCATCACGGCGGCGGTGACCGTGAAGTCGTGCTTGATTTCATTGCCTACCTGCGTGGTGAACCCACATCCCCCGGCAAAACACTTCTGGAGGATTCCGTGAACGGCCACCGTATCGTCTTCCTCGCAGAAAAATCCCGACAGGCTAATGGCGCCATGCTGGATTGGTAACCCCATGCTCACCACATGCCGGAAATAGATACGAAACAAACACCCGACTTCCGTTACCCTGATTTACCTATTTCACGCCGTCGGCAGGAAATAGCGGCAGCTCTGCGTAAAAATCAGGTCATTGTCGTTGTGGGTGAAACCGGTAGTGGTAAAACCACGCAGCTGCCGAAAATCGCGCTGGAGGTGGCAGGAAACCGCCGCGGCATGCTGGGATGTACTCAGCCCAGAAGGCTGGCAGCCGTGGCCGTGGCGCGCAGAATAGCAGAAGAAATCGGCTGTGAGCCGGGCCAGTATGTAGGCTATCAGGTCCGATTTGATGATAAAACCAGCCGTGATACCAAGCTGAAACTCATGACGGACGGCATCCTACTGGCTGAGACTCAGGATGACCGGGATTTACGCAAGTACCATACCATCATTCTGGATGAAGCCCATGAGCGCAGTCTGAACATTGATTTCCTGCTTGGCTACATGAAGCTTCTGCTGGCTCGTCGTCCGGATTTGAAGCTTATCATCTCCTCCGCCACCATGGACGCCGGCTCATTCTCCGAGTTCTTCGGAGGAGCCCCCATTATTAACGTGGAAGGGCGCACATACCATGTGGACATGCACTACATGCCCCAGCGCCACCCGGATGAAGAACTACCTCAGCATGTAGCAAGAGCCGTCACATGGCTATCCGAGTATGATGAAAAGGGAGACGTGCTCATCTTCCTTCCCGGTGAGCGAGAAATCCGCGATTGCGCGGATGAGTTACAGTATCTGAATCTCCCTCATACGGATATTCTCCCCCTCTTTGCACGCCTCGGGCTGGGTGAACAGCAGCGTATCTTCCATCCGCAGAAAGGCAGGCGCCGTATTGTTCTTGCCACGAACGTGGCTGAAACCTCACTCACCATCCCCGGCATCATCTATGTGATAGACAGCGGCCTTGCTAGAATCTCACGCTATCTTCCCGGCCGCCAAATTCAACGCCTGCAGGTGGAGCCCATTTCCCAAGCCAGTGCTCGCCAGCGTGCCGGCCGTTGCGGCCGTGTGACAGAAGGTGTCTGCATCCGCCTGTACTCTGAAACTGATTTTGAAGGACGCGAGCCCTTTACTGACCCCGAAATCAAGCGCAGTGCACTTGCAGGAGTCATCCTGCGCATGGCGGATTTGCGCCTGCCGCCGTTGGGTGAGTTCCCCCTGCCGGACCCTCCCAGCGCACGCCTTATCAACGAGGGCTACAAAACTCTGCGCGAAATCGGTGCTCTTGACAGGCAAAAGAAAATGACAGACACCGGCCGCAGTCTGGCCCGCCTTCCGCTGGACCCACGCTTGGGCCGTATGCTGCTGGAAGCTGAGCACGAAAAATGCTTGCCGGAGATGCTCGTCATCGTGGCAGGCCTGAGCATCATGGACCCTCGAGAGAGGCCGCAGGAGTTTGCCACACAGGCAGACCAAGCCCACGCGCAATGGAAGAATGCGGATAGTGATTTCCTCTCCATGCTATCACTGTGGAGAAGCACGCTTTCTTTTCAGGAAAAACGCTCACTCAAGCGTAACCAGCTGCGTAAATGGTGCAGCAAAAACTACATTAACTTCCTGCGAGTAGTCGAGTGGCATAATCTCGTGCAGGATTTAGGCTCAGCTCTTCAGGACACCCTGCGCTGGCGCATACCAACCCTGCCGGATGAAGCACAGCAGGCTACTCCGGAAATGATTCACCGCTCACTGCTGGCTGGCGCACCGCTTCAGATAGGCGTGTGGCGACCGGAGGACAAAGTCTACCGCGGTGCCGGCGGACGAGACTTCTCCATTTTCCCCGGCAGCGGAATGTTCCGCCGTAACAAACGAGCGGAGTGGATATTCGGTGCTGAGCTTGTAGAAACCAGCCGCCTGTTCATGCGCCGCTGCGCTGTGCTGGACCCTGCGTGGGTGGAGCAAGTAGCCCCTCAGCTCTGCGCCTGCCATGCGTATGATGCCGGATGGGACAAGGACGCCGGTGTCGTTCATGCCAAGGAACGCGTCACTTGCGGTGGCCTCACCATCATTGATGGGCGCCGGATTTCCTACGCCCGTTACAACCTCCCGGCAGCCCGCGAAATCATGATTCGTGAGGGTATTCTGGACATGCAACTGCGGGATGAGCCTCCCTTTATCCGCCACCTGCAGGACATGCGCGAAAAAGTGCGAACGGTGGAATCCAAACTCCGCCGCCGTGATTTGATATGGTGTGCTGAGGGGGTATTCTCTTTCTTCAATAGCATTCTGCCTAAGGATTGCGCATCAGCCAAAGCTTTACGCCGCTGGCGAGAGAAATCAGAGAAAACAAAGCCGGATATTCTCTTTGTTCCCTATGAGGATTGTGTCTATCCCGGCGAAGATAAAGCACCTGCTGATTTATACCCGGACGAGCTAAATGTGGCCGGCGAGACCTATGACGTATACTACGCTCACAATCCCGGCGAGGCAGATGACGGCGTAACCCTTGGCGTCCATATTGACCAACTGGATACGTTCCCGGACTGGTTGCCGGAATGGGGTGTTCATGCACATCTGGCGGACCGAGCCGAAATTCTCCTGCGAACCTTGCCGAAAGACATGAGGAACTTCCTGATGCCCATTGGCGAAACCGCGGATGATTTCTCAGAAGACTGGTATGACCGCGAACCGGACAGACCGCTAGGCCAGGCATTGGCAGAGTTCGTGATGCGCCGCACACAAAAATTCTGCAATGCGCAACAGTTTGACTTCTCACGCATCCCCGCTGAACTTATCACAAAAATCTGGGTAAGTGACGATAAGGGGCAAGAACTTGCCATGGGTACCGATATGGCTACCCTGCGTGAAAAATTGGAGTCCTACAAGCAGAAACGTTTCCACAAAAAGGCCTCACGTACCTTCTCTGCTACGGCTATGACTCGCTGGGACTGTGGCAATCTCCCGGCCACCGTGGATGTAGGCACCGGAACCGGTTACCCCGCGCTCTGTGATGACGGCGAACACGTGAAAATCAAAGTGTACCCCACGCAAGAGGAAGCCAGCCACGCTCACCGTTTTGGCGTACGTAGGCTCGCACTCATCCGCCATGCTGATTTTATCAGCAGCATCCGCAAACGCCTTCCCATCAAATCCGTAGAGGCAAAGCTCGCTATGACCTCGCTGGGCGTTCAGCCTAAAAATAATGTGGCTGATACTATCTATGCTGCTATGGATGCCACATTAGCCCCGCTGCCGCGCACAGCTGAAGAGTTTGATGCAGCCTGCCTCCGCATGAGAGAACGTCTGTATGATACTATTGCTGGCCCGCTCAGTAAACTTTGGGAACAACTCGCTGCCACGGAGGCACCGCTCAGAGAGTTTTGCCTTACAGCTTCACGAGATAGATACGCGGCCCGCATAGCTGAAGATTTACAGCGAGAGTGGCAGTGGCTCACACGCCCCTTCTTCCTCTCAGCTGCAGCCCCTGCTTTGCTGCAGGACATCAGCAGATTTGCCCGCGGCATGCAGCAGCGCCTGCAGAAGATTGCCCAGCAACCGCCTATCCGCGAACTGGAACGCATCGAAACACTAAACACCGCCATCAAGCCGGAGTTCTACAGCGAATACCTGCGCCATAATGAGTCTCCGGCATGGCAGACATATGGGTTCATGGTAGCAGAGTTCCGCCTGTCCATCTTTGCCCCCACTCTCGCCTGTAAAGGACGCGCCTCTGCGAAAAAACTGACAGCCGCAGCAGAACAGCTTTAATGATTTGTCAACTGCTGAAAAAAGTGTTAATATGACGCTCGTGAAGAAACTGCTTATACCGGCCGCTATGCTGCTAATCTGCTCCTGTGATGAAGGAGTGGAGCCGAGCCACCATGCCGGGAATAACAATCAGCAGAGCAACGGCCTCAGCTCACGCCAATGTGCAGCCTGTCATGCCAAAGAATATGAAGAATGGGCCGGTAGTGATCATGCTTGGGCCTATCGCGACACTCGCCAAGAGCTTGATTCAGAGCCCTTCCACGGTCAGCAGCTGAATGCCCACGGCTCCGTACTCACCTTCACAACTTCTCGCGAGGGAAAACTCCTACTCTCAGACAGCCAAAGCGGTCGTACTTTCACAGTGCATTCCGTACTCGGACGCCGCCCTCTGGTGCAATATCTTGTACAGGGTGATGATGGCAGCCTGCATACCCCCAGTGCTGCTTGGGATACGGAAAAACGTGAATGGTTTGACATGTTTGAGGCTGACACACGCCTCAGCAGCGAAGGCGCAGCCACGCGCTCGCCCGGAGACTGGGGGCACTGGCTTGGCAGGGGTATGAACTGGAACTCTCAATGCGCTTGGTGCCATACCACACACTTCCGGAAAAACTATGATGTTTCCACAAACCGCTACGCCTCCACATGGAGAGAGCCGGGTGTGAGCTGCCTCCAATGCCACAAAGCAGCAGAAACGCCATCAGCTGATGGCTGCCTTGTAGCCCAGGAAAATCGCAAGCTTTCCGCCCAGCAAATACATGATAACTGCGCCACCTGTCATGCCCGCCGTGAGGAGTTTAACGACCGTTTCGTGGTAGGCAACCGCTTTGATGATCACTTCCGCTTGGAGCTTCCTATCATCAAAGGCATATTCTGGCCGAACGGCATGCAGAGAGACGAATCATACTGCGAAACCGGCATACGCCTGAGCCGCATGGGCGCCGCTGGCGTCACCTGTCTGGATTGCCATAATCCTCATACCGCCACGCTAAAGCTTCCTCAGGAAGATAATTCGCTTTGCATGCGCTGCCATGCCAGCGGCACATTAGTAGGCAGCACGCCAAGTCCCGTAATCAATCCTGCCACGCACACCCCCTGCCCACAGAACAGCAAGGGCGCGCGCTGTGTAGAGTGCCACATGCCGGAAAGCCCCTACATGGCTCGTGACATGCGCCGAGACCATTCCTTCAATTCACCGGATCCCACACTCAGCGCCGAAATCGGCACGCCGAACGCCTGCATCATGTGCCATACAGACAAAGATAATGCCTGGGCGGCCGAAGTGATACAAAGGGTCTACCCGGAGCAGCGCAACGCACGTTATCGCAATCGCACACGCGCCATTCATCATGCACTAGAAGGTAACGGAAATACCGAAGCTCTACTGGCTGCTCTCAAGGAAGAAACTGTTCCCGGCTGGAAAGCCACCATTCTGGAACTACTGGCACGACAGGAGCCTTCGGACGCTATCCGCCAAGCAGCCCGTGATGCAGCAAAGGATGACAGCGCCATGGTGAGAGCCGCTGCTGCCGTCATTCTGGGAGAGGAAGCTGCGGGCATGATTCACGATTCCTCGCTCCTCGTTCGCAATGCCGCCGCATGGCCTATCATTGACAAACTTATACAAAATCCTGAAGCTGCAGATGTCATACGTGAGTTGGAAAGCATCGTGGCGCATCAGTCAGACCAGCCTCCCGGAGCCATGCTGCAAGCTAGACTCGCGGAAGTACGCCAGAATTACGAAGAAGCAGAGCGCCAGTACCGCAGAGCACTTGAACTGGACCCAGCCTCCTCAGTTGTCTACATGGATTTCGCTGTTTTTCTTGCCCGAAGAGGCAGACAAATGGATGCTTTGCAGCAAATGATATACTGCAGCAAAGTGGCACCTAATGATGCCGAAGTTTTCTACCGACTTGGGCTCATCTTAGCGGAGCTAGAACGTTTCGACTACGCTCTGGGGGCCTTCAATCGCGCTCTGGAGCTGGACGCAGCATTCCACCGAGCAAGATATAACAAAGCAATTCTTCTTCAACACCTTGGGCGACATGATGAAGCTTCACAAGAAATTCAACTCATGCGAGCCCTGCAATCACCTCCAACACCTTCTGCACCATGAACCTTGATTCTCAGACAATCATCCTGATTTCCCTGGGCGTACTGCTCTTGTTCATTATTCTTTTCTCTATATTCAAGGGCGTCATCCGTATGATACTACTTGCCGCTGCCGTCATAGCTGCGGTCGGCTTATGGATATTCCTTCAGAACAAAGGGTTCACCCTTCTGGCTCTGGTAACGGATTCCCCTCAGCCGTGGATGGTACAGGCACTGGCTTGGACATTATCCATTTTTGCCTTTGCTGTACTCTTGCACGGCATGAATTGGTTCTCTCAGCTTTTTTCTTGGAGACGAGGCGGAGCGAGTCCGTGCGGAATTATCACGACAATACTGATGTCGGCACTCATGCTGTGGGTCGGTAGTGTAGGCATTTCCTATTACGGAAACATTGCTCGCATTTCCTATTATCGAGACCTCGCCTTGGCGCACCAGCAGCAACAACAGGATCCCCCCATGCCTTGGTTTACTCAGGCAAAAAATATCATCCGAAAAGCGGATGCCACGGCATGGCTGCGTACCATTGACCCGCTGGAAACCCCGGCGCAAGCCAATCTCGCATGCATCGTAGCCTATGGCTGCACCCTTTCTGAACCTGAGTTTACCCGCTTTTATGAGGAGCGCCTCGCTAACAGCGGCGTGCCTCACCCCACACGTTTCCTAGAGCTCTTCCGTGATAAAGGCTTGAGAACACTGGTACAGGAAGGTCGATTTGTGACCCTGCTGGAGAACAAGAGCCTCAACGCTTTCCTCCAACTGCGCAATACTCAGCAAGTCATGGAAAAAATTATTTGATATGCCGCCAAAGGAACTTGAACAGCTCTGCTAAAAAATGTAAAATCAACGCGATGCATTCCACAGGCGAAACAGACACACCGGAAGAAAAGCAGACAGGGTGGGGTGAAGGTGCCCGTTTCCTCCTTACTGCTGCATGCGCTATTATTGTTCTTTTTGGTCTGAGAGAGGCTAGAGACATGCTGCTGCCTATAGTCATGGCAGTGTTTCTGGCTGTAATCAGCTATTCTATAACCGACATACTGCGCCGCTGGTTGCACTTTCCCCACTGGCTCGCTGTATTCTTCACCGTTGTGGCTGACGCCGGTATCATTTATGGAGCGGCTTCACTTGTGAGAATACTAGCCGCAGACATGCAGAACACGCTCAGCGGCCCCTTCATGGAGCAAATGCACCAGAAATACCAGTTCCTCATGCAGCTTCTCGAAGACTGGGGATACAGCTCCGATGCACAGCAGTTCATTCAGAACCCGCGAGATTACATAAGCCCTTCGTATATTATCAGTATTTCACAGAAACTGGGCGGACAAGTCATCTCCATGACCTCTGTTACCGTTCTCGTCCTCGTGCTGATGACTTTCTTACTGGGAGAGGCCCCTCTCTTCATGAAAAACTTCCGCTCCCTGCCTAACAGCGTGATGGGCAAAGGAAAAGTGGTAGACGCGCTCAAGAGCATTCAGCGCTACCTTTTCATTAAGACAATAGCCAGCGCCTGTACCGGCCTGCTCGCTTGGTGGCTGTGCCACACCATGGATGTTCCGTTTGCGTTCCTTTGGGGGCTGGTGGCTTACCTGCTGAACTACATCCCTACCATTGGCTCCATTGTGGCAGCCATTCCTCCTATCATTCTTGCTCTTATTATGGGTGATGTCGGAGATATGGTCATTGTTTCTGCCGGCTACATCGCCATTAATTTCGCTATAGGTAATGGCGTAGAACCACTCTTCCTTGGTAAAGAGTTCGGTATTGCCACCTCCGTCGTACTACTTTCCGTTATCATCTGGGGATGGGTTTGGGGGCCTTGCGGCATGCTGTTGGCCGTGCCCATCACCGTTATGTTAAAACTCGCCTTTGAAAATTCAAGGGATCTTTACTGGGTAGCCGCCATCATTGATGACCATCCCAACACGGACGAAAAAGATTTAAATAACAAATAAATAACAACAAATACACAATAACCTATGCATTCATTCGCATACAACAACGGTACGCTGTGCTGCGAGGGCGTGAATCTCGCAGATATCGCACATGCCGTCGGCACCCCCACCTTCGTCTACAGCCGCCAGACCATCATGGATGATCTGGCAGAGCTGCAGCGTGAGCTCGCTCCGCTGGACGCACATGTGGCCTATGCTGTGAAAGCCTGCTCCAACAAAGCCATCCTCAACCTCATGGCGAAACAGGGAGTCGGCTTCGACATCGTCTCCGGCGGTGAGCTCTGGCGTGTCGTCAATGCCGGTGGTGATCCCACCCTGTGCACCTATGCCGGTGTAGGCAAGACCGAGTCGGAAATCCGCTATGCACTTTCACTGAATATCTACTGCTTCAACTGTGAGAGCGAAAACGAGCTGCGCGAAATCAACCGAATCGCCGGAGAAATGGGTGTAAAAGCACCCGTAGCTGTTCGAGTGAACCCTAATGTGGAAGCCAACACTCACAAGTACATCACCACCGGTACCAAGGAAAACAAGTTCGGTGTGGACTTCGCTCGCATCGAAGAGCTGTACGCCACCATCGCTGCCGAGATGCCGAATCTCCACATTCGTGGTCTCCAGATGCACATCGGCTCCCAGCTCACGCAGGTAGAGCCCTTTGTGAAGGCAGTAACGAAGGTAGCCCCGCTTGTCGCTAAGTTTAAGGAGCTTTACAACATCGAGTTCTGGAGTATCGGCGGCGGCATCGGCATCGTGTACGATGGCTGCCTCGCCTCCGGCAAGGAGGAATGGTGGGCCGCCCATCCTGAACAAATTACACTTAAGAGCTACGTTCAGGCTCTCATTCCTCTGCTGAAACCGCTTGGACTGAAGATTCTTCTGGAGCCCGGCCGCCGCTTGGTGGGCAATGCTGCCTGCATGCTGACCACCTGCTTGTACGAGAAGAAGGGTGAGGCCAAGACCTTCAAGATGATTGATGCCGGCATGAACGACATTATCCGCCCGGCCCTCTACGAAGGCTACCACGAAATATGGCCCGTAAAGGAGCATAGTGGTGATACCATCGTGGCTGACATCGTTGGCCCCATTTGTGAGAGTGGTGACTTCCAGGCTCAGAACCGTGAGATTGCGGACGTTAAGCCCGGAGAGATTCTGGCCGAGATGAGCGCTGGTGCCTACGGCTTCAGCATGGCCAGCACGTACAACTCCCGCCCGCTTGCTGCTGAGGTGCTGGTGGACGGCGACAAATGGCACATCATCCGCCGCCGACAGACGCTGGAGCAGATAGTAGAGGACGAGTGCCTGCCCGAATAAATACCACGCCATGATTACACTCACAAATCTGACAGCGGGACCGGAAATCGGCGCCAACTGTTACCTGCTTGATATGGAGGGCTCCCGCATCGTCCTCGATTGCGGTATGCACCCCAAGCAGGATGGTAATGCAGCTAAGCCGAATTTCTCCCTCATCGGCGCTGCGGATCCGGATGCCATCTTCATCACCCACTCTCATCTGGACCACATCGGCACCCTGCCCGTGTTTCAGGACGAGTACCCGCGTGCCGAGGTCATCATGACCGTCGGCACGGCTGAAGTGGGTGACGCTATGCTCCACAACTCCGTGAACGTGATGACAGCCAAGCGCATGGGTGAAGGTATCATCGAATACCCCTTTTTCACCCACGGCGAGCTGCAACGACATGTGAATGCATGGGTTACCCGTCCCTACAACGAGTCCTTCCGCACCGGTAACAACGGTACAATACTAGCTACCCTGCACGACGCCGGGCACATCCTCGGTTCCTGCGGCGTATTGCTAGAGGGCATGAGCGGTACAACTGTTTTCTACACCGGTGACGTTCAGTTTGATAATCAAACTCTTATTGGTGGTGCAGATTTTCCGCAGAGCGGAGTGGATGTTCTCATCATGGAGTGCACCCACGGCCTCAAAGACCGCGACCCGGATTACACACGCGAAAAAGAACTGCAGCGCTTTGCGAGCGCTATACGTGAGGTGCTGGAGGACGGCGGCGCCGTGCTCATCCCCGTATTCGCTCTTGGCAAAAGTCAGGAACTGCTCTGCGAAATCGGTAGATTCAAGCGCAAGGGGCTCATCCCTGATGTCCCCGTTTACTTCGGTGGCCTGAGCTCCAAAATCACGCAAGTTTACGATCGTCTTTGCGACAGCACTCCCCGCCTCAAACCGGGCTATCGCCTCAAGGACGATGTGGAGACTCACGGATTGCCCAAGCAGGACAAGGGGCCTCTTGTTGCCACGCCCGGCAATATCTACCTCGTGTCCAGCGGCATGATGAGTGAACACACCGTCTCCTACAAAATGGCGGCTCAGGTACTGCCCCACAAAAAAGACGCCATCCTCTTCGTTGGTTATAGTGACCCCGAATCCCCCGCAGGACGCATTAAGGCCACGCAGCCCGGCGAGAACGTGAAGCTTAACGGCAAGGGGCAAGCATACCCCCTGCTTTGCCGCACGGAATGCTTCGACTTCTCAGGGCATGCCACGCGCTCCGCTCTAGTGGACTACGCCTGCCGTCTCCGCCCGCATACAGTTGTACTGGTACACGGAGACGAAGAGGCTATGGCCAGCATGCAAGCCACTCTGACAGAAGCCTTGCCCGACAGCCGAATTCTCTGCCCCCGCCCGGGCAAAACAGTGCGTTTGGCCTGATATTTCTCCGCGCCATGCTTTCCAAACTTTTCGATAAAAATCGCAGGCTGATTAGGCAGGCAGAAAAAGGAAACACGGCAAAGGTGTTGAGTCTCCTGAAGCGTGGGGCAGATATCAACGCGACGGATGAGGATGGGTGGACGGCACTGCACAGTGCCATCGCCATGAGCCATTGGGAGACGGCGGAGGTACTTATTGCCGCCGGTGCTGAGGTTAACACTCGCAGAAAAGAAAAGCTACTCAACACCACGCCCCTCATGGATGCGGCCGAGAGGGGGAGCAGCAGCACCGTAAAAGCCCTGCTTGCTGCAGGGGCAGATGTGAACGCTGCCACAACCCCGGGCACTACAGCACTCATTTATGCAGCATCGGATGGCAATGCAGATGTGGTGCGCCTGTTGCTCGATGCCGGGGCGGATGTGCATGCGCGGAATGACCGCAACAACGCGCTCAGTGCCGCACTCTGGTCTTCGCACACAGAAGCTGCTGAACCCCTGCGTGCTGCCGGTGCAACTCTCAACCTGTCTGAAGCTGCGCAGAGCGGCGATACAGAACGTGTGCAGCAGCTTATCCCCTCCGCTTCAGCAGAGGCTCTTGGCCTGGCTCTCGTTCGCGCGGCAGAGGGTAAGCATGCCGAAATCGTTGCCCATTTGCTGGCAGCCGCTGCAAATGTCAATACTCAGGACGATGAAGGCAACACGGCTCTCCACGATGTCGCGCGCTGGGGCCATACGGATATCGTGGCGCAGCTTCTTGCCGCAGGGGCGGATGCCAATATCCTCAATGATGCGCGAGAAACCGCTTTCTGGCTTGCCGTATGGGCAGGTAGAACAGAGTGCCTGCGTATGCTCTTAGCTAATCAGGAGATTAAGAACATCAATCGCAAAGTGGACGGCACAACCATGCTGCACATGGCAGCCGCGGCGGGTCAGGCAGACATCGTGCGCATGCTTATTGATGCCGGTGCAGATATTCATCTCAAAAACACCTACTTCAAAGAAACGCCTCTGGGCAGTGCCCTGAGTCATAATCGTAAAGAAGTGGCAGAAATCCTCCGCGCTGCCGGAGCCGTGGAATAAAACCTGATGTCGACAAAAGACAAAGTAGATGCTTTGTTCAGTGCAGCAAAGCGTGGCGATGCGAAGGAAATTGCAAAGCTTCGTCGAAAGTTTCTTCAGGTTACCTGGTATGACGATGACGATAATACACCCCTGCACCACGCCGTACAGGGCGGGCACAGGGCTGCGGTGTATGAACTTCTGAAGCGTGAGGGAGCATCGGCCATCAACGCCATTAACCTGGAAGCAGAAACGCCCTTCACTCTGGCTGTGCAACATGGCCACACAGAAATTGCCCGCCTGATGCTCAGCATCGGAGAGGTCGATGTAAACAAGCAGAATGCACTGGGACAAACAGCACTGCATCTGGCTGTAGAATACAAAGCAGGTGCGGATATGATACGCCTGCTGTTGGCAGCCTCCGCCGACATACACGCAAAAGATTTTCAAAAACGCACGCCTCTGTCTCTCGCTCGTGAGATGGGTGATACAGAGTCAGCAGAACTGATGCTGCGGGAAAATTCGGCGTTTCGCATGGCCGCTCGAGAGGGCAATGTGGAAAAAATGCGTTGTCTGCTGGCTGAAGGCGCTGATTTGAACGCTCGCGACCTAGCAGGTGACTGCGCACTTGCAGAAGCTCTCGATTTTGAGCAGTGGGAAGCTGTGGACTTGTTGGTAGAGGCGGGGGCTCGGCTGACTCTCTGTGAAATGATAGGCAGAGGCGATATCAATGATGTGAAGGCTCTGCTGGAGAACGGAGCCGACGTCAATCAGCAAACGCCCCATTTCAAAACAACACCGCTACTGCGAGCCATTGATGAGCAGGACGCCGAAATAGTAAAACTCTTGCTGTCTGCCGGGGCGGATGTTAATTTAGCCTCCCTGTCCGGCTCTCCGATTACAGCTGCTGCATGGCGAGCAAACGGCGATATCGTTCAAATGCTTATCGATGCCGGAGCCAATGTCAACGCTTTCGATTACCATGGTTATACGGCATTAGGCGAGGCTATCAAATTCCGCGAGTCGCAACATGTTTCACGACTCATCCGCGCCGGAGCAGATGTAAACCTGGCCGAGTCAAATGGCACAACTCCCCTGCACCAAGCCATCATGCAGGATCAGGTCACTGTCGTGCGAGCTCTGCTTGCAGCAGGAGCTGCCCCCGACGGCCCCCGTCTGTACGGATTAACGCCGAGAGAATGGGCAAGCGACAAGCCGAAAATCGCGACTATCCTTCAGTCGCAAGCTCCGCCTCCGCCTGTTCGATAGCGGTTGTAAGCTCCTCCCAGCGCGTATAGAGCGCCTCCGATTCACGCTCCAGATTCTGGTACTGCTGCGTGAGTTCCATGAGCTTCTGGTTATCGCTCATGTTGGCAGGATTCTCCAGCTCAGCAGAAATGGCATCTTTTGCCTCATCTTTTTCGGCAATTGCCAGTTCCACCTGTTCCAACTCAGTTTGAAGGGGCTTCAGAATGCGGGCACGGCGCTCACGCTCCTGAGCACGCGCACGGCGGGCATCCTTCTTATTAACGATACCGGCGGCAGGGTCTGCAGCGGTTGAAGATGGGGTGGCAGCCGTAGCCGCTTCCTTCAGGCGGCGCTCCTCTGCCTCCACGGTCTCAATGTACTGAGAAACATTCCCGTGGAATTGGCGCGGGGCATGCCCAAGGCGGAACTCCAGCACTTTATTAACAATCGGGTCAAGGAACTGACGATTGTGAGAAACGATACAGTAAGAACCGGGATACTCGGCCAGAGCAGCCTGTAGCACTTCCTGACTCTGGAAGTCCAAGTGGTTCGTCGGCTCGTCCATAATAAGAAAGTTTGCAGGCTTCAGTAGCATGCAGACCAAAGCCACACGTGAACGCTCTCCACCACTCAGTACCCCAATCTTCTTGAAGACATCATCACCACGGAACAGGAAGCAGCCCAGAATGTTGCGCACCAGCGGGCGAGTCTCGCGGCTAGCCGCGGCTTCCACACACTCAAGCACAGTCTGCTCGTTATTGAGCACATCTGCGTGAGTCTGTGAGAAGAACGCCACCTGTGTGTGATGACCAAAGGAGAACTTGCCACTATCTGGCTCCTCGGTACCGGATATAATTCTGGTGAACGTAGACTTACCGGAGCCATTCACACCCACAATGGCGATGCGGTCTCCCTTGTCCATTCGGAAGTCATAACCATCCAGCAAACGTATGGGACCATACGCCTTGGAGGCTTTTTCCAAATGCACCACGGTATTACCACCGGGCGGAGGCGGAGGGAAATGGAAGCTCATCACGGCGTCATCGTCTTCCACCTCGATAAGTTCAATCTTCTCCAGCTGTTTGATGCGACTCTGCGCCTGGCTGGCCTTGGTTGCCTTGGCACGGAAACGGTCGATGAAGGCCTGAGTCTTAGCTATCTCTCGCTGCTGAGCCTTGGCCTGACGCAGCAGGATTTCCTTGCGAGCTTTGCTCTCCTTCAGGTAGAACGAGAAATTACCGGAGTATTCCTCAGCACGGCCGTGATGGAAGGCTATCGTGCGAGTGACAAGGCTATCCAGCAGAGCAATATCGTGGCTGATAATGCAGATAGCCCCGCGGTAATTGCGCATATTCTGCTCCAGCCAGCGCTGGCTCTGAATATCAAGGTGGTTCGTCGGCTCGTCCAGCAGCAAAACTTCCGGCTCCTGCAGCAGCAAACGAGCCAAGGCTATACGCATCTGCCAGCCACCGGAAAACTCGCCGCAATCGCGCGTGAAATCCTTATCCGCAAAGCCAAGCCCGCGCAGAATAGACTCCGTGCGCGGACGCAGCGAGGCCGCATCGCGGTCTTGCAGAATAAGCTCCAAACGCCCGATTTCTTCCAGCGTATCGCGGTATTCCGCACTGTCAGCGGGCAAGTTCTGCAAATCAGCGGACAATTCATCCACTGTTTGCTGAAGTTCCACAATATTCCCTACAGAACCCAGCACCTCATCCAGCAGAGGACGCCCGGAAATATGAATACCATCCTGCGGCAGATAGCCCACATGTGTGTGCTTAGGCAGCAGGACTTTACCGCGGTCAGGCTCCTGCACCCCCACGATACACTTCATGAGGGTCGATTTTCCGGCACCATTCTGACCCGCAAAAGCGATGCGCTCCCCTCGTTCTACAACGAAGGAGAGCGAATCAAAAAGTACGCGGGGCCCGAACTCAATGTGCAGGTCCTGGACGGCAAAAACCATTACTTACCGAGTTTGCTGTTCCAGCGAGTAATGTTGGAGGCCTGTTCCTCGAACAGATCTGCGCAGTCATCGTGAATCACGATGTCAGTAATCTTGTCACCCTGGCGAACAGAGTCCTCGACCTTCTGGTCCTCAGGGGAGCATACCTCACCGAAAATGGTGTGCTTGCCATTGAGCCAGTCCGTGGGAACATGGGTGATGAAGAACTGGGAGCCATTGGTGCCCTGACCCGTCCAGCTTCTGCCGGCATTAGCCATAGCAAGCAGACCGGGGCGGTTGAACTTGAGGTCGGGACGGCACTCATCATCAAACTTGTAGCCGGGGCCACCACAGCCGGTACCATCAGGGCAGCCACCCTGAATCATGAAATCAGCGATCACGCGGTGGAAAGTAAGGCCCTTATAGAAGCCACGCTGAGCCAGATTCAGGAAGCTAGCAGCAGTCATGGGGGTCTTGGAAGCGAAAACAGTCAGGTTGATATCGCCACGGCTGGTCTTGATGGTGATTTTCTTGTCAGTTGCCATGCGCGCACCATACCAGCATACATCAAGCTATTCAAGAAGAAAGAGTGACATGGTATCTACATTCTGCTGATTAAGGCTTGCGTTTGTAGGGGTGGGTGTCCTATAATGCCGGGCATGAAGAAAACAGCTCTACTCACCATACTGGCCCTTCTCGGCATAACAAGTGCCGGCGCCGCAGAACCTGAAATGCGTGCAGCTCTGGCAAAATGGGAACAGCAGATGACAGAGTACCGCGCAGCACTGCAGGTAGCAAACACGGACGAACAGCGTGCAGCTGTGCGTGTACCGGATGGCCGTGATATGGCTGCAGAGCTCTGGCGCAGTGTCAACCGCAAAGTAGGTGAGCGTGAAGAGCTGGTACGCCCTACCGCTCAGGAGCGCATGAACGGAGCTGTGGACGAGCGCAAAATGGTGTCCATCTATGAGTTTGAACAGCCATGGGCTGCCCCCGCCGTAGTATGGTTTCTCAATCATCCGGATGCCTTTGCTCAGGTATTCGGCAACAGACAGCGCCAGATTTCCTTCTATGCGAATGCCCTGCTGGAGAGTGTAAACCGAGTTCACTTCAGCAGCCCATATATCGCTGACGCCTGCGCTAAGCTCTCAGAGAGCCAAAGCGTAAGAGTATATGAACTGCTGCAGAAAATCTACAGCCGCAATCAGGATTTAACAGCCCGCGCAGGTGCAGCTATGGCCATGTGTATCATGCTCACCAATCCGACTATTCAGGGAGCAGAAGGCAGTGCCGCCATGGCCCGCAACAAGCAGCTCTACTTCCTGCGACAAGCAGCACGTATCTCCCCTGAAGACACGATGTTTGGAACGCGCTCTATGAATGATGCCATCCTGGAAATGACCTATGTACTGCGTAACCTCAGCGTGGGCAGCATCCCGCCCCAACTGACGGTTAAGGGAATGGATGGCAATGAGACCACCTTTCCGGTACAAGGCCGCGCCAACCTCATTTTCTTCTGGTCTCCTTCAGGGCAAGTTGGCCTGAACGTTGTTACAAAGCAGCATCTGCTCGCTCAGCAGTTCCCCGGGCTGGTATTCTGCCCCATCACGGTACATGCTAATCACGGCGAATGGCTCATGGAGCTGCGCCAACTTGGCATCGAGGGTAACTGCTTCATGGATAATGAGCAGAATAGCAACGGTAAAGCATACCGTATCTCTCAGCTTCCAACGGCTGTACTCGTAGGCCCCGATAGCCGCATCCTCTTCATCGGCTATCCGAATCTCGGCCTGCAGACGGCTCTGGATAATCTCTATGCCAGTCAGAGGGAGCACGGCAGCCGTGTTACCGTGGAAGGCACTCCCAGTGGGGAGGATGCACCCACCATCCAGCCCGGTTCTCAGCCCACAGGCCCCGCCAGCAGTCAATTTACACCTCCCGCCCTGCGCGATATGCCTGATGACCTCTGATGTCTTCCATGCTCCCCATTGAGGCCATTCGGCCGGATATAGATGAAGCCGTGCGTAAGCCCGACTTCTGTGTCTTGCTCAGCGCGCCGACCGGCAGCGGCAAGTCCACCCGTGTACCCCTTATGCTGGAAGCCGCCGGCGTAGCGGAAAGAGGCACAATCATCGTTGTCCAGCCCCGAAGACTCGCAGCACGGCTTCTGGCCGGCTATGTCGCACGTCAATACCCATGCTCACTTGGCAAGGAAGTAGGCTATACTGTACGCTTTGACTCCCGCCAGAGTGCCGCGACACGCATTCTGTACGTGACGGATGGCATACTGGAGCGCCGTCTCACGGAAGATCCGGAACTGAAAGGCGTCAGCGCCGTTATCTTTGATGAAGTACACGAACGCCGCCTCTCCGGTGACCTGTGTCTGGCGCGTGTGCTAGAATTACAGCGCAGCTCGCGCAAGGATATTGGCGTCTTTGTGATGTCCGCCACGCTTGAGTTGGATAAGCTGCAGGATTACCTCCCGCAGGCAACTGTTCTTCGAGCTGAAGGGCGCATGTATCCTGTGGAAATAAGCTACATGCCCCCTGCACCGGTACGTGACAGCCGCGGCTATGTGAATCTTCCCCCGGTGTGGGAACAATGCGCTGCTGCCGTACGAAAGCTGACCGAACAACCGGACGCCGGCGACATCCTCGTGTTCCTTCCCGGCACCTACGAAATCCGCCGAACTGTGGAAATCCTTGAGAATGTTGGCTGGCTTCGAGGACGCGAGGTATATGCTCTTCACGGTCAGCTTACGCCTGATATGCAAGCGCGTGCCGTGGACAAAGGTGATGTCCCTCGCGTCATCGTGAGCACGAACATCGCGGAAACATCACTAACCATCGAGGGAGTGCGCTCCGTAGTGGACAGCGGCACAGCCCGAGAATCCCGTTGGGACCCGGTCCGCGGGCTGAGTACCCTTCATGTTGTTCCCATCTCACAGGCTCAGGCAGAACAACGCACAGGCCGAGCCGGTCGACTGGGCCCGGGACGCTGCATCCGCCTCTGGAGTGAAGCGGAGCACCGCCGCCGCTGCCCCTATCCGGCACCGGAAGTCCACCGTGCAGACATATCAGCAGCCTTCCTGAACCTGCTGGCATGGGGTTGCAAAGGACTGAACGGCATACGCTCTTTCCGCTGGCCGGACGCCCCCACAGAGGCGGAAACCACACGAGCTTGGACTCTTCTGCAGGAGCTTGGCGCCATCACGGAAAATGGCGAGCTAAGCCCCATAGGCCGACAAATGCTCCGCTACCCGCTTTCCCCTGTGCTGTCACGTCTTCTTGTGGCCGGCGCGGAATACAACTGCACGGCGGAAGCCGCGGCCATTGCCGCTTTGATCCAAGGTGAAAATGTGGCTCTCGCTGCAGGCCTGAGCGACAAGCTGCATGAAGAAGAGGACTTCACGGATTTCCAAGCGGAGTGGCGTGCTGTGCAGGAAGCCGAGCGCCTGAGATACGATGCTGTGGCCTGCACGCGCCTGGGCATCATGGCGCGAGCCGCGCGTGAAGTGCAAGCTGCATACCGTCAGCTCATGCGAGGAGATAACAGCTCCCCGGATTTCTCAGCGAATAAAAGCGGCGTTATTTCCGCCCTGCTCGGCTCATTTCCGGCAAACGTGGCCGCGAAAAACAGCGCCGCAACCGGTACCGCTCGTATCACTTCACGCCGCAGCGGAAAAATAGCCTCAGCCGTGGCAAAACAGGCAGATATTTTTCTTGCCGCTGAAATTGCAGAGATAGGCGGCAAGGGAGTAGAAACTAGGCTGAGCCGCTGCACGCATCTGCAACTGAGCGATTTAGTTACGCACGAGGATGATATCCCCGTATATGACACCACTCGCAAGAGAGTGCTGAACATGCACCGCACGCTCTACCGAGATTTGGTACTGAACGAGAAAGAAACCGGTGACGCCGCCCCTGACGATGCCGCGCCACTTTTGGCAGACCGCGTGGTACGCGGCGAACTCAGATTGGATGGCTGGGATGGCCATGTGCTGCAGTGGATTAACCGCCTCACCTGCCTCCGCAACGCCATGCCGGAGCTGGACTTACCTGAGTTCGGCGAAGAAGACCGACTGGTGGCCATTACAATGCTCTGCGATGGAGCTGTCAGCTATAAAGAAATTGCGGCTCGCCCCGTATTGCCTATTCTTGGAGAATGGCTTTCTCCTTGGCAGAAAGAATGCTTGAACCGCTATGCTCCCAAGGCCATCAAGCTGGCAAATGGTAGAGAAGTAAAGCTTCTGTACCGAGAGGATGGCACCCCGACTTTCGGGCTTAAGTGCCAGCTTCTCTTTGGTGTACCCACCACCCCAACCATAGCGGATGGCCGAGTGAAGTGCCTTATTGAAATCCTTGCGCCGAATCAGCGCCCATATCAGACCACATCAGATATGGAATCCTTCTGGCGAAATGGTTATCCGCAGATGAAAAAAGACCTTGCGGGCAGATACCCCCGCCATGACTGGCCGGACAAAGCCCCGGATGCAAAATAAAATCACCGTGCCCTCACGTAGGCACGGTGATATAAAGCGTGTTACGGATAATTTACTTACCCAGCAGCTCGGCAAGCACCTCTAGGCAACGAGCATTTTCACGCTCTGTACCAACGGTGATGCGTACATACTCAGGCAGCCCGTAGCCATCCATGTGGCGGAGGATCACGCCCTTGGCCAGAGCGTCATTGAACACCTTGCGACCCTGCCCGGTTTTCACCAGAATGAAGTTCGCCTGGCTGGGAACATAATCAATGCCCCAAGCCTCAAAGGCTTCATAATATTGCTTCTTGCCACGGTTCACCATATCAACGGAGGCGGCAAGGTGCTCAGCATCATCCAGAGCAGCCACAGCGGCCACCTGTGACATGAGATTCATGTTGAACGGCGTGCGGGCCTTGTTCAGCAGGTCGGCAATCTCGGGAATCGTCACGCCATAACCCGCGCGCAGACCGGCAAGGCCGTATGCCTTGGAGAATGTGCGCAGCAGAATGACATTCTTTCCGGCCTTCACATACTTGAGCGTATCAGGCTTGTCATCCGCAAAATCAATGTAAGCCTCATCGAACGCTACAATAACGTGCTCAGGGACAGCCTCCATGAAGGCATCCATCTCAGCCTGAGTTACAACAGTACCGAGAGGATTGGCCGGATTCGTGATGAAAATAAGGCGGGTCTGCGGAGTAATAGCGGCAAGAATAGCCTGCAAATCGGAACTGAAATCGTCCTTGATAGGAGCCTCCACGTACTTAGCCCCGAAAAGCTTGCACATGATGGGATACATGGAGAAGCTATGGCGGGCAGCGATAAGCTCAATTCCCTCATGAAGGCAAGCATGGCACAGCAACTCGATCAGCTCACTGCTGCCGCTGCCCACTACAGTCTGGTCAAACGCTACCCCAAAGCGCTCTGCAATCTTGCTGCGCAGAGTAAAGGAAGCGCCATCCGGGTAAATGTGCACTCCGGTAGCGGCCTTCTGGATGGCCTCAATGGCTTTGGGTGACGGCCCGAGAGAATTTTCATTGGACGCGAGCTTCACAATATCGGCAGGACTCATTCCCAGCTCGCGGGCTGTTTCCTCGATGGGCTTGCCGGGCTGGTAGGCTACCAGATCCAGCACGTACTGATTGGCATACTGAGAGATGTTGCTCATGGCTTGCTATTTCGTGCGGCATTATAATACCTGTCATGAGCAAACTCAAGCCTTGAATCCGCCATGATTATCAGATAAAATCAATCCCATGAAAAAATGGCACAAGCGGACGCTCATCGTCCTGATACTGGGTGCTCTGGGCATCGTGGCTCTTGGGTTCCGCCCAGCGCTTTCTGAGGACGAGTTCGTACAGCTTACCCACACTATACAGGAAGTACAGCTGCCGGAACATCTGGCTGACAGCGATTTCTCTTTCTCGCATACCATTAAGCTCCACGAGCCTCACCGCGGAACCTGGTACGATGGCGGCTTGCAGAGCGTCCATCCGCTGATTCATCCCGCAGAGTGGAACATCCGGGTCTACTGCGAAAATGGCAAATTGAAAGTAGCTGCTGAGCCCCCTGAGATTCGCTCAGATATGGCACAGATGCAAGTTTCATGGTTCGCCGGCATAGGAGATGTGAACCACGTCCGCCGCCCCAATGGCCGCACCCATGCTGAATATCTTCTGCATATCGGCTGCAGTATGAAGCGAACGGGTTGTTTCTGGGAAGAGCCTCAGCGAGAGATGTTCATTCAGTTCATCACGGTGGACGTGGATGATAAAGCGGCAGATTTCGGCACAGCGCTGCTCACCTCAACAAATGACCCCTTCTTCACCCGATTCAAGCAGAGCACCGAAGGACCGGCTCCTGAACTGCCGGCCCGCTACTGCGATAGCCCCATGGAAAATGCGCTCATGCGTCTGCTGCATATGCTCTCAGCCTGTACGGCAGATACCCATGAGATACTCACCCCCCGCATCATCACCGGCGCCACGCAGCTTTCTCGGTTCGCCTCTGAGGCCGCTTGGCCGGACTGCTGGGGCCCCGCTTCTGAAACAGCTCGCAAAATTTCCTACCGAATAGGCCCCACTCTCCTTTACTTGGCGGAGAACGAATGTTTCGGCAATCAGCAGCTCATCGACTTCATCAACGGGCCGGTTTTCGCCAAAGTTTTCGGCGAAAACTTTAGTGAAGCAAAAAATGGCGATGAGCTCAACGTTCTTGAAGGCGTTGAAATTGAGATAATAAGAGATTCTTCTTCCCCATCGCAGGAATAAAATTCAAAAATAAATTAAAAAAATGCAATTTTTCTGTAGAATTTAAGAATTTAATGCGTTCTTATGAGTAGACCGGGGTGAGAGCCGGTCTGAGAGAAGACAGAAAAACTGTTTTTCATAGAGTAGGTGTAAGTACAAAAACGACCGGATTGCCCATGGGGCGCCGGTCGTTTTTGTTTACTCAGATATAAAGCTTCTCCATATCATCAGGCACATGAATGGTGCCCTTGTAGTGTTCCGCGGCCTCAGCGGTGTAGGTACTGCGGCGAGAGGCGAGAGTCTTATCCTCTGTATGATACAGCAGAAGATTCTTCACGCCCAGCCCTGCGGCAAGGCGACCGGCATCAAGTGCGGTACTGTGGTGTTTCTCATATGGCTTGAAGCGCTCGCGGTCAGCATACAAACAGAATGCTTCACAAAGTAACCAGTCAGCCCCCTCGGCATAAACTTTAGCGCGCTCGTTATATGGCTCATCCCCCAAGCATGTCAGGCGCTGCCCATCCGGCAATTCAAGACTGAATCCATACTGCTTCGCCTTGGTGGAACCAATATCAAAAGCCTGAGCCTGCATGCCAGCAGCACAGAACGCCTCACCATCAGCCAGCGAATGCAGCAGAATGTCTGCATGCAAATGCTTGCAAACCTTGCCCGGCAACGTGTGGCGGCAGATGAGTTCAAGTGTATTCAAGCCTTCTTCATGGCCGTACAGATGAAGTTCACCGGAATACTTGCCGGCATTCATAGCCTGAGCAATCATACGAACCACCCAAACTACGCCGAAAATGTGGTCTGTATGCGTATGCGTGAGGAAAATATCGTGAATATCAGAAAGCGGCACCAATGCTTGTTCCAGTCGAGCCAGAATACCATTTCCTCCACCGGCGTCCACAAGAAGCACTTGCTTTCCATTGCGGATGGTAAAACAGGTGTTATAACATTGAGTCACAGCGGCGTTTCCTGTGCCAAGCATCGTCAGTTCTATCATGAGGCTCAGTATAACACCTGTGCGCATGGGTGGCAAGTACATAACACGTTAGCAAGATAGATTGCAGCACTCCACAAGTGAGAATAGAATGGTCACATGGGGCATACACAAAGAATTCACTTCATTATCATCTTTCTGCTGGTAAGCTTCAACCTTCGCATGAGTTTCTCCGCGGCAGACCCGCTGTTGGTATTTCTGATGCGAGACCTAGGGCTCAGCATCAGCGGCAGTGGGCTATTCGGACTCCTTCCCATCATCGCTCTGGGCGTAGCAGCTCCACTCGGGGCAAAGCTGACGGCACACATCAGGCCGCGAATGCTTATCATCTACTCTCTTCTACTGGCGCTTGCAGGGGTAGTATGGCGAAGCTACGGAGGAATACCGGGGCTGTACGGCGGCACGATTATCATCGGGCTCGGGCTGGGAATTACCGGCTCTGTTATTCTCGGTATCGTGAAACAAGAATTCGCCTCTGACGCCGCACAAATTATGGGTGCCTACACGGCCTGTGTAAGCCTCGGCACAGCCGTGGGCTCGGGCGCATCTGACCCAATAGCGCTGGCTCTCGGCGGCTGGCAGCAGGGATTACTGTTCTGGGGACTACCTCTACTGGTGGCCACACTGCTGTGGGCTGAGCTTATCATGTTTACCTCGGAGCAAAAGAAGGAAGAACGCACGATACATGCTCCCATGCGTCCCCTTTTTCGGCAGAAAAAAGCATGGTTCGTCAGCCTGTTCTACCTCTGCCGCGTAGCGGGCGCTTGGTTACTGATTGTATGGATGGCCACGCTGATGAGACGGCGCGGGCTTCCGCTCGTTGAAGCGGGGCTGGTACTTTCACTATCCACGGCATGTCAAATACCGGCCTCCCTTCTCAGCAGCCATATGGCGAAGTGGCTGGGTGGACAAGGAATGCTCATGAACGTGGCCATCGTACTCTCCTGCATCAGCTGCTGGGGATTATTGCTCGGCCCCCTGCACCTCTGGCCTTTGTTTTCCATTCTACTGGGGCTCAGCTTAGGAAGCATCTTTGCTCTGGGTATGGAGCTGATTATCATGAGCTCCGCAGATGAAGGCACCACTGTGGCGCTTTCCGGTATGGCGCAGGGACTAGGCTTCATCGGCGGTGGGCTTCTGGCTTGGGCCGCTAGCCCAGCCATGCAGACTACAAGGCCGGATATATGGATGGCAGTACTTTACACCACCATTGCACTCAGCGGGCTATTCTTCGGGCTTCGCTGCATCCGTCCGGGTATCTGCCGGGTGTAAGTGCTCATCAGAGCACGTTATTACTCCACTGAGGTGTGGGCTGAGGCTCAGCAAGGCCGCAAATGCGGTCAATCATGCGGTCCCAGTATTCCTGCCCCTGTTCGATATCAATCTGAATACGCAGGAAGTAAATGGGCACCTCCATCTCACCGGGTTTCAGGAAACGCACGGCATCCTTCTCCGTGGTAACGATGATATCCATAGCGCGGTCAGCACAGCGCTCAACAAAAGTTTCCAAATCAGCCTGGTCGAACCAGTAATGGTCCGGATAGCGACGGCGGATTTCCACATGCGCGCCCAAATCCTCCACGAGCCCTTCAAAGCTTTCCGGGCGTGCAATACCGCTCATACAGGCCACGTATTTACCCTTCAGGAAACTCAGCGGCTGGCGCTCACCGGTAAAGATATTCTCCAGATAGGAGGGGCCGTGGTTCGTCACAATGATATCCGCAGTCTTGTTATACTTGCGAATAGTGGTGATGAGCTCACCCTGCGGCTTGCCGCCACTCTTCGTGAGAATGATGTAACTCGCACGGGCCAGACTGGAACGAGGCTCACGCATCGTTCCTCGCGGCAGCAGCGAACCGGTACCAAAGGGGAAACCGCAATCCACCAGCACGATATCAATCTCATGCTTGAGCTTGAGATACTGCATGCCGTCATCCAGAATAAGGGTATTTCTTCCCAGCTGTTCGATGGCAAAAATACCGGACTTCACGCGGTCTTTATCCACCAGCACAGCTACGCCGTCCAGATTTCGGGCCAGCATGAAGGGCTCATCGCCTGCATAAAGGGGGCCCAGATAACGCGTCACGCCGTCACTGGCAATCTTAGGCAGGTGCGACACGGGCTTACCATTGCTGTCAAACCACTCTTGCGGCTCATCAAGTGGCTCACTCTTATAACCTCGCGTCAGAATAGCGCACTTACGACCACGCTCTGCAAGAGTGCGGGAAAGCAACTCCACCACAGGAGTCTTACCGGTACCACCGGCCGTGATATTACCCACGCTCACCACAAACGTGCCCAAGTATCGCACGGTCTTCAAGCGGCGGCGGAATAAAAACAGGCGTGTCTTTATCAGAATGTAAAAGAAGAAGCTCGCAAAACGCAGCGCACACTTCATCAGCCACGCACGAAAACCATGCGCCCGCCCGAACACCACTTCGGTGCCCCATTCAGCGAACTCATCCATGCGTGACTTCATACCGGGTATTCTACTCCTCTCAGCCTCACATGTCAACAGAGAAGATACGGAAAAATTAAATATTTACAAAGACAGGCAAGAGAGCAGCCTCTGCACACGCGTGCCCGGAAGATACCCCAGCTCCATTCCGCGCATGACATATGCAAAGGACAAGCCATCTTCAGGGCGGCAGAAGGCAAAGGAACCGCCGGCGCCTGCATGTCCAAAACCACCACCGGGGAAATAGGCAGAAGGTTCACACATAGCACCGCAAGTAAAGGAAGTGTGCTCTAGCAGAGTACAATCCATACCACAGCTGAGCGGAGTACTCATCCACTCTGCCACATCAGCGGCAAAAGGAGAAGCCGGTAGCAGCCCAAGCAGCGCTTGATAAAAAGCGGCAAGACCACGCGCTGTAGCCACACCGCCCTTCGCGGGAGAGCCACACTGCCAAGCGGCAGGGGTAGACATTTCGCGCGGCGAGTTCAGCCCAACGATGCTATGGAAAGCCCGGTGTACTGGACTTGCTTCATCAAAATATTCACGATAAAACGGCGTGCGAGGCATAGCGCCATTCATGCGGGGTGAGCGAAGCTGAGCAACTCTGCTGTACAGTTCCTCCGGGAAATGGCCAATGTAAAACTCCAGCCCCAAGGGAGCACGCACCTTCTTTTCCCAGTAATCACTCACACGCATACCGGTAAGCTCCAGCATCAGGATATCCACCAGAGGACCAAAAGTCTGCGGGTGGTAGCCATGTTGCGGAGGCGTCCACAGGGGGCGGCTTTGTTCAATAGCCTGACGACAAGCCGCCAAATCATTTAGAGGAGCCGGCACTGCCAGCGCAGCCAACCCACTCTGGTGGGATAACAGCTGGCCTACAGTAAGGTACGGCAAAGGAAAACGCGGCCACAAATCGCCCACCTCCAGTTCAGGCCCACGGCAACAGTCATGCAAAGCTTGCAAAAGGCAGGCAGCGGCGGCAGGCTTTGTAGCAGAATATATAGGAACGAATGTATCGTCATCCCACGGCGAACCATGGCCTGTATCTCCCCCGCAAATGGTGATTAGCTCCTGCCCATCCTGCCACACGGAAACAGAGCCCCCCTGCTCACATCCATCAGCTAGATTCTGCTGGAAGGCCGTTTGCAGACGGGAAATCATGGCTTATAGGGGCGGATGGCAACGACATGAGCCACCCCATCACACACACGGAAGCTCACCTCGAAGGGTTTGAGAATAACATGGTACTCACGCTCCGGGTCCTGCTGGTAAGCCGGGCGAGGATCCTGAGCCAGCACCTCCTTCATGGCTGTCTCCCACTCACCGGCAGCGGCTTTCGGCAAGGCGCAATCAAGCTGCACCTCCAGCATGTGGCGAGGAGTGGCAGCGGTAAAGCCGCCTAAAGCATCAGGGATGCTGTCGGAATAAGGAATATACGGCTTCACATCGTAAATGGGCGTACCATCCACCATATCAGCGCCGGATACGCGTAGCACTGGACCCTCCTCCACCGAGACAAGGCGGACAACGGAAAGCCCAAGCCCATTCGGGCGGAAGGGCGACCGCGTAGCAAAAACACCCATGCGCGTATTACCACCCAGCCGCGGGGGACGCACCGTAGGATGCCAGCCGGCACCCTCATTGCAATGAAAGCCCCAAATTACCCATAAATGGCTGAAGGCTTCAATACCTCGCACACATTCAGGATTTCTGAATGCGGGCTCAAAAACAATTTCCGAGATAACGTGAGGCGCAAGATTGCTCTGGCGGGGAACGCCAAATTTATCCGCAAAGGGAGAGCGAATGTACGCCACTGGTTCCATCTCAGACACCGAAGAAATCCTGCATCACCTTCTCATAAACGCCGCGCTTAAAGTCCGGCAGAGCGCCGAAGTCAAAATCAGCGGGCTGCACCCATTTATAATCGCGGAACTCCTTGTTATCCAGCCAAGGTTCAGCCTCGTCACTATGCATGAGACAAAGGAAATAATACTGCTCCTGCCCGGCGTATGGAATGCCTCGCTTGCGCAGAACTCGCTCACGCTCAGCCGGCGGATAATCGTAGCGGTACGGCCCATGCTGAGCGATAACTTCGTATTCATTCGGACGAAAACCGGTTTCTTCCATCCCTTCGCGGCAAGCTGCGCTGAGCGGAGACTCGCCCTTCTTAATTCCCCCTTGGGGGAACTGCCAGGCGCCGAGAGGTTTCACGCGTTCGCACACAAGCACAGTACCATCATGACGCTGGTAGATGATGGCGGCATTCGGCCGATAAAGTTCCGTTGTATGAGGCATAAGGACTAATGGTCGTGCGGGCAGTATAGCACGGCCATGCATGTTTGGCAAGCATGGAACATTCCCTTACGCACACTTTTTAAGAACTCAGTTGTTGGCCTAACGTGTATAACAAAGTTCGCCGGTGGATGACTCAAAGGTCATCCACCAAGGCGGAGCTTTTGGCGTATGCAGTGCTACGAGCCTCAAAGAAGTCTGTTTTAATGAGGTTTGCATTGCTGTACTGAGACACCCACGAGCAGTCAGCCGGCTCAGATTCATACCCTTCATAGACGGGTTCAAAACCAAGATTTCTCGCACGGAGGTTGGCAAGATAGCGGATGTATGCCGTGAGCACAGAGGTAGATAGCCCCGGTATCTCATCTCCAATGACGTAGCATCCCCATGCTATCTCCTGCTCCGCTCCTTCACGAATCATCGCTCGGTACTCCTCCACCAGCTCGGGAGTGAAGAGCTCGGGCTGCTCACGCTGGAGCTCGCGTATGATATTCCGGAAGAGCCAGAGGTGAGTATTCTCATCGCGGTTGATATAGCGGATTTCCTGCGCACTGCCGGGCATTTTCCCATGGCGAGCAAGATTGTAGAAGAACATGAATCCACTGTAAAAATAAATGCCCTCCAAAATGTAATTAGCTATAAGCGTGCGAGCGAACGCCTGCGGTGTGCGGTGCTGCTGGAAATCATTATACAGATTACCGATGAAGGTATTACGGCGGAGAAGATGCTCATCCGTTTGCCACTGGTACAGCACCTCAGTGCGGTGTTGTGGCTCGCAGATAGTGTCCAGCATGTAGCTGTAGCTCTGGCTATGTACCGCTTCCTGAAAAGCCTGAATGCAGAGGCAGAGATTCACCTCATTGGCTGTGACATACTCACCCACAGAGGGAAGATTGGCCGTCTGAATGCTATCCAGGAACACGAGGAAAGAGAGGATTTTATCGTATGCGCGGCGTTCTGCCGGAGACAGACGCGCATAATCCTTCACATCGGACGCGAGATTGATTTCCTCTGGTATCCAGAAGTTATTCATGGCTTGGCGGTACCACTTGCTAACCCACGAATACTTCATATTATTGAAGTCATTGAGGTTTGTGGTGTTACCGTTGATGATACGGCGGGTGAGCACATTTGTATCACCCTGCGGATTAAAGAGTGGCTTGCGGGTTAACTGCTGCATGATTCGCATTCTTCTATTTCGAGGCTCTTGGAACGGATGTAGTAAATTGTCTTAACGCCGGACTCCCAAGCAAGGATATACAGGTTAAGAATCTGACGGAGTGTGTGGGAAGTAGTAATGTAAAGGTTGAGGCTCTGCGCCTGGTCCACATGGCGCTGGCGGATGCCACATGCACGCACGGACCACTGCTGGTCAATGCGGTGAGCGCTCTTATAATACCAGAGCGTTTCCAGAGATAACTCGGGAGCCACGCGCGGCATGAGGCCGGTTTTACGCTCCTCCATGAAGAAGAGTTTCATCACGGGGTCAATCCCGGCAGTAGTACCGGCGATAGTTCCGGTGCTGCTGGTGGGGGCCACAGCAAGCAACCACGCATTTCTCAGGCCGAAGGTTGCCACACGCTGCTGCAACTCCTGCCATTGAGCAGACGTGTACCCACGCTGACGGAAGTACTCACCGGTCTGCCAATCACTCCCTTGGAAGTGTGAGTAGGCCCCCTTCTGCTCCGCGATTTCACAACTGGCGGAGATGGCCGCATGGTTAATCTGCTCGAAGAGGCTGTCCGCGAGCGCAAGGTGTTCCTCGCTTTCCCAGCGGACCCCCTGCTTTGCCAGCATGTGGTGATAACCACTCACTCCGAGGCCAATAGGACGATACGCCGAGTTTGTAACAGCTGCATACGGCAGTGGGTATAGATTCAAATCTATAACATTATCCAGAGCACGCACGGCACTGCGAGTGATAGCGGCAAGCTCAGAGGCGTCCTGTGTGTTGATACGCCCCAGAGAAAGGCTAGCCAGATTGCAGACCACAAAATCCCCGGGACGAGTGGTTGTCACCACCAGAGTGTCACCATCCACCGTCTGCACCTTCTGCTCCACAGATTCAATAGCGCTCATGTTCTGAGCGATTTCAGTGCAGAGGTTACTGCAATAGATGATGCCGGCATGCTTGTTCGGGTTGGCTCGGTTAACTATATCACGATTGAACGCAAAGGGCGTACCGGTCTCCACCGCACTTTTAAGGATGAGGCGGATAAGCTCTTTGATGGGGATAATTCGCTTGTGAATACGAGAATCCGCCACGCAGGAGTGATAGCGTTTTTCCCATTCTTCCCCCCAGTAATCTTCCAGTGAATATCCTTTCACACAGCGCACTTCATGCGGGCACATGAGGTACCACATCCCCTCTATGTTATCCCTGGCCTGCTGCCAGAAATAGTCCGGATAGCACACGGCCGGGAAAACGTCATGAGCTTTCAGGCGGTCATCTCCATTGTTTGTACGAAGCGCGAGAAACTCAGGCAAATCGCGGTGCCATGCATCAAGATACACGGCTACAGCCCCCTGCCTCACGCCAAGCTGATCCACCGCCACAGCGGTGTCATTCGCCAGACGAATCCAGCGGATGACGCCACCGGCAGCTCCGGGGAATCCTCGTATAGCGCTGCCGGTGGCTCGCACCTTGCCAAAGTACAGGCCCATTCCTCCGCCATGCTTACTGACCTGGGCGAAGTTATCAATACTGCGGTAGATACCTTCCAGACTATCAGGAACAGTATCAATGAAACAGGAGGAAAGTTGATGAAAAGGTTTGCGGGCATTCGCCAAGGTGGGCGTGGCCATGGTTACCTTCAGCGTGCTGAGCATATCATAGAAGCGAAGAACCCAACCACTGCGGTCCACGTCTTCCTTCATCGCCAGATGCATGGCTATTCCCATGAACATCTCCTGAGGCGTTTCCGGCACTTCCCCAGTACGCGTGCGAATCAGGTAACGCCCGATAAGCATCTCAAGCCCGGAATAATTCAGGAGCTTGTCGCGTTCCGGTTTCAACATACGCTCAAAGGCATCCACTTCAGCACGGCTGTAAGCCTCTGCCACAGCCGGAGCATACAATCCCTCACGTGCAAAATGTTGAATCTTATCATACAGGCTGTTCAGGCCCACGCTCTCCTCATAGCATCGGACATCATCATAGAAACGCAGCAGGCGGAAGCGGGCGGCAATCATCTCCCACTGCGGGGCGTCGCGAGAGGTGAGTTCGGCCGCTGCCCCGGTAAGCACTTCCAGGGCAGCAGCCTTTGCTATTCCTCTCCTATAAAAACTGTGAAAACGATTCGTGAGCAGGTTCAGAGAATACTCTTCACCGGGAAATTCCTGCTGCAATTCTTTGAGAACGGCGTCCAGCTCAGGCTCATTCCCGAAGTATGACATCAGCGTGGCTCGCATGGCGCGCAGGCGCCTGCGCTCATTGCGATACAGAATGAAACTGCGGGCTGCCTCATAGTGCCCACCCACCATCAAGGCTTCTTCCACAATGTCCTGCACATGCTCCACAGGAATGGCACCCTCTCCGACAAGCAGCTTCCGCTCCACACCCTCCGCCAGCTCACCAATAACGGACTCTCCGGGTGTCTGCCCCACACTCTCAAATGCTAACCCGATTACTCGCTCTATCTTTCCGCGGCGGTAGCTCTCTTCTTGGCCATTCCTTTTACGTATTTTCATTTTCCTGTATTTCCTATATGTGGTGTATGATTGCGAATAATAGCACCATATCTGCCGATGTCAACACTAAAATTAGAAAAATTCTAATTTTATTTTCAGAGGGCCGAAAAATAGCACTTTCAAAATAACAACGAAAGAGCGCTCATCGCAAACAGGCACCGAAAATGCTTGCCAGTCACGCACATGTGATATATAATGCGCGCACGAATTATGGACAGTACACTTCTTTCCACTCTTGAACAGGCCGTAGCAGACGGCAAATTGCTTGCAGATTCCCTCACGAACATCCGCCTGCTTCTGGCCGGCACAAAGGATCCCGTTGCTCCCGCAGCAATCACCGAACTTGCAGCCGCCGGCGAATGGGCTGAGCTGAACAACCGCTTCTACAAGACACTTGCTTTCGGCACCGGTGGACTTCGTGGCCGCACCATCGGCATGGTGGTAGCTCCGTCTGAACAAGAGAAAGGTGGTGTAAACGGCCGCCCTGAGTTCCCCTGCGTAGGTACGGCGTCCATGAACTTCTTCAATGTGGGGCGCGCCATGCGCGGCCTCATTACCTATGTGAACCGCTTTGTTCAGGCTGAAGGTTCCGGCCGCAAGCCTCGTATCGTCGTAGGTCATGACACCCGCCACTTCTCCCGTGACTTCGCCGAGTATTGCGCCAAGATTGCCACGGATTTGGGCTGCGACTGCGCTCTTTTTGATGGTCCTTGCTCCACCCCGGAGGTATCCTTCGCCATCCGTGAGCTGAATGCTGACACCGGCGTGGTGCTGACAGCCTCTCACAACCCTGCACACGATAACGGCTTCAAGGCCTACTTCAACGACGGTGCCCAGCTCATTGCTCCGCATGACAAAGCCGTAATCGCAGAAGTTAACGCCCTCACCGGTGACACCTACGAACCGCTTCCCGCTGAGGAGCAAGGCACGCTGAGCATTCTCGGGCCGGAGTTTGACGCCATTTACATCGAGAAGCTCAAGGGCATCATCCTGCGCCCGGACGTGTTTGCCAAAGCCAGCGCCAAGGTGGTATACACGAATCTGCACGGCACGGGTGGCCGCTGCATCGTACCCATTCTGAAGGAGATTGGCTGCAATGTGAGCACCGTGGCCGCTCAGGACGTACTGGACGGTCGTTTCCCCACCGTGGCCAGCCCGAACCCCGAGAACGCCCCTGCTCTGGACATGGCTATCGCCCAGGCTGACGCTGAGAATGCCGACCTTGTCATTGCCACTGACCCTGACAGCGACCGCATGGGTATCGCCGTGCGTGACACGGCCACCGGCAAGATGCAGCTGCTCACCGGTAACCAGACCGGCTGCCTTCTGGCTTGGTACCGCTGCATGAGCGCCATCGAGCTCGGCATCATCACCCCGGAGAACATTGACCACTCCGTCATGGTAAAGACCTTCGTTACCAGCCCGCTGCAGGACGCAATCGCCGCCTCTTTCGGCATCTCCACCGTGAACGTCCTCACCGGCTTCAAGTACATCGCCGCCAAGCTTGGCAAGTACGAGCAGGCCATTCCCGAGGCTGAGCGCGTCGGGTACCGCAGCATGACAGAGGCTCAGACCCGTGAGCTGCGCCTTAAGTACAGCAAGTACTTCATCTTCGGTGGTGAAGAAAGCTACGGCTATCTCGCTCAGGACTTCGTCCGTGACAAGGACGCCAACGCTGCCGCTCTCTGCCTGGCAGAAATGAACGCCTACCTTGCCTCCAAGGGCATTGGCCTGCTGGAGTGCCTGAACAACATTTACACCGAGCTGGGCTACTACATGGAGCTGGGTAAGAGCATCGTGATGGAAGGTGCCGATGGTGCCGCCAAGATTGCCGCACTTACTCAGAGCTACATGCAAAATGCCCCTGTAGAGATGGATGGCGCCGCTGTAACAGCCGTGCGAGACTTCTCCACCGGCACGCTTGTGGATGCTGAAGGCGATCCCATCCCCGCTGAAAAGATGCTCTTCATCGACCTCGCTGACGGCCGCAGCTTTGCTGTTCGTCCCAGCGGTACCGAGCCCAAGATTAAGTACTACCTCTTCGCTCATGGCGAGAAGGGTGCTGAGCTCAGCGCCGCCAAGGCCGCCGTGGAAGCCGGCATTTCCTCTCTGTGGGCAGCAGTAGAGGCTGATGCCCGTGCCCGCATGGCATAAAGCAGAGACGGAGTTTACCATTCTTCAAAGCTCCGCGGCTACCCGCTGCGGAGCTTTCTTATGGATCTTTCTTATAGATAAAACATGAAAGCCTCTCTTTTGTTACTTTTCTGCGGAGCCCTGCTCCTGAACAGCTGCCGCTCCTACATAGGCCAACAGGAGTTCACCCGAGCTGAATACTTCGGCCACTGCCTGCCAACTGATATTACGCCAAACTCAGGCCGTACCATTCTGAGCGATGGAAGCCGGTACTACATAGAGCTGCCCCGCTACCGCAAAATGCCCCATGCTCTTAACTGGGCAGAAATGATGGGTGACAAGATCTGCATGCCTGATTATGACCAAGCTGTCAATGAGAATGATTTGTACCTCATTCCTACCAATCTTGCCTTGTACCTGAGCGGTCGCAGCTCGCACATGCCGTCCGCCTCGTTTAACAATCCCCTGATTCGAGTTGAAAACCCGAGTGAAGTAAAATCTCGCTGCACAGTAAGCCTTCCGATAGTCAACGCCGCGCCCAAAAATGCCATAGGGGAAAGTTTCCGGTGCACGTCTCCTTATGCAGGAGCGCACAGAGCAGCTGGCTATGCCGCTACCGTATTACTGGACGTACCGATAAGTGTCGCACAGAACGCGCTCTGCTTGGGGGGGGCGGGCGTGGGTGCAGTCGTCTCCATCGTATCAGCACCGGTGATGATTCCCGTTGCACGCCAGATGCAGCAAAGGCCCGCTACAGAACAGGTAGAAACTCCCACGCAGACATCTGCCCCTGTCACAGAGGCCCAAGATTAACTTCATCCGCTTACGATGCTTGCCCGCTTCACACTTCTGCTGTTCATACTGCTTCCTCTGCTGAGTGAAGCCGCGGAGCTGAGGCGTCGCAGCACCACATCCGCCGCTGTGCAAGAAGCACAGGCACGCAGTAGTTTCAACACACTCGTTCTACAAACGATTCAGCATGACATGCCTTCCGGCGGCGGATATTCTGCCACCCCGGAGGACGTAGCGCGTGTGGCAGAAGCCGGGGTAGAATGGAGCGAAGCACTGCAAGGGCTGGTTATTTCTCCTCAACGAGCAGCCCCCACCTTCTGCTCAGCAGCCTGTTACATGGTGCTGCTGCGCTCACTTCAGCGCTGGGAAGCTGCCGTTGGCAGGCGCCTACCCTCTGATGCTTGGGAAGCCCTTGATATCAAGGGCAATCAGCCGGATGGTACAGGTGCTTGGGGAAGAGCCAACGCCAATGGCCCGGGAATGGCCATGCTGGTACACGAACTGAGCGCCGGCATCAACTTCCACGATGTGCGATTAGCCCGCCCGGGCGATTTCCTGAAAATCTTCTGGAATGAAAATATCGGTGCCGAGGAGCGCGGGCATCTGGTCGTATTCCTTGGGTTAGAACGCAAAAACGGCGCCGTCAACCTGCGATACTGGTCTGCCAACAAACCGGGCGGCTACGGCGTACGGAGTGTGCCACTTAGCCGCATGCATAACCTCATCTTCACCCGCATCACCGCACCTCAAAACTTCTCCCGAGCGAATAGACTGCGAGAGCAACACAGCTGGCTGCACTCCATGCAGACACGCTCCTACACCTTCGGAGAGGTGCGCCGAGCGTGCAACATCCGATAAAGGGAGAAACGCTCACACCGCCGTGCTGGACAAAGCCTTCTTGCAGAGCGCGGCAGACCATTGACCGGGAGCCGTAGGCGTATTGCCCAAATATCCATATATCAGGCAGGAACCATGCTGAACATACAGCAAGCGGCTCACAGCGCCCAGCGGGCCCATTCCCATGACAGCAAGCGGCCCGGTGGACTCGCGCAGAAGCTGAACACCTACCATAATATCCTCGGCTGAGTGAAGTCGCCAAGCAAACTTCACCACATCAGCCCCAAGAGACCGAGCGAGAGCCTCCCGCTCCTTAAGAGTAGCAAGTGAGGGCGTTTTCTCAAAATCATGATTGGAAGCAATGACCGTCACGCCCGCAGCCTTTGCCGCAGCCACCAGCTCTTGAGCATGCTCCAGCTGAGCAGTTTCCCAATCAACGGCGGTAGCAAGGGGCAGCAATTTCATAGCAAGCGAAAGGCGCTGCTCTTCAGACATAGAGCGGCATCCGCCCTCACTCTCATGGCGTACAGTTAGCAGCACAGGACAAGCCGGACGACTAGCAAGAAGGCATTCCGGACTGATATCCTCCGGCAAAGCATCCACTCGCAACTCCACCCAGTCGCACTCGTTCACGACCTCAGGCTTTGCAGTCTCGCACCACGTCTGCCAATCGCTTACCGAACCCACCACTCTGTACTTCACGTCTTCCATGCTTGCGGCATTGTAACGGAAAGCCCGCTTGCTTGCAAGCCAAATGATGGCATTCTTTAGCATTGCACATCATAACGGCACATGATAGCATGGGGGCATGAAGCAGAGCTTTGAGCGAGCAGTGGAAATCCTGACAGAGCGTTACCCCGAATACACGGAGGAGGCGTACGAGTTTATGCGTGCCGGGCTGGACGCTGCCGCAGACAAATTCTGCAAGGACGACAAAAGCCCCCATCTAAGCGCCAAGGAGCTTTACCTTGGGGCCTGCGCCTATGCGCTGGATGAATACGGCCCGCTGGCCTCCCGCGTGCTGGAGTTCTGGGGTATCAGAAGCGCCGGTGACTTCGGCAATATCGTCTACAATCTCATCGAAGTCGGCATTTTCGGCAAGCAAAAGGGGGACTCTCGTGAGCAATTTGATGAGCTACCGGACTTACAGGAAATCCTCAACGCGCCCTACATCGGCGGCGTTTCTCCCCTCAACTGATTCCAATAGACCACAACACCATGAGTATACCGCAAGCTATGCAAGGTGACCAGCTGCGCTGGCCCGCTGAATGGGAAAAACAGGAAGCCGTGTGGCTCTCTTGGCCTCACCGCGAAGACTTGTGGCAGGGAGGCCTTGCCGAGCTGACCGGCCATTATGCGGACTTGGCTGCTGCCATTGCCCCGCATGCTCAGGTGCGCATCAACGCAGCTACTCCCCTGCACAACAGCATCCGCAATCTGCTGGAGCAGAGAGGCGTGCTTAATTACGCTCTTTTCAATCACCCCACGAATGATGTATGGTGCCGAGACCACGGCCCCATCTTCGTGCAGCGGCAGGATGGACTCCGCCAGCTCGCAGACTGGACGTTCAACGCTTGGGGCGGCAAGTTCGCGCCATGGAATCTGGATAACGAAGTCCCCGCACGCATTGCGGAGAGCCTTCAGCTGCCGAGCCTGAAAAGCGAGCTCATACTGGAGGGCGGCGCTATCGAGGGTAATGGTGAGGGTCTACTCATCACCACAGAGGCCGTACTGCTGAATCCGAACCGCAACCCGGGCGTCAGCAAGGCTGAAATCGAGGCTGAGCTCCACCGCATGATGGGAACCAAACAAGTATTCTGGCTCGGCTGCGGTATCGAGGGTGACGACACGGACGGCCACATCGATGACATGGTGCGCTTCGTGAATGCGGAGGCAGTCGTCTCCATCGTGGAGCCGGACCCGCATTCCCCGCACTATCGCAACCTTGCAGAAAACAACGAACGCCTGCAAGACCTCCGCACGCCTTCCGGCCACCGTGTGGAGATTGTTCCCCTGCCCATGCCGCAGCCGCTGGTAGCAAAGGACTGGCGCCTAGAGCAGCTGCCAGCCAGCTACGCAAACTTCCTCATCTGCAATGGAGCCGTCATCGTGCCCATCTTCTGCCAGCCCAAGGAAGATGACCGAGCCCTGGGTATCCTGCGTGAATGCTTTCCGGGCAAGCAAGTCATCGGCTTTGACGCCCGACGCCTCGTCATTGAGGGTGGCGCTATTCACTGCATTACCCAGCAGGAAATTGCGAGGAAATAAGCTTGTAGCAGCGCGCAGTATATGTTACTCTGAGTACAGAATATAACGAGTATCGTCATGACTGCGTTCCAAGTCTCCCTGTTTTGTACGGCTACTGCCGTGATGATGTCATCAGCCTATGCTTCAGAAGGCTGGATGACGAATCTTCCTGCAGCGTTACAGCGCGCGAAGCAAGAAAACAAGCTGGTACTGGTGGAGTTTACAGGCTCGGACTGGTGCACAGCATGCTTGGCGCTGAAGCGCAATGTTCTGGATAAGCCCGAGTTCCGCGAATGGGCCGGCGAGCGCTTCATCTTTGTGGAGATAGACCTGCCCCAAAGCCCAAATTTCCCGGCTGAACAGAGAGCTCAAAACGAAGCCATTGCCGAGCACTATCAGGTAGGCGGCTTTCCCACCATTCTCATCCTAAATCCGCACGGAGAAGTTATCGGCGGCTTCCACGGAAGCGTCAGAGGAATCAAAGAAGCCGTTATTCCATTAGAACATGCGCTGAAAGCGGACGAGCTCTATCATCAGGCTGCGCGACTCAGTGGCACCGAACGAGCTCGGGCTCTCTACCAAATCTATAGCAACTTCCCAGAAGGCAAAGGATTCGATACACCAAGGCGAGAGCTGCGTGATACCATCATACAGGCTGATCCAGAAAACGTGACCGGCATTCATCACGAAGCTGCAGTTCAGGAACAAGCTCAACGCTTTTTCCGCGAGCGTGAAGCCCTGCCCATTCTGAGCCCAGCCCTCGGCGAGTTACTGGAACGCCAATTAGCCGAAGCCCTGCCAGAGAATCGTCCTGCAGTCATGCTGGAGAGGTGCCAGTACGCCATGTGCACGGCAGAAACTGTGGATGACATCATAGCCGTAAAACAAATGTTTGAAGAAGTCATCCCCTTATTACCTGCTAGCGAAGCAGCTGATATTCGGCATTATGTGGACACCTACTTCAGCGACCCCGCCGCCCTGCTGCAAATGCTTAAGGCCAGCCGCCCTCGCTAATCCCTCCGATTTACCTCAATCGTATGTCTCGCCAGCGTCTCTACTACATCATCATGCCCGTGGTATTCATCGGTCTTTGGCTGATGCTCCTTCAGCATAGTTATCGTAAATCAGTGAAGAACGAATGGAACCAAATTGCAGCCCCATGGGCCGGTCCCATGCCGGATGATGCAGATGCGAACAAAATCAACGGCACCCCCCTATACTTCATTTTCGATAATCCTGAGCGGAGAGAACAGATTTTACAAAAGCTCTCCATGGTTCCAATCACTGCCGACGAGCTGCGGGATAATGAGTTCCGTATCTGGCCGGGAGTCCGGCAAGTTTACCGAACCCAAGCACCCATCACAGAAGAAGACAAGAGAGAAAGCGGATATTACGACCGTTCTTATCCTGTACTTATCAGCCTCATTAATGGTGAATGTATTTACTACCATGAAGACTGTAGTTCTTTTGCAACAGATAAAGACTCGCCCGTTCTCACCACACCAAACTATCCTGAATACGTTGGAGCCTCCTACGACCTCGATATCATCACTCTCCTGATAAGCTCTTTCTTCATCACCATACTCCCACCCATACTCTGCATAGCCCCCCGACTGTGGTTCACCCGTGGGAAACGTACGCCCTTCAGCCCTGCGACACTGATTCTGTGCCTAGTGCTGCCGATAGCGCTCTGTGCTTTGGCAATCGATTTGTCTCGAATCTACCCCGAAGGACTGCTAATGGTACCGCAGACATTCCACGCATGTAACCTCTGTGCCGTATGGGTACTGACGCTTTACAGCATATCGACAATAATCATCTATCTTTCCCGGCTCATACGGAAAAAAGCATGAAAAGCGCCCTTCTTTACACCATTTTGATGCCCCTTGTTTACGCGTTGTTAATCTGGGGCGGGTATCAGCTTTCTCAGAATCCTCAATATCAATGGGAGGAGGAAGCAGCCCCTTGGCTGGGTGAGGCACCTCCCGGCCTGACACTCCGGAAAGTGCAAATCCCGGATGAAGCTCCCTACAACGTCTATATTCTTCCGGCAACGGATGAAATGATTGAACGCTTCCGCAAGGCTTTTCCGGACGGAGATAAAGGAACAACATACATCGCCGAATTTCCGGAGTGGAACCGCGGAGGGCTCAATGGTTGCAGGCCATTTCTTACTCCAAGCATACGAAAAACAAGGAGGGGTACTCTGGAAATCATCATTTCAAACCCCGGTGACATCGGCGACACCACATCCGCCCCCGTTATCACACCGCCGCACACCGAATATCTGAGCCGGCATCCACATTTAGAACTTGTCTGTGGTTTACTGCTAGGCATTGGCTCATACCTATTTCCCTCACTCTTCTGCAGCATCGGGTACCTGTGGATTCAGCGCCGACGTGTAGTAAGCTTTTATACGGCATACATCTGCCTCGTGCTGCCACTAGTAAGCTGCGGTATCTTATACATGGCAGAAATCCTGATTTTCGGTGGTTATGATGGCATCATGAGCATGTTCGGCGCCGCTATATACGGGATGAGCAATGCCATATGCAGCATTGCCCTGATAGGTATCACCGCGGTGATTCGCCTGCTGTGGAGGTGCCTCACTTCAGCACCTTCGCAGTCGTCTTAAAGTGCAGCTTGGCTACATCCCCCAAGCGTGATTCGCCATGAGTAGCCACAAATGACCGAGCAGCTTTGGTAACGTGAGGGGCACAACCAAGAGGTAAATCACAACCACTGGCAGCAGCAGCCTCACGCATCCACTTCACAAATCGGGCGCGTGCGAGGATAGACGCAGCCGCTACAGCCACATCACTCTCACCCTTTGTGCGCTGGTCCAGAAGCACGGGTACATTTCGCTTCTTCAATGCAGTCTTGAGTACCCATTCGTTCGCAAACTGATCACTGAGGGCACGCGGACAGGAAGGAACTTTCTCATGTAGAGCAGCTATAACGCGAGCATGCCCCCATGCGAGAAGCTTGTTCAGATTTCCAAACTCAGCGTAAAGCTCATTGTACCTCTTAGGACCGATGCAGACCACCTCATACGCCACACCGGGGAGAGCCATCACCTTGGCGGCTATGGCGGCAATCTTACGGTCATCCGGGATAGCTTTACTGTCTTGGCAGCCCAGCTTAACTAAAGCCTCAGCCGTGTTTTCATCAGAGTAAACCCCTGCTATGACCAATGGTCCGAAGTAATCCCCCTTACCACTCTCATCCACACCAAAATGGGGCGTAATATCAAGCGCGGACTTCATACTCTTCTGCGCTTTTGCCTCGGGAGTAGCAGCCTTACCGGTCACAGCGGAAATGCCGGATTTCGGGTCAATGAGCATCACAAACTCCATGAATTCATCCGCTCCGCCGCCCTGCACTAACAGTTTTCCTTTCTTGGGATAGTACGCCACATTCACGCGGGGCCCCTCAAAGCAGAAATCCGCATAATCCCGTGAACTCTCCTCATAACCTGCGCGCTCCTGCAGTTTTTTTCGAAGCGCCCTCGCCTCTGTCGGGCTCAGCTGAACGGTGTATTGATTCGCCATAGCCCCCTTAAAATGCCCCTAATCGGCAGTTTCGTCAACAAAAAATGCCGACAGAGTCACATTTTGTCCTTTGTTGACGCAAAAAAAACACGGAACGCGCTTTTTTTTCGTGCACAAGAGAAAAAAATACGATATAGTCACTCCGGCTTCTTCAACAAAGCAGAAAACTTATGGCTAATACGATTACAAAACGAGAACTTGTTAACAAGATCTGCGCCGAGACCCGCAGCAACCTTACGCAGAATGATGTCCTCGAGGTTATCCAGAAGACCGTTGATCTCATCATCGAGTCCCTCGGAAATGGAGATCGCGTCGTTCTCCGTAACTTCGGCACCTTCTCTGTGAAGGAGGTTAAGGCCAAGATTGGCCGTAACCCCAAGGATCCCGGTAAGGATGTGCCGATTCCTGCCCGTTCCGTGGTTAAGTTCAAGGTTGGCAAGACCCTCAAGGAGGCTGCCGCTCAGGTTGTGGCCGAGTAATTACTCTGACGCCAGTCTGATAAAAATCTGACTTACCATCAAAACACTTCTTCAAGCCGTATCCGGGCATTCCGGATACGGCTTGTAACTTTTCCAACAACTCTGCTCCGACTCAGTTTTTTTCACTTTATTTAACTTTTATGCTTGACAATGGAACAATGCTCGTGTAGCATAGCGCCGCTGCAGCTGCAGTAAGCAGTGCGCGGATAGCTCAGTCGGTAGAGCAGTAGACTTTTAATCTATTGGTCCCGGGTTCGAGTCCCGGTCCGCGTACTTCACATGTCCCCATCGTCTAGGGGTTAGGACATATGATTCTCAGTCATAGAACCGCGGTTCGAATCCGCGTGGGGATGTAAGAACAAGCTTCCGGTGAACCCGGAAGCTTTTCTTTTACACCGTGTCATATTTCACATATGAATCCCGGCATAAGACACGGAATTCTCTTGCCAGCAGATACAGTATGGAGTAGAATGCGCAAGTTAAGCGCGCAGGCGCGGGTAAACTCCACCTCATATCAGGCCATGACATTCCTCGAATTCATCCGCAAAAACTCACTGCTGGTTCTCATTGTAATCGTCGCCATCGGCGCCGGTCTTCTCATGATGGACTACAGTGGTCAGGGTAGTGCATTTTCACGGGATTTCCACATCCAGGTAAACGGCACTAATTACAAGTCAGCAGAAGTCTATAGTTTGGGCGAGAATGGCTCTGCCACTATCCAGCGTCTCCTGCAGGCCTCCTACTCCAAGCTGCGTGAAAGATTTGACAGCAATGGTGATGAAAACCTCAGCGAGGATGAGACCGCTGCCATGGAAGCATGGCTCCGTGAGCATCCCGAGGTAGACGCCAGCATGGGCCGCCTTCAGAGTGTGCTGCAGGCTTGGTGCTATGGCATCTGCAAGCACAGTGAGGAAAACGTGGCCATCAACCGCGCCATCCTTCGTGAAGAGGCTGAGGCTCTGGGCATTCGCGCTTCCAAGGACCAGGTGGACGCCTTCATCATTTCCCTGCCCGCTTTCACTAAGGCTGATGGTTCCTTTGACCAGCAGCTGTATCAGGACCTGACCGGTTACCACAATGGCGTGGCAAACAATCCCGCAGAGCAGGCTTACCGTGAGGCCGTGGCAGACATCATCATCTGGGAGTCCATCACGGCAATGGTCACAAACGGCATCTCCTATCACGCCCCTGCCCAGCGCGCTATCATTGACGCCAGCAGCCAGAGCATCAGCGGCCGTACAGCTTGGCTCGCAAGAGATAAAGTTCAGGCTCCTGCAGAGCCCACAGAAGAGGAACTTGCCGCTTACTGGGAGGCTAACAAGGAGCGTTACAAGAGCGAGCAGCGCCGTATCGTTTCCATCTACACCCTTACACCCGCTGAGGGGGTAAGCATCGATGACCTCATGGCCACAGCCAACGTTATCGAGCAGGAGCTGGCCATGGCTGATGGTGCTGGTATTGATAACATCCTTTCTAACGTAGCCGCTGCTGGTAACGCAGAGAACTCCGAGTACGCCGCCTTCACTTACCTTCTTGAAGACGGCAGCAGCCACGTTACCACTGCCCTCTGCACTGAGGCACAAGCTCCCGCTATTCTCCAGACCAAGATTAATGCAGACGGTCGTGAGACAACACTTGCCGCTGTAGCATTCGGTTCCGTCGAGTGCGCCACGTCCGTGGCTGATTATGAAGCAGCAGTCCAGAACAAAACCACTGAAAAACTGGGTGCATGGCAGCAGATGCGTGGCTTCTTCGCCATCGAGGGTAACAAGGCCGTTCTCATTGATGTAGAGGCCGTGGAGCCCCCCACCGTACTTCCCTTTGAGGCAGCTCGCGAGAGCGCTCTGGCTGATTTGAAGGCTGAGCGTACAGCCAATGCCCTGCAGATTGCAGCTGAGAAGCTTTATACCGAGATGAGTGAAGCTGTAACAGCAGGCGAAAATCTGGATGCAGTGTTTGCCAAGGCCACAGCTGCCGGTGCTGAAGTCAGCAACTTCGGTCCCACGACCATGGGCATCAACGCAGAACTTCCCGAGGGGCTCAGCACACAGGCTCTCATCGTGACGCCGAGTGGCAAGCTCTGCCAGCTGACCATTCTGCCCACGGGTGCCCGCATCAGCGCCGTAACGGAGCGCACTGTACCTGCTGACCAGCAGTACGTCATGCTTCGCGACATGTTCCAGGTGCCCATGACCAACAGTCAGCTTACTGAGCAGATAATGCAGGACTGGATTAACTCCGCCTACATCCGCTACAACGTACAGCTCGCTGATTATGTGAGCACCAACTCAGCCAACTGAGCCCGCTAGGCATCATGGCCTTTCCCCCACAGACAAAATACATTGTCGGCAACGAAGCTTGCGAACGCTTCAGCTTCTACGGCATGAAGAGTATTCTCGTGCTGTACATGGTCAACGCTCTCGCCATGAGCGAGAGCGAAGCCATGGAGGTGGCACACCTCTTCAATGCGCTTATCTATATTTTGCCGCTGCTGGGGGCATGGATAGCGGACCGCTTTCTCGGGCGCTACCACACTATTCTCTACGTTTCCCTCTTCTACTGCCTCGGTCATGCAGTACTTGCCACGGCAGATTTAACGCAGAGTCTCGAGGTAAAGCGCATGATACTGCTGTCAGGCCTCTTCATCATTGCGCTTGGTGCCGGCGGCATCAAACCCTGTGTATCCGCCTTCGTGGGCGATCAGGTGGGAGGCTTTGACTCTAAAACTATGACCCGCGTGTACGCGGCATTCTACTGGGCTATTAACTTCGGCTCATTCTTCTCCTTCCTTGTCATCCCTTGGGTTCACAAGAACTGGGGCTACAGCTGGGCCTTTGCCATACCGGGCATCTTCATGGGACTGGCAACTCTGGTTTTCTGGTGTGGCCGTAAACAGTACCGCCATAAGGCACCGACCCAGCCGGAATTTCTACCCGCTCTTTTCTGCCGTATTTTCAAAGGCGCTGACGCTGCTTGCAAGCGTTACAGTGGAGAGGCCGTCAAAAAAGCCACTGACACTGCTATTCGCATCGGCATCTTTATCGTAATTGCCCCCATTGTTATTGCTCTGGCCGTATGGGCGCAAGATGGAGCAACTCGCATTGCCGAGCTCAGCGGCGCCGGAGAAACCGCCGCAAGCTTCTGTGGTCTCGTGGCACTACTGCTGTATGTCATTGCCCTGCTACTGGCGACCCTGAAAGCCGCAGCCACTTTTGGCATGAAGAACTTCTTCGGCACAGTAGGCAGCATGATTTTCAACGGCCGAGAATTAACGGAGAAACTTTACGACAAGGAGCAGCGGATAGAGGCACGCAACATGCTGCGCGTGCTCACCGTGTTCCTTCTTATCATCCCGTTCTGGAGCCTCTTTGACCAAACATCCACCAGCTGGATTCTCCAGGGGCGAGACATGAAGGAAATCAGCTTTACCCTCGCAGGAGTTACATTCTCCCTCGGTGCGGAAGAAATGCAGAGCATCAACCCCGCCTTTGTGATGACTCTTGTGCCTATCGTCACCCTGCTGGTTTATCCCTATATCGGCAAGTGGAGTCAGCCGCTTAAGCGCATGGGTATCGGCATCATACTGGCTGGTGGCTCGTACGCCATCGTAGCCTGGCTTCAGAGCAGACTGAATGCCGGCGAACAGCTCAGCATTCTCTGGCAGATTATCCCCTACTTTGTCATTACCGTAGCTGAAATTCTTGTAAGTACCACCGGCATTGAATACGCATACACTGCAGCCGGAGATAAACTCAAGAGCACGGTATCCAGCTTCTGGTTCCTCACCAGCACCTTGGGTAACTTCCTAGTCATCTATCTTACCAGCATTGTGAGAGACCCGGCCTCCACCTCTACTTTCATTCTGTACGGAGCGCTTAGTGTCATCATCGGTCTCATTTTCATTTTCGTGACGACCCGCCGCTGGTTCGCAGCTGAGTAAAGCTGCAACCATAGGCCTCTGCTCCGAAAAATGTCGTTCATTCTCAACCCCGAATGTTAATTCCGGTGAAACCGAATTACATTTGGCTTGATTGTATGGCGTAATTGTATATAATAACGCGTAAGAGCTATGATAGAACAGTTACGCAAAAGGCTTCTGGACAGGGATAATCCCGTACGCATTCATCTCATTGGTGTCGCAGGCTCCGGCATGAGCGGCCTAGCCCGCATGCTGCTTGAAATGGGCCACCGCGTAAGCGGCTGTGACCGCGTGACAAGTAAAGAAACAGAGCGACTGCAGAAAGCCGGCCTCGTTTTCTCCTGCCCGCACAGCGCTGAAGCTGTAAGTGACGCGGAGGTTGTTATTTACTCCAGTGCCATCCGCGAGGAGAACGTAGCTCTTGCTGCAGCCCGCCAGAATGGCTGTCTTTGCCTGCGCCGAGCCGAATGCCTTGCCGCTATCCTCAATAACAAGAAAGGTGTTGTAGTAGCCGGTACACATGGCAAGACCACGACATCAGCCATGAGTGCCCACCTGCTCCGTGTGGGACGTATGCGTCCGTGTCACTATGTGGGTGCCGAAATTCCGGTACTCGGCGCTAACGCCCACTGGACAGAAGACAGCGAATATCTTGTAGCCGAGGGTGACGAAAGTGACGGCACACTGGTAAACTACATCCCTGAACACAGCATCATCCTGAATATCGAAGCAGAGCATCTGGACTTCTACCGTGACCTTGATCACATTAAGAGTGTGTTCCACCGCCTCTGCCGTCAGACCCGTGGCAAGCTCATTTACTGCAAGACGGACGCCGGTGCTGCCGATGTCTGCTCCCAGTACCCGAACACTATTTCCTACGGCTGGCAGGATGCGGACTACACCGCTACGGATGTAACAGTAAAGCGCGGCCGTACACTCTATACCATCAACTACAAGGGCGAGGCTCTCGGCCGCGTAGAACTTGGTATTCCCGGCCGCCACAATGTGCTGAACTCCCTTGCAGCCACCGCTCTTGCTCTGGAGCTTGGCTGTGACTTTGCCAGCATCACCCGCGGCCTTGTCAGCTTTGCCGGTGCACGCCGCAGATTCGAGACCAAATACCTTTCCCGCGATTACAGAATTGTGGATGACTATGGTCACCACCCCACTGAAATTGCAGCCACCCTGCAGACAGCTCAGAGTCTGAAGCCGGAACGCCTCATTGTGCTTTTCCAGCCCCACCGTTACACCCGCACCCAGCTGCTGCGTGATGATTTCGGCAAAGTGCTGCAGAATGTTGATAAACTTTACGTGGCAGACGTGTATCCTGCTAGCGAGCCCCCCATTCCCGGCATCAGCGGCCAAACCATCGTGGATGCCGTGCTGGAGAACGGCCCTGTGGACGCGGAATTCCTGCCGGACTTGGCCCTTGCTCACCACAAGGTGGGTAACATCCTCCGCCCCGGTGACCTCTTCATAACCCTCGGCGCCGGTAATGTGCATGAAGCCGGTAAGAAGATTGCGGATGACCTGCGTATCCTTGCAGAAATGCAGCAAGAGTGCGGTTCTGACTTCACCTGCCGCCTGTACGAGCCCATGAGCAAACACACGACAGCCGGTGTAGGCGGTGAAGCTCAGTACTGGATTGAGCCGGATACCTTCGAGCACATGCAGGCTGTAGTGAACTTCTTCAAGGATCGTAACATTCCTGTACACACCGTGGGCCGCGGCTCTAACCTCATCGTACGCGAAGGCGGCATTCGTGGTGCCGTGATTCATCCCGCAGCCGGTGAGTTCCAGAAGCTCGAGCTGCGTGGCAATAAAATTATCGCCGGAGCCGGTGTAAAGCTCAAGAAGCTGGCAGCATTCGCAGCTCAGAACGGCATTAGCGGCTTTGAATGGATGGACGGCATCCCCGGTTACGTGGGCGGCAGCCTTCGTCAGAACGCCGGAGCCATGGGCGGTGATATGTGGAGTGTGTTCCGCTCCGCCATTGCCCTGAACGATGACGGTGACATTATAGAGTTCGAGAAGGAAACGATGCGCCCTGCCTGTTACCGCCTCATTCCTGATTTTGAGCACAATATTGTAATGCAGGCCTCCTTCTCCGGCACGCCCGGGGATCCTAAGGAAATTGAAGCCGTAACCGAAGACAGCCGTCAGCGCCGCAAAAACTCCCAGCCCGTGGAGCCCAGCGCAGGCTGCACCTTCAAGAACCCTGAGGAAATACCTGCCGGTAAGCTTATTGACGAGTTAGGTCTCAAGGGGTACACCATCGGCGGTGCTCAGATTTCCACCAAACACGCAAACTTTATCGTTAATATCAACAAAGCTAAGGCCACGGATGTGACAGAGCTCATCGACTTCATCCGTAACAAAGCTAAGACTGAGCGAGGCATTACCCTGCGTACGGAAGTACAGGTGGTAGGTGATCGTGATGCAGAATTCTGATGCGCGGAAGCGCTATACACGTACAAATCATTAAACATGAAGACACTGAAAAAAGACACGGCCATTACCCTTCTGATGGGCGGCCCCGGTTCTGAAAGAGAGGTTTCACTTGTATCCGGTAATGCTGTACTGGAGGCCCTTCGTGCTGAAGGCTTCACTAATGTCACCCCCTTAGTGGTGGACAGCGTACGCCCGGCTATCCCCGAGGGGACCGAGCTGTGCTACAACATGATTCACGGCACGTACGGTGAGGACGGCGGTCTTCAGGCCTATCTGGAAGAGCTCGGTGTTCCTTACACCGGCGCCGGCTCTGAGACAAGCCGCAACTGCTTCGACAAAATTCTCACCAAGAAAGCCTTCTTCGCAGCTGGCGTTCCCACGCCCAAGGACGAAGTCATCCCCTCCGGACAGCTTCCCACCATCGGTGTACCCTGCGTCATTAAGCCCCCGTGTGAAGGCTCCTCAGTAGGTGTCAGCATCGTTAAAACTGAGGAAGAGCTCCCCGCCGCAGTGAAGGAAGCAGCCAAATACGGCACGGATATTCTTGTGGAAGAATACATCGACGGCAAGGAACTCACCGTTGCCATTTTTGATGGCACCCCCCTGCCCGTCATTCACATTGCCCCCCGTGAAGGCTTCTACGATTTTGCCAATAAATACCCGGCGCTTTCCGGTGGTGTAGGTTCGGATTACATCTGCCCGGCTGACATCAGCGAGGAAGAGACCAAAGCCGTTCAGGCTGCAGCACTTGCTGCCTACAAGGCCCTGAACGTAGAAGTATACGGCCGAGTGGACGTACTGCTGACCGCAGATGGCAAGCCCTACGTGCTGGAGATTAACACCATTCCCGGCATGACCAGCGCTTCCCTCTTCCCCAAGGCTGCTGCTGCTGTAGGCATCAGTTTCGGTGAGCTCTGCTCACGTATAGCCGAGATTTCTCTCAATCAGCCCCGCGGCTGAGAGCCGGATTCCGCATGAAGCAGCAGAACAAGTACCGCTCAGAGAAGGAAAACGTACAGCTCCTGGAGAAGGCGCTCTCCCTAAAAGATCGCCTCTTCAGCCTGCTGGCGCTTAAGCGCGGTGCACGCCGTCTGCGCAAGTGGCTCCTCATCCTCCTTATTGCAGCTCCCGTCATTTGGGGGACATATCACCTCATCAACTACGCGCTGGAAAAGGCATACGGACTCAGCATTGACAATGTGAGCTATGTTTCACGCCACGGTATTATTTCCCGTGAGCAGGTCATGCAGATTCTGGAAATTGAGGGTACCATTAACATGGCTACCCTGAATGTCAGTGAGATGAAAGAAAAGCTGGAGACTCATCCATGCATTTCAGCCGCTGTCATCCGCGCAGAAATGCCGGATACTCTCCACATTGAAATTACCGAGCGCATCCCCGTCGTATACGTAGAGAAAGAAAGCGCAACTGAAACCGGTGACAGCAACCGCCTTTTCATGGATCCGGATGGGTACCTCTTCCCGGTTGTGGAAAAATACCACCGGAACTTCCTGAATGTACCCACTTGGTATCTTCAGCCGGAAGATATCAATGAAATTAAGGTGGGGGCAGTTATTGAAGCAGAAAATTGCCGCCCCATCAAGGAGCTCATCTCTGCTTCCAATGCTTATAACCTCGTGGAAATTCCCACCATCACGGAAATTTTCCGCCCGCGTCCTTGGAAGATGATTATCATTCTGGAAGGAGGCACCGAGGTGATGATGCAGGTGTACGATATTCAAGAGCAGCTGGTGCGCCTCCAATGGATTCTTGAACACGCTCGTGTATGTGGCAAAAGGCTTAGGAGCGTTAACGTCATACCCGCTAATAACCCGGCTGTTATCTACGTGGATGAAGACGGTAGCACAGAATCACGGGATTCTCGCCGAAAGCCCTAAAAAAATCGCATTCTTCAGGCATTTTACTTGACTTAAATGTCTGAGAATGATAACATGCCTCCGAACAAGTTCCGGTCTTCTGAGATTGGGGCGGGTCATAGGCCCGCTCCTTTTTTATAGCCCGGGCACAAAGAACCTTAAGCATCAAACACTATGGCCGCCACAGACATCTCCGCACTCATCGACTTCTACGTCCGCGAAAAAGACCTCACTCGCGAGCGCGTACTGCAGGCTCTTGAAGCTTCCTTCCTCACCGCCTACTCCAAGATGGTAGACGGCGCAGAGCGCATTCAAAACATTCGCGCGGTCATAGACCCGCAGAAGAACAGTGTAAAGATTAAGGCCAGAATGGAAGTTGTGGCTGATGAAGACTTTACTGATCCTTACAATGAGGTGAAGCTCTCTGTAGCTGAGGCCATGGCAGCCAGAAGCGGTAAGAGCGTGGAAATCGGCCAGAAAATCACCATGAACATCACGCCGAAGGATTTCGGCCGCATTGCTGTTCAGACAGCTCGTCAGACCATGCAGCAGCGTATCCGTAAGGCTGAGCAGGAAATGCTCGCTGATGCATTTAAGGACCGCATCGGCGAACTCGTCACCGGTACTGTGCGCCGCTATGATAAGGGTGATGTCATCGTGGAAGTGGATAAGTTCGAAGGCCTTGTTCCGCTGCGCCAGCGTATCCCCGGTGAGGAATACACCGCGGGTGACAAAATGCGCTTCTACGTGGTAGAGGTAAGAGACGGCGCCCGCGGCCACGAGCTGATTCTCTCCCGCAGCCATCCTAACCTTGTACGTCGCCTCTTCGAAAACGAAGTAATGGAGATTTACGAGCGTACAGTTGAAATCGTCAACATCGTTCGTGATGCCGGTTACCGCACCAAGATGGTGGTTAAGAGCGACGATCCGAACGTGGATCCCATCGGCGCTTGCGTAGGTATGCGCGGTGCCCGCGTGAAGAACGTGGTGAACGAGCTTAACCGTGAGAAGGTGGACATTCTTGAATACTCCGAGGACAAGGCCGCTATGGTTCAGGAGTCACTTGCTCCGATTGACCCGGTCAGCATTGATGTTGATAACGAAAAGCGCGTTGTTACCGTTTATGTGGCAGATGACAAGGCCGCAGCCAAGGCTAAGGGCCGTAAAGGTCAGAACGTACGCCTGACTGCCCGCCTCATCTCCGGCCCGAATGACCGCTGGGATGTACGCGTGGAACCGTATGATAACATGACCCGCGCCAAGAGCTATGCCTCTGAAGGAGCAGAAGAACTTGTGAACACTCTCGGTGTCACAACTGAGCTCGCCGCCGAGATGATTGCAGCCGGCTTTACCACCGTTCAGGGTATCGCCAGCTATGTACAGCCTGAGGACCTTGTGGACGCACTGGGCATCAGTGAAGATCAGGCCTTCGCCATCGTGGATAAAGCCAAGAATGCCTGATGACAGAACTGAGGGCGAAAGCCGCTCACTCAGAATAACAAACACTTTTTCAATCAAACATGCCTGAAAAGAACAACAAGAAACCCGAGGTTCTGGACCTGCTCGGTGGTACCAAGAAGAAGAAAGCTGCGGCACCTGCTCAGAAAGCAGCGGCTCCCAAGCCTGCAGCTTCAGCCGAGCCTGCCCGTAAGGCTCAGACAGCTCCGGCAAAAAAGGAGGCTGCTCCCCGCAAGGAAGCTCTTGATTTGCTCGGTGCTCCCAAGAAGAAGGCACCTGCTCCCCGTAAAGACACGCCCAAAGCTGAGCCTGTCAAAAAGCCTGAGCCTGTGAAAGAAGCTCCCGCTCCTGTGAAGGAAGCCCCCAAGGCAGCTTCGGCCCCTGCCCCGGAAGCAAGTGGTGACAAGGTCATCAACGTGAAGCCGCCGGTTTCCGTAGCGGATCTTGCCGCTCAGATGAACCTGAAACCCTTCAAGCTCATTGCTGAGTTGCTTCCTATGGGCGTGTTCGCCAATCCTGCTACTACTCTCGACAGCGATCAGGTAGCAGCCCTGTGCGAGAAGCATGGTTACGTGTTTGAGCGCGTAAAGCGTGAAAAAGGCGCCGGCGTGAAGGCTCCCGTGGAAGTAGTAAAGGAGCCCGAACCTGTAGCAGTTGAGGAAGAGCCTGATGATGTACTGAAGGTTCGTACCCCCATCATTACCGTCATGGGGCACGTAGACCTTGTTAAGACCTCCCTTCTGGACTACATTCCCCGTACTAAGGTGGTAGCCGGTGAGGCTGGCGGCATTACCCAGCACATTGGCGCCTACTCTGTAAACCACGGTGGCAATGTCCTCACCTTCATTGATACCCCCGGTCACGCCATCTTCACAGAGATGCGCGCCCGCGGTGCGGACGTAACTGATATCGTTGTGCTGGTTGTTGCCGCTAACGATGGTATCATGCCCCAGACACGTGAAGCCATCACTCACGCCAAGGCTGCCGGCAAGACCATCATTGTGGCAGTAAACAAGTGCGACTTGCCCGCAGCTGACCCCGTGCGTGTTCGCACCCAGCTGATGGAGGAAGGCCTTATGCCCACGGATTTCGGTGGTGAGATTGAGTGTGTGGATGTATCCGCCCACACCGGTGCCGGTATTGACGACCTGCTTGACCTCCTCTGCCTGCAGGCTGAAGTGCTGGAACTCAAGGCAAATCCCCGCGCCAACTGCCGCGCCTCTATCATTGAGGCTCGTATGGAACAGGGTAAGGGCAGCTCTGCTACCGTCATCGTACAGAGTGGCACCCTTAAGGTCGGTATGCCCTTCATCTGCGGCCCCTATGCCGGTAAGATTAAGACTCTCTTCAACGATCAGGGTAAGTCTATTAAGAAGGTTACACCCGGTATGCCTGCTGAGGTTTCCGGTTTCCTTCAGACTCCGAACGTGGGTGATGAGCTCGTGGAAATGGATAACGAGCGTGCTGCTCGCAAGCTCGCAGAAGAGCGTCAGGAAGAACTGCGTCAAGCCCGCCTGAGTGCTCCGCGCCGCTCCCGAATGGAGGACATCCTGGCCATGATGGGTGATGGCAGCCAGAAGGCTGTGCTGAAGCTCTACCTCAAGGGTGACGTGCAGGGTTCTGTGGAAGCTATTAAGAAGGCCATTCTTGATATCGACAGTGAAAAGGTGGAGTGCCAGTTCATCGGCGCTGCTGCCGGTCCGATTTCCGAGAGTGATGTTCTGCTGGCCTCCTCTTCCGATGCCGTTATTCTCGGCTTCAATGTGAAGGTGGAAAGCAACGCCGTGAAGGCCGTGAAGCGCGAGGGCGTTCAGGTCAAGATTTACTCCATCGTTTACGAGCTTATCGATCAGGTTAAGGACGCCATGCTCGGTCTGCTTGAACCCGAGACCCGTGAGACTGTTCTGGGTCATGCCGAAATCAGACAGGTGTTCAAGTTGAACAAAGGCCGCGCAGCCGGGTCTTATGTATCGGACGGTAAAATGCTGCGTACCGCTGAAGCCCGCGTACTTCGTGATGGTCAGGTGGTATTTGACGGCAAGATGTCCACACTTCGCCGCTTCCAGGATGAAGTGGAAGAAGTCAAGGCCGGCCTTGAATGCGGTATCCGCCTCGCTGATTACAACGATTACGAGGAAGGTGACGTCATCGAGTGCTACTCCCTTGAAAAGATTAAGCAAACACTCTGATTATATCCAGCATATATGGCAACACGTCGCCTCGATAAAGTTAACGAGTTGATGAAACGCGAAATCGGCTCTTTCATTCAGAAAGAGTTCGAGTGGAACGGCACCATCGTCTCCATCCTTCAGGTCGAAATTACAGAAGACCTGAAGGAGGGGCGCGTGTGGGTAGGCGTGGTGGGGCGCATGGCTCCGGCACAGGTTATCGAGAAACTCACAAAGAACCGAGGAGTTATTCAGAAAGCTGTCAGCAAGCGAGTAATTCTCCGGAATACGCCCCGCCTCACCTTCAAATACGATAACTCAGCCCAGCGTGGAGTAGAACTCGTCAATCTGCTGGACGATATTGACAAAAACCTTCCGAAAGCCCCCCCTCTTCCGGAGGGTGAATATGACCCTGAAATCTGATTTACCTCTCACAAATCAGAATATATGAGCAGAAAACTCATCATCAGACGAGTCGGTACAAAAATACCAACCGTATGCTTGGTGATTTTTCTGCTTCTAACAGCTGTTCTTAGTTGGCTTACCCTCGCAGGCCTGCCGGATTCCGTTCTGCGAGAAATTGAAAAAACAGCAGCTGATGCAGGACTGCACCTAAAGCTCAATGGTGTATATCTGGAACCATACAGAGGGTTTTCCGTACGTGCTGAGGGAGTGCGCCTTTATGGCAAGGAGCAGGAGAGCTCTCCTTTGGCCAGTTTTGAGACTGTGTCCTGTAAGCTGAATCTATTTCAGCTGATAAGTGGTGATTTTCCTCTCAGAAAACTGAATATAGGCAGCGGCAGCATTACCTTGCCTGTTACAGATTCTCCGGGTGAAACTCTCAGCGTAAGTAATATCTCCCTCGTTGCCACAGTCGATAAGAACGGGCAACTCCACATCAGCTCAGGTTCCCTACTCCTCCAAGGAGTAAGCATCAACGTCAATGCAAAAATTGATGACTTTACTCAGCTTATTGCCCAAGAGCCAACTACCGACAATGAGCAATCAGAAAGTCAGGAGCCTCTTGATATTCCGTCTCTTCTGGCAGAATACTCATCCTACACAAATGAGGCATATCACTTCATCAAAAAACAAAACTGGAGTGATGACGAGGCCCCTGCACTCCGCCTGAACATTACAAAACAAGGCGAACCGGTTATTACGCTCGAGGGCGAAATGCCCCGTTATGATTTTGATATTCACAAACTCAGGAATGTACGCCTTTCCATTGCGTACCGTAATGATACTCTCACCATCAATAACCTGCGTTTCACCACTATTGACCCGCCTTCCAATACATCTCTGCAAGCAGGCTATGTAATCCACACCAGAGAATTGGGTATGCGCTTCAAAAGCACAGCTTCCCTAGTGCCTATGCTCACTCAGGCACTAGGTGAAAATGAAGCTGGAGTTCTGTCCAAGATTACTCACAGCCCGGAAGACGCCCCCACCATTAGTCTGAGCGGTAGCTTTAACCTCAGCGAAGGCTACTCGCTGGAAAACATCAGACTGGATGGTGAGCTAGAGCAGAAGAATCTCTTCATCGGGGATAATAAAATCGATCTCATTTCTCTCGAGTTCTTCTACAGGAACGGCAACTTCAATATCAAAAGACTGGAGTTTCAGTACAATAACAGCACCCTCAGCCTAATGGCCACAGCGAATGGGGGCGAAGGCACAGCCTCTCTGGCCGCGGATGTGGATGTCAACCAAACGCTGGCTATCATTAACGAGTTCACTGAGACCCCTATTACCCTACCCGAAGATATCACCATCGGTGACCGCGTAAAGCTTACTCTGCAAGCAGCTCTGACTACCCCTAACTTTGAAGAAGGGGAAAAAGACTGGCAACTTTTTACTCCGAATGTTCATAATCTGAAGCTGACGCTTTCAACAGAACAAATGAATGCCGGAGGAGTACTTCTCACCCGCCCGGATATCAGACTGCAGATTAACGGCATCAGACAGACAGATGATAAAATCCCCACGAATGCTGAAGAAATAAACCTCACACTTTCAGCAGATGAAGTGTGCACGGAAGGCGTACAGGTAAAAGGATTCCGGGCGGATACTATGCTCAAGGGTATCAGTTATCTGAACAATGAGTTGCGGATTAATAGTCTGGCTCTTATCCCTGCAGAAGAACAACTGATAAGAAGTGCTGAATACGAAGATTCCAAAGTTGACGGGCTCAGTATGGGGCTGACACTAACCGGAATCAGGTACCAGAATAATCAGCTTAACATTGAAAAAACGGAGGCAAGTCTTTCCGCCGCATCTATCACGCACAAAGACACACTTATTTCAGGATTAAAACTACTTATACCTGAAATTTCACAGCTTTCCCCGCTGGAGCATCACTCAGAGCTCTTCCGCTCCGCAAATGTTGATTTCTCCATTGAAAACATCAACCATGCTGATACACAGCTTGGTCACCTGAGTGCAACTCTGCATATGACCGAAGGGGAGGAAGGTTCTGCGGACATTTCCTTTGCGGCTGAGTCAGCCGGGCATAACCAATCTATCAACCAATGCCATGCTGATATCGACTGGACAGATGCTCGTAATATTCTTTTCACCGGGGTGACGCTTAAACTCTTCCCTGCCACCTATCAGGACATATTAGAGCGTTTTAATATAAGTATACCTCAGATTCAACTGCCAAAAATACTGAGCGCGAATGGAAGTTTTGCACTTGATTCCGAGACGATGCACGTAAAAAATGCTGAGATTGACCTCAACATTCCGGAATTAGTGCGAACACCGAGTAACATAGTCGCCTTCAAAGGCAGCGAAATCCCGATAGCCATTGCCGCAAAAATTAATCTGGAAGCAGCGGAAAATGGTGAGTATGACTATAAGGCGGATCTCACAGTCAATCACAATAATAACAGCCTTGAGGCTGAAATCAACGGAACCACAGCCGGACGACTGCACGTAACTGGCCGCAACGATATTCGCGCAGATATCGTTGACAGGCTCATGGACTCATCTGTAGCGCATGAAATCATCCGTGATTTCAAGTTCACAGCAAACAGCTCTAATGATATCACCGGCATTGATGTCACAGTGGATTATTCCAATGGGCTCAGTGTGGATAGCTACTGTGATGTATCCCTGCGGAACACGGGTTACCAGCTCGCTGTTATTGAGGAGGACTCCTCTGGGCGAGAGCGCGTTCGCCGAGATTTGGGAAATAATCCTTATACGGACGTAAGTCATGGCCTCTGTTATGTCAGGGCAAAAGTCCGTTATGACCAAGTGGTAAATGGAAAGCCTATCAAAGATGAATGCTGCATTACCATCGGTAATATCACCATGGTCTATGATAACTCAGCATGGCTTGCGCGGCAGGACTTTAATGCCTTAGGCTTTTCCGCCTCGGAGCATAGAAATCTCCGAAATGCACACCGTCATACTACCCTGAAGGGTGATGCTGTTATCATTGATGTAGAGAACAGTTTTGTAGAGCTGGTCAACGTAAAGGGTAGCGTGTACCCCGGCTATTCTCTGGGGATGTTTTTCGCGCCTCTTCATGAATTCCTAGCAGATGTCATTATGCCGACACCTGCCGACATTGAAACCCGTAGCTGTGTATTCCCCATATACTCTGACTGCACACGGGCCATGAGTGGCACAATTCGGGCAGACTCCCCCCGCAAATGTGGATTCCGTTTCTTGGGGACCACCATTCCGCTCACCGGCTTCAGTGGCTTTATCCGAATAACGGATGATTATCTTCTGCTGGACCAGATGAACGCCGCCTGCTGGGAAGGGGTGCTGGACGCCACAGTGAAAATCGGCATCTCCGGCAAACGCACCAGCTTTGATGGTTTGGTCAATGCAAGAAATATGAATCTGAGCAGTATTCTGGCATCATACGATACTCAGTTCAGTTCCGCTCTTTGTAATGGTCAGCTCAGATTCCGCTCACCTTCTCCGGATATAAATGACATTCAGGGTTATGGCCACATCAGTGTAGTGAATGGAGACCTGATGGGCTCCACCATCTTCCACCCCATTGGTGAACTTGTATCTGATCTTCCGGCCAAGTTACTCCTGCTGGAATCCGCCGCTGAAAGTCAGGAAGCTGGCGAGGAGCCAAGCTACATTGCCAGCGCATTCTCCGGCACAGGTAACGCCATAAGCGCCATAGGAAGAAAAGCCCGAGTTCTGCCAGGGTACAATCATATCTTCTCCTATGACATTCAGGATGCATACGCCAATTTTGTCTTGGCAGATGGGCATCTGAAAGCCTATGATATGAAAGCCATGGGCTATAATCTGGATGTGGATATGAAGCTGGATATAAATCTGGACACGCTCTATATTCACGGTAATCTCTGGCCTAAGGTGACAAGCCTGCCCACCATTATCCTTTCACCGGTCACGTTCCTCTCTGATTTCATGATTGATATCATCATATATGGCACCATTGACGAACTCGACTGGAAATTTGGTCTGGACCGCCGTATCAACGGAGACTCACCCTCAGCAACATCTGAGCCCGGAAATGGCAACTACCGCCCCCGGGCTCAGTAAATAATCAGATGATTGAACGAGCTCAACGCCCGGTCATTCCATATTCAATAATCACAGCGGCCTCACTTTCAATGGAGCTGCTCTCCTGATTCAGCAACTCCATCTTCATATCATAAATGAGGGAATCCCTGTTCAGTAGCTCCTCAGCAGTAGCTACAGGCGTTTCCTGCTGGTACTGTATACGCTTCTCCATGTAACTTCTCCAGCTCTGATAATCCTGCACGCTGCGGCGAAGCTGTGAGAGCTTATGTTTGTGCTCCATGATGGAGGCATGCACCTCGCGCTGAACATTCTCGTAATTCTCTTTCCTATCCTGATACAGATTCCATGTATCAAGCTGAGTATCGATTGTATAACTCAGATTAAGGTTCAGGCGGGTGTCATCACCACCGAGGAATGTACCTTGGTACGTACCACCCGTGGAAGAGAAAAGAGACGGGCTGTACAAATGCGCATTAATGGTGGGCAAATACTGAAGCGCAATTCCATACTGAGCCAGATGAGCCTGCTCTAGCCGAATGGCAAAACGGCAGGCAGAAAGGTCATCCAGCTTATCAAAACGCGGCAGATACGTATCCCAATTCACGCGAGGCATGGATTCAGGAAGAATCTGCCAACGCGCAGTATAATCACCCAGCAAATCAGCGATAGTTTTCCAGTATTGAGAATCATTCAGACGCCTTGCATTCTCGGAAAGCATACGAGAGCTCTCCGGCTTAGCGTTCGGCCTTGTATCTTCCAGCGCACGGCGTCTCAGCTCTACGTCACGCTTCCTCACCTCGGAATAGAGTCTGGAAGTCAGTTCACGCTCTCTCAAGTCTCTGGATTTGATAGCCGCGAATGTATTGGCACGCGACGCATATACCCGGTAAGGGATATTGGTGATAGTGGGTAGAGAGAAAGTAACGTTAACGTTTGAACTCAAATCGTCCGTACGGTAAGACCCGGTAAGCTCACTAAGGGTTTTTGTAAAATACCCATAGTAGGACACGCCCGGAATCATATCCGTATAAATACTCATCCCGTCACGTTCACAGCGAGCAATACTCGAGTTAAGCTTCTGCAGGTCTATGTTATTATTATAAATCATATAGAGGGCCTGCTGCCAAGAGATAGTACGCACCGGCAGCTGCTCCCATTCTTTTGCCTGCGAAAAGCTCGTCTGAACATCAGCAGTTACCTCTGCAAGTCTCTGCTCCACACTGCAGCCACAAAGCCCACACACCGCCAAAGCTGTTAACATCACGCGGGTCGTGCCATACTTCGTCAGACAAAAAGTGTTCATATCTATGTAAATCAGGAAAGAGTTCGGGTATTGCGATAAATAAATACAGCCACTATCGCGCTGCTGACAGCAAGAATGGCGCACTGAGCCTGAGGACTGATTCCTGCCAGCTTCATGCAGCCCTGCACCGCCACGGACATAATACCGAGGAAGCAATCCACCAAATTGCCTGCAGCTATCACATCCCCTCGCTTGTCATTGTCCGCGCGATCCTGCAAAAGCGCATTCAGCGGCACCAAATACCCTGCCGCCATGAAGCCAGTAAAAGCAAGTGAAACATAGAAAGCCGTGCTTCCATATGAAATAATAGCCAAGAGCAAACAGCCCAGAGTCATCCCTGCTCCTCCCACAGTTGCAACCCAAGTACGAATACGACGGGCACAAATGATAGATGCCGTTACGCCGCCCAAAATGGAGCCACCACTAATCCAAGCCATGAGCAAAGCTGAATCCTTCTGCTGGCCCAGCACCTGCATGAAATCGTTAGATGAGGCCACGGGGTGAGCCTCTGCAGCCATCTGCAGAGCGATAAGCATCATTGTGCCGGCAATAAACCAGAAATAACCGATACCAATCTCACTGTTTCTGAGCACCGGCACGCGCCAGAGCATACGGAGCTGAGCAAAATGTTTCCAGAACAGATTCCATCGGAACGGTCGTCTACTTTCCGGTTCAAAGCGAGGAATAAAGAGACTCAGAATAAAAACAGCCACCGCACCACAGGCACAGCACGCACAGGGCCAGGCCGCAGCTTCCCAACCGGAATCCGGGCCCCACTTCTTCAGCAGACTGTACTCAATAAACAGAGCACCAATCTGCCCGAGTAACAGGGCCAGCATGGAGGTTAACTCCAGAATTCCACTAGCAAAACCTATATTTTCAGAACCAACAATATCTTTTACCAGCCCCTTCTTGGCCGGGCTGAAAAACATGGCCTGAACACAGAACACAGTGAAAAAGCCAATAGCAATCCAAAGGCTGTGCATAAAAAGGCCGACAGTCATTCCCACCAGCACGATTACCTGCAGCAGCACCATGGCTTGCAAGAGGCGAGTCTTGCTATAGCGGTCAGACAACCAGCCAGCAAGCGGAGAAAACAGAACAAACGGCAGAACAATCAGCACGGAAAGTGAGTACTGAAGTTCCTTCATCATCCAAATTCCCAGAGCAATGAGCAGGAACTGCACTCCTTTCTCATTCAGGGAATTCATGGACTGAATGATACTCAGCCCCCAGAAGGAGCCCCATGGCGTTTTTCTGTTTTCGGATTCACTCATTTATGTATAAGACAATCTATTTCAGCGTTATGAAAAAGCCGCGCACCAGCAAGCGCGCGGCTGAAGAATATAGCAAAGCGGCGAATTACTGCCACTCATTATCCTGCATGAAAGCAGCAGCATTCTGGTGACCTTGTGCAGCAGCACGACCAATCCAGAATTTCGCCTGCTCCATATCCACCGGAACGCCTAGGCCGTGGTAATAACTGCGGCCCAGATTGTACTGCCCGTTAGCATTACCCATAATTGCAGACTGATGGAAACACTCCGTAGCCTTGGCATGGTCAGCAGTTACGCCCTCACCATTACGGTAGCAAAGCCCGAGATTATTATACGCATATGCATTCCCCTGAGCTGCGGACTCTTGGTACCAGCGGAAAGCAGCGTTCAAATCCTTCTTCACGCCGTATCCTTCAGCGTAACAAGTAGCCAGATTATCCTGAGCATCAGCATTACCTGCTACAGCCGCCAGTCTATACCAGCGAACGGCTTCTGCAGGATTGGACGTCACACCACGGCCGAAGTCATAGCACTTACCCAACGCAAGCTGAGCCTGTGTATTGCCGGCTTGCGCAGCGCTTCGGTACAGGGGAAGAGCGGCGGTATGATTACCGGCAGAGGCGAGTGCTGTGGCCTCGGCAAGCTGTTGTTCCGGAGTCTCGCAGCTGCTGAGCATAAACCCGGCAAACAGCACACCGATTGCCAACATTTTCTTATTCATGGTGATTAATATGCGTAATAATTTCCTCTTAATTACTCCTGAGCAAGCAGATAGCGCTCAGCTTCAATGGCGGCCCAGCAGCCCATACCGGCTGCTGAAATAGCCTGGCGATAGACTGGATCAGCCACATCACCAGCGGCGAAAAGACCGGGAGTCTTCGTAGCGGTGCCGCCATTAGTGCGAATGATGAAACCAGCAGCGTCCACGTCCACGAGGTCTCCGAGGAACTTACTGTTCGGAGAGTGACCAATAGCCATGAATACGCATTTAACCTCCAGCGGGCGCTCCTCACCGGTCACGGTATCACGAAGTGTCACGCCATTAAGCTCACCGGCCTCATCCTTGGAATAAGCAGCAATGGTGCTATTCCACACGGGTTCAATTTTCGGGTTAGAGAGAACACGCTGCTGCATGGCCTTGCTGGCACGCAGCTGGTCACGGCGGTGAATAAGGTATACCTTGCTGGCAAAGCGGGTCAGGAATGCAGCCTCCTCGCAAGCGCTATCACCACCGCCCACCACGCAGACGGGTACATCACGGTAGAAAGCACCATCACAGGTAGCGCAAGCCGTCAGGCCGTGACCGATAAGCTCAGCCTCGCCATCCACACCAAGATAACGGGCCTTGGCGCCGGTAGCGATGATAACAGCCTTTGCCTTGTAAGCACCGCCGGATGTTGTTACCACGAACATGCCGCTGCAGGCTTCCTGCGTTACGGAAAGCACATTCTCATAGGCATAGCGAGCACCGAACTTCTCAGCCTGCTGGCTCATGTTAAACATAAGATCAGGCCCCATGATACCCTCTGGGAATCCCGGGAAGTTTTCCACCTCAGTGGTGGTGGTGAGCTGCCCACCAAGCTGCTCACCCGTGAATACCAAGGGGGAGAGATCAGCGCGCGCTGCGTAGATGGCTGCGGTATAACCGGCAGGCCCCGTTCCAATAATAATTAATTTCTCGTCCATTGAGTTCATATTACACGTCCGCATACCCACGCGCAAGGGTTTTATGCGTCAGCAAAGCTGACTATGCATCATTTGGCTTGCAAAGAAGTCTTGCTTAAGCCATACTACTCCGCGAGCATGAAAATACTGAGACGCAATCTGAGCCTGATGCTGGCTCTTCGTTACCTGAATCCCCTGCGCACCCTCTTTTCTGTCATCACCCTTATCTGCCTGCTTGGTGTAGCGCTCGGCGTGATGGTTCTCATCGTAGTACTCTCTGTCATGGGTGGTCTCCAGAAGGAGATGGAAGAGCGAGTTCTGGCCTTCACTCCGCATTATGTCATTGCGCAGAGTGATGGCATGAAGAGAATCGCCCTCAGCCAGGAGCGTACGGATTGGGAGACACTCGTAGAAAAAATGCAGGCATTGCCGAATGTGGCCTGTGCCTATCCGCAGCTGGAAGGCCAAGCATTTGCACAGAGTGAGGCCGGGCGTATCATGGTGCAGTTTGCCTCCATTCAGGCACATAATGAAAACCAGCTCGCCCCCCTGCTCCCCATGCTGAAAGAAGGCACTTTCGACTTCGGTGAAGGCTTTGATACGGAGTGCGTCATTGCCCGCAAAACAGCTAATTCTCTCGGACTCAGTGTCGGTGACCAGCTTCACCTCACCCCTGTAGGCAGTATTGACGAAGTAGCCGCCATTTATGCCATGATTCAGAACCCTCTGCTCACTCAGAGCAATGAGGAGTTCATGAAGAATATCGCCTCTCTTTTCGAGCAAACTACCCCAGCAAACGGTGGTGAAATCGTTCCCGCCGAGAAGCTCGAAGCCATCATCAATATCATTCGCGGATTTGACCCTGCTAAGATGCGCCGCAGCGAAGTCACCGCCTGCGAAACCCTTTATCTGCTTGCCACCACTCACGCAGGAGGCCTCCCCTTCACCGCAGAAGAAAAACAGAAATGGCAGACCACGGCCACGGAAATCGCAGCGCTGGACCGCGACCGCGAGGACGGCATTGCCGTCAAGAGCATTAACGAGATGGTAATGCCCGTGGACCTCACCATCGTCGGCATCTATCAGGCCCCGGAAAACATGCCGGGCCCGGATATCTATATGCCGCTCAGTATCGCACAGGAGGTGGTTGGCTACTCCGGAGATGCCGCCGGGAATGTGATGGGCATGTGCGTTCGCCTGAACAATGCACATGAGCCCGGAAACATTCAGGCCGAAATCGAGGCGCTTCTGCCGGATAACACGGCCTCTACGGATGAGTTCCCCCTCGGCGCTCATTGGTACATCACACCTTGGACTTCAGCATTCGAACAGTGGCACAAGCTTATCGCTAATGAGCGCATCATGATGAACTTCGTGCTCTCGGCCATCAATCTCATTGCCAGCTTCTGCATCATGGCGGTAATGTTCACCATGTCCATCCAGCGCAAGCGCGAGATTGCTGTACTGCAGGCACTTGGCGCCACCCCCGGCAAGATTATGGGCATCTTTGCATGGCAAGGTGTTCTCATTGGCCTTACCGGTGCCATACTGGGTATTCTTCTGGCCCTGCTCGTGCTCTACTACCGCTTTGAGATTCAAGCGGCACTGGCAAGCATCGGCATGGATCCCTTCCCCATGGAGGCCCATGGTATCACCATCCCGGCAGAGTATGACCCCGTTACCTTTGCCAAGCAGGCTGTATCAGCCTTCATCATGGTAATTATCGCCTCCATCATCCCGGCTTTCATCGTTTCCCGTCAGGATCCGGCCAAGGCGCTTCGTTCCAACTGATGAGTCATCCCCATGGATATCTACTGGATTAAAGACAAGCAGAGACGCGGTCCGGCAACTGTACCGGATGTGTTGTCTCTTGTTCAGATGGGAGAGCTCACACCTGATACACCCGGCTGGCATGCCGGATGCGATGGATGGAAGCCGCTCAAAGAATTGCCTGCTTTAGTAGACTTCCTTGGTGATTTAAAGGATAAGAGCAAGACGGCACAATCAGAAGCGCCGGAATCCGAGATAAATCAGCTTCCGCCCCTTCCTCAACAGTCAACCACCTCAGCGCCGGCGCCGGGTATAAGTCTCACCGTACCGCAATCCACGGCAGCTCTCATCAGCGGGGAAGTCACGCTCCCTCGGCCAGCTACGCGCTTGGCAGCCCGACTGATAGATTGCAGTCTGTATGCAGCTATTGCGAGTGCAACGATAAACTTGCTTGGCTTGGAGTACAGTGACTTGTTGATGATGCTTTTCTGGCTTCCCATGATACCGCTGGAAGCACTTGTTATCAGCATTTTGGGCACAACCCCGGGCAAAAGGCTCATGGGTATTACCCTGAGCACGTTCGGACCGGGCCAGCAAATGAGTTTCGGCAGAGCGCTCTTCCGTAGCATATCCGCAAATCTGGTAGGCATGGGCTGTTTCCTCTTTCCCATCTGTCTAGTCACCATGCTGATTTCCTACTTTATGCTCACGCGCCGAGGCCTCACAATGTGGGACGCTCAAACCCTCACGCTGCCGCTGCAAATCAGAAAGCCACGCATTCTGCACTACTTGGTATCCTTTTTCGTTATATACTTCATGGCCCAGGTTGCCGCATTCAATCTGGTGAGCATGCCGGGAGCCATAGAAGTCATTGAGCGCACGTCTCCTGAAACCGCGCGTTCCCTGCGCGAGATGATGCCCGAATTGTCAGGCGCAAAAAGCAGCTCAGAATCTGCCCAGCCCTCCACGCCTCAGCCGCTCTGATTACAAGCCTTCACTTGCACGGAGCATAGGCCCCGGCAGCAGCACGCAGCTCGCCAAAGTTGCTGGGCATATCACGGGGCACGGAAAGCATTGCTCCATTTATCCAGCCGTTGACAGAAAGCGGCATACTGGGCAGCGCCTCACCGATGAGACGCTCACCAAGCCACACGTAGAACCCCTGAGGACGATTCTCCGCCGCATTCCCGGGCACCCATGCCACGCGAAGCTCATCTGTATTCTGAGCCATATCGGCTGAGTACAGAAGAGTTTGTTCATTCCAGAAGATTCCGTTTTCTTTCACGGTAAGTTTACCGAGAATCTCCATATCCGGGCGGCACACATGAAGGCGCATTCCTTTGGCCTCATCCCAGCCATCAGCAGAGCCATTACCCACGGAAGGAGCCGTCACGGAAACAGTCAACCCAGCGGAAACATCCATCGCGACCCACTCCTGCGGAGGTATAGCATTGCGCCTATTGCCCACGAGGGGGAATTCCGCAGCACATTTGCGCACCAATCCCACAGTTCGACCTGAAACACCAAGGGCTTGTGCGACCTCAGCTGCGATGAGCAAATCCCCCTGCAATGAGGGATGCAAATGATCTTGCGCATTGAAGAGGGGCTCTGCCCCCACACCGGGTAAATCCGTACGAGCCACATCCACCAGCCCGCGGTTGACATCCACTACCGTAACGCCCTGTTTCTGCCCCCATTGTTTCAATTCTTCATTGTAGGCGGCAGCAGAGGCATAATCCGCGGCGGTATTACTGATGCGCGTTCCATCATGCCAAGTGGGTACAGTCAGCACCAGAATACGAGCGGCGGGATTTGCCTGGCGCATGGCTGAAACAATCGTATCCATATCGCCATCCGGCCCAAGCAGCGCATTCAAAGCCTTACGGTAAACCTCTGGGCGACCCACACCACCGGCACTTTCGCACTCGGCAAGCAAATCATTCGTGCCAATAAGCAGGATAAAAACATCAGGCATCTGCGTGCTGGGGTCTATGCGGTATTCGCCCGTGTATGTAGAATCCAGCCCAAGCCAGTCAAAGATATTCGAATCACCGAGACGCCCGGAGCAGTTTTTACGCCCGGCCACTTCATAAGCACGCTCGGAACTTCTGGAAGAGTGAACATTCGTGAAAGGCACGCCTGCATAAGGTGTACCGGGAGCAATCCCACTACTTGCTCTCTGATTCCCCCTGCTCACCCCCACTGCTGTGTACCGCACGCCATTATCTACAAGAATCTTGTGCAAAGCCCAGCGGTATGAAGGAGCGCCAAAGCCATGCGTGATGGAATCGCCCACGAACATTACATTGCCCAGCTCAGTCGGCACACTCTCAGCACAAGCAGCGCCACCGACCAACAATCCCATCGCAATAGCTCTCAGTTCTCGAATCATGAATCTACCTTAACAGATTTTGCCCGACTCGAAAAGAGAAAACTACCTTAGAAAGCAAAAAATCATTTTCGCCCCTTCATGCGGTCTATAAAGGAGAATAGGGCGGCTATCAGCGTGCCGGAAATAGAATGCCACACGCAGGAGATAGCAGCAGCGATAGCTGCTTCGGGCAACATGGGGAAATGCTTACCGGCCAACACCGTGGCAAGGCCTGCATTCTGCATCCCCACCTCAATGGAGAGAGTACGGCGCTTAGGGATATTCATGCGGGTAAGAATACCGGTGAGATAACCGAATACATACCCCAGACCATTGTGTAAGAAAATGCAAAGGAAGATAAGAGCGCCGCTTTCAAAGAACTTGTCGCCATGTACCGCCGTCACCCCGCCCACAATGCATGCTAAACCGAGCACGGCCAGCCCGGGCATCAGGCGGATGCAGGTTTCATAACCGGCACAGCGAGAAAACAGCCGGTTGCAAAGCGTGCCAATACCCACCGGCAGCAGAGTCACCAGCAGAATACTGCGGAAAAGCCCGGCGGCGTCCACCTCAATGCTTTCGCCGGCAAGCCAGAGCACCAGCAGAGGAGTCACAAAAGGAGCCAGCAAAGTGGAGGCTGTTGTCATCCCCACAGAGAACGCCACATCCCCCCTGCATAAAAGGCTCATGATATTACTTGATACGCCGCCGGGACTGCAGCCTACCAGAATAAGCCCGGCCGCTATTCCCTTGGGCAAACCAAACAAGTGCACCAGCCCGAAGGCCACCAGCGGCATGATGGTGTATTGCGCCACAGCGCCGATAAAGATATCCAGCGGTCTCTGCGCCAGAATCCGGAAATCCTGAGTGGTCAAGGTCATGCCCATGGTGAGCATGATAAAGCCAAGTATGCAGGTCTGCACATCCCCTCGCACCCACTCAAAGGCACTAGGGAACACAAAGGTGAGCGCCGCCACGCCGATGATAAACGGAGCCGTACGGGAGGATAACCAAGCAGATGCTGCAAGTAGCCAGTGCATGTGTCTTCAGATATGAAAAAAGCCCGGCCTCAGTGGGCCGGGCCTGAAAATTGTATCAGTCTCAGCGTTACAGCTTCTTCCAAGGAAGAGCCTTCAGGAGGGCGTCAAAGCCCAAGCCTGTGCCCTTGGGAGCGTGGAACTCAGGAGTAACGTCCATACCGAGCTCCTCAGAGAACGGGTTGGGACGGTACACATGGTGAGTCACAAGGCCGCAAAGAGGCACTTCCTCAGCGGGCTTGCCTGTATAGAACTTGGCAGCGTTATAAGCGGCCCAGCACTGGCCGAGGGGGTGGTCCAGATACGTGGTGAACACGGGCAGACCGCTGTTGCTGTGGTGGCGAGCGGGCTTAACGAGGCGCATCATGGGCTTGCTGGTGCGGGCGGGAATGGAGCTCTCCTGACGGGGAGTATCATAGCCGAGAGGCATACCGGCATCCTGCAGGGCCTGCCATGTCTCTACATCATAATAGCAGGGGTCTTCCACGAAGTCGATACGAGCCTTCATGGCATCAGAAAGCATATCCCAGAACTTCAGAGCGTCCTCCTTGGAAAGCGTGCAATTGAAGTCCACACGCCACTTCCAGTCCGGCACCATGGAGGCGAGGTTCGTCAGGCGCTCCACCGTGGTATCAAGCTTGGGTACCACCTTAATCTTGCCCACGCGGAAGCCACGCTGGTGAAGGTTGTACACCTGAGAGGGAGTAGCGCTCACCGTAAGGGTGGCATGGCTGCGAGGAATGGTCAGGCCGTCAAACAGATTCACACCTGCGGCGCGGGCCTCGCCATCCAGCTCAATGCACTTGAGCGCACGCTCGCCGAGACGCAGGGGGGTGCCGTCACGAAGAGCATCCAGCTCATACTCCAGCGGAGAATCACCCAGCTCAGGCCAGGACTGCAGGCAGGCATAACCGCCATTATCACCGCGCAGAAGCACGCCCTCACGCGGCTGAGCAGCGGCACGAGCGCTCAAAGCGCCCACAGGATACAGAGTGTAAGGAGTGTAGTGCATGGCCAGATTTTACTCTTTCTGAGCACATTTGTCACGCTCATTCTGTGTACATATGTAGTATTTCTACCCTCTGAGGGCGCGTGAACGGGCATTTTCATTGACAGGACGGGAGGAAAGGAGTACAAGAGGGGCATGTTCAACGGAATGGAAGAGCAGCTTCTCATCGGTGGTGCTTTGTCACTGCTGGCAGGCCTGTGCACAGGTATCGGCGCAGCCGTAGCTTTGTTCCTCAAGCGAACAAATGCTAAAATGCTCACCTTCTCTCTGGGCGCGAGTGCCGGAGTGATGGTCTACATATCCTTCATGGAACTCATGCCGCTGGCCATGGAAAAACTGGGGGAAGGTCTGGCAAACAAATGGATTGTGCTGGGCTCCTTCTTCGGAGGTATGGGGCTGGCAGCTCTCATTGACAAGTTGGTACCGGAGGACGAAAACCCGCACGAGTTCCGCAGCGAGGATGAAGTTCACCAAGCGCAATGCGCCACTAGCCTCCAAGGGCGGGACAAGGTGAAACGCTCAGCCTTTCTCTTTGCCATCGCCATCGGCGTTCACAACTTTCCGGAAGGCATGGCAACGGTTGCCGCGGCGTTTGATGATGTGAGTATTGCACTCTCTGTGGCACTGGCTGTGGCCATTCACAATATACCGGAAGGCCTCACTGTGGCAGTCCCCCTGCTGTATGGCACGGGGAGCCGAAGCAAGGCCTTCTGGGTTGGCACGCTCACGGGCTTGGCTGAGCCGCTGGGCGCTCTCGTGTGCATGCTGGTACTCCTGCCCTTCCTGAGTGCCACGCTGCTGGGAATACTCTTTGCTGTGGTGGCAGGCATTATGGTCTTCATCTCCTTTGATGAACTTCTGCCAATGGCTGAGCGCTGGGGCCACCATCACTTAAGTATTGGCGGAGTGATGGCAGGAATGTTTGTGATGGCGGCCGTGCTGTAATCTCGGGCGCTAGTTGGCGTTTATTTCCTGCGTCGCCGAAAAATCACAAGCGGAAATCCTAGCGAATCAGCGAGACAAAATAAAGACACCCGCCCACAAGCAGCAGTATCTGCAGTACCATCGTAATCACCGATATCTTTAACCAGAAACCGGCAGAAATCGACAGGCGTAAACATTCGTCATTCATCCGATCCACCCAGGCAGATTCCGCGCGGACGGCCTGCACCAGCACAGCAATAGCAAACGGCATAGATAAGATGAACAGCATAAAGGAAAACAATAAAACCACTATACCACCTACTAGGTGCGTGTTGGGTTTCGGCTCATTCCTATATGTCGGGACAGGTGGCGGAGCAAGGGGCGACGGCGAAGGCTTCTGCACCGGCACCGTAGGCAGAATGTCCTTCGAGGGAAACGCCCCCGGTAAATCCACAATACGAGTAATGGGAAGCCACTGGGGCATCCCCTCCACGCAGTAGAGGTGCTCCGGAGTCAATTCACTCGCAGCCGCCATCGCCTCCAAAGCACTAATGGTATAGGGGCCAACGGGACGACCACCAGGCTTAGTGATGTAGTATTGAGTCTCACTCATACGGGTATATTCGGGCAAGTATTGCCAGAGCTATGCTTTACTAGGAAATACAGCCCGGTGTAAACTCGGGGATCGATGGATTTCCCGGCAGCCATCTGCGCCGCCAGCCATTCATCAATACCGGCCAAGGACACTTCATGCACGGTGATATTTTCATTATCCACGCCACCACCGGCAGATACCTTCTTCAGACCGGAGGCGAGATAAAAGGAAACCGTTTCAGACGTCAGGCCCGGAGACGAAGGCCCGGTGAAGAGATAACGCATTTCCTCAGCCGCATAACCGGTTTCTTCCTCCAGCTCACGAACTGCGGCCACGGCCCCGCTCTCAGGCCCTTCATCGCCAATGAGACCGGCAGGAAAGCAGATACTCTGTGCTGCAATGGGCGGACGATATTCCTCCACCAGCAGCACCTTCCCATCCTCAGTGCAGGCGAAAATCATGGCTGCTCCGGTATTATTCACGCGCTCGCAGTACTCCCAGCGCCCTTCGCATACCATGTTCAGAAATTTTCCTTTATAAAGAGTCTCCATAAAGATAAAAAACAAGCAGCGGAGCAAATCGCCCCGCTGCCTTTAGTTCAGAGTTTTAATTACTCGCGCACCAGCGTGCGGAAGCGGGCCAGAATGCGGCCGGTAATGGGGCCGGCCACACCGGTGCCAATCTTGCGGCCATCCAGTGAGGTGGCCGCGATTACTTCAGCGGCGGTGCCGGTCAGGAAGCACTCATCAGCACTGAGAATATCGAAGCGGTTCATCACCTTCTCAATGCAGGGAATACCCAGTTCTTCGCAGATATCAAACACAGCGTGGCGGGTGATGCCACCCAGAGCACCCTCCGTGAGAGGAGGAGTCATCACAACACCGTTACGAATAATGAAAATGTTGTCACCCGTGCACTCAGCCACATTGCCACGCTGATTCAGCATGAGGGCCTCACCGGCGCCCTGAGCCACAGCCTCCATCTTGGCGGAAATGCCATTGAGGTAGTTCAGGCTCTTCACCTGCGGGCAGAGAATATCCGGGTTCGGACGGCGGAAGGTGGAGGTAATCATGCTCAGGCCATTTTCATACATCTCAGCGGGATAGAGCGCGATATTCTGCACGATGATGAACATGCTGGGCTTGGGGCAATTGCGGGGATTCAGGCCAAGGTCACCCGTACCGCGTGTCACAACGAGGCGGATGTAGCCATCCTCCATCCCATTGGCAGCCACTGTATCCTTAGTAGCCTGACACACCTCCTCATAAGTCCAAGGGCATTCCATGGCCAGATAGCGCATGGAATCAAACAGACGGGTGATGTGCTCCTCCAGGCGGAACACCTTACCGGAGTAGAAGCGGATACCCTCAAACACACCATCACCATACAATACACCGTGATCAAACACTGACACCGTGGCCTCTGCCTGATCAACCAATTTTCCGTCGAGCCAGATTTTCATGATAAAAAAATTGTGAACGCAAGTCATTATAACCACTCTCCCCGATAAATAAAGAAGAAAGAGTGGCTTCACCGCATTTTTTTTCATTGTTATGAGCGGCTGACGTACTGCAACCTTGCAGAAAAGGCTCATTCTGCTATCCTGAATCCGATGAAAGCACTTTACCTCATTGCAGCAGCTAGCCTTTTTGCTGCCCCCCTCATGGCTCAGGCTCCCGCCACCGCTGAAGCCCCTGCTCCGGCAGCCGCTCCTGCGCTGGCTGATTACACCGCACCCATGGAAAAACTCTTCACCTGCGTGGAGAAGATAAATGCAGCTCTCCGTGAGGTGAAAGATATTGACTCTGCAGATGACGCCGGAGATGTACTCAGAACACAGGCTCCCATTCTTGTGGAAGCGACCCGCACCTTCAGCGTGCTTCCGGCTCCCCCCGCCGACATTCAGGCAGAATTTGACAGCTGGTTTGCAGAACGACAGCAGCCGCTGATGGATCTCGTCACCATCATCAGCGACCTCGAAAGCGCCGACCCTCCTTTCTACGGCTCAGAGGAACTCATTACCGGGGTTACCATCATCGGCCTCATCCTCAGCGGCCAGCAGCCTGAGTAAACCGGATTTATCCTTTCAAAAAAAGCCCTGCCTCATCGGCGGGGCTTTTTTGTTATCTGTCACAGGACTAAGGGGCTTCGGAAAATTGACGCAAAAACACCTCCATATCTGAATAGTCCACCCAGCCGCCGAAATGGAAAAAGGCACCGTACATACAATCCATTGTCAAGTCTTCACCACTACCTTCATAGAGGATGGAATTCGTCCACCAGAGAGAAAACTTCTTTTTACTGCCATCAGCATAATGTAAAGTTATAAGACAATTATCATTATTGATTCCTACGGGGTCATGGATAAAATACGTAGGCCAAGAATCCCTCAGTATGGAGGTCAACTCCTCCAGCTGAGCTTCGGTTAAGCTTACCGGATGAGAATCCCGGCATTTTATCGTGGCAGCGCAAGGTGTACCGACTGCCCATGAATAATACGAAAAATACCAGATTGCCGCAGCAATCACGCAAAGAAGCGATATGAGCTGCAGCGGTTTACACTTAAACTTTACTTTAGAATATGACATTTTTAACTGGCTCTATTCTTTAGACTGAGCGGTTCATCTTTCTGCGCGGCGCAGCAAATAAACAAAAAGAAAAGGAGCCGGCAGCACGGCAACACCCAGAATATAAAGTTTGATATTAAATAAAATGTGCATCATTTCCATCGAGAACATCGAAGATACCATCCCTTCTTTATACATCGTCAATATCGAAATCGGAAGATATACATAAGAAGTACAAAGAATGAATATGATATCTCTCTTCTTGGGTGATACTTTTATACGCGAGAACAGCTTATAAAGCAACATCATCAAAAAAGACAATACAAGAACCGCGCAACATATCAATGGATATATGATACATTCACTAAGATGATGCCCCCTAGGAGAGAAGTATACAAAAGGAAGATATACGCAAACAACCCACAGGGATACACTTAAAAGTGAATATGAATACATTCTGAGCGTTGGCATCATGAAATGGAAGCTGAGGTGGTGTTCTTGTTTATTACAATTATGCTTTGAGCCCCACACGCTCAGCATAACGCTGCATCAGCATGGCGCCGAACTCGCGGTGGGTCACCTGCTGCTCATCATAGTTAGCGTGGTATTCATCCAGCTCCCATGGCAGGAACTGGTTTCTCCCGTAGTATTCACCGGTTTCCTCATCCATGCTCTGCAGACTCAGGAAATCAGAAAGGCACTGCCGCTGCGCTTCGTTGAGTAGACTTTGCTTCTGGCGGACGTAGTCAACCAGGTCGGACTTATAACTAACGCCGGGGTATATTTCCACCACATAGTGTAAATCTCCAATCATGAAACGGGGAATCAGAAAACGGTAGGCCTCCGGCCCGACAAAACAACAAGCCGTCGAACAGGCATGAAGCATATCATCAGGGATAGCGTGCCAGTCATGCCGCTCTTCACGAGGAGCCAGCACGTCCAGCACTTCCTCGCTCAGGTAGTCATCCATTGCTTCTCCGCAAAGCAAAACATAGGGCTCGTTCAGACACTGAACCCCGGCAAAAGCTTGTTCAATCTGCGCCTCCAGTTTCTCCTGCAGAGGAGTAAGATAAGTAAGAGGAGGCGTATCCGGCTTGAAATTCTTCCTCGAACACTCTACACGTTGCAGAAATTCCGCAGCTGCGGCCAGAGCCCCGGGGTTAGCCGAACCCTTTTTCAACCCGCATTCCCGTACTTTCTTTTTCTGCCTCTGTTTTGCCATGCCTGAATTATATCAATTCCTGTCCCGTGGTTCAAGCGTGGAGGTCATTTTGTTGCGCGTTTCCTGCATTATGCGCCCCCCCCTTTACAGGTAGGTGTTTCCGTTCAGTTATACCAATCCCTTAATTCTGCACCTTGGAGCTGAGCCCCCGGACGGGATTGAATCTTCTGCACTAAGGCATCAAAACGCGCTGCAGCAGCAGGGGGAAGGAATATGTCTGTATGTGATTTAAAGCGGCTCTCGTAAGTTAATGTCCGAGGTTCCCCCTGCCCGGAGTATATGAGAAATATCGGGTAATCCTCAGGCGGTACATAGTAGAGGTTTACAGAATCAGCTTTCCCCATAGCTTCAATGGCCTCCAATTCCCGGCTTTCGGCTGCATTCAACCGGTATACAGAGGGTATTTCAGGAGAAGAAATATGATTTGCGCCTCTACTGTAGGTTAAATAACATCCGAACCTATCAGGCATCACTTCCTTTGTTTGATGACAACTCACGCATATCCCCGCCGCCACAAGGCACAGGGCTGTGTTGGTCAGGATTTTGAGGAACGGGGGCATGGTCATAATTTACTATTTCAACGCTGAGAAATCAACCTCCTCAATATGGGAAGGTTGTTGTTGTTGGCGTTGTTGTTGCTGGCCGAAAAGAATGAAGGGATATGCGGGCAGGACGATGAGAGACGTACAGATATCAGCTGTACCTTCTGCCACACATAAGGTAGCGGTGGCAGCCATGTCTACCACGGCAAGCGGGGCAGCCGCCACGGTGCGCCATATGGAAGAGGTGCCGGGTTTATCCTTGAGTGGTAAATCGCAAAGAGGAATGCACGTGGATAGTGAATTTTCCGCCACTTTGCGGGCATTGGCAAAATCAAAACGGTCGGCAGGAATACAGCTGAGCTTGTTGTATTCCCTTTCCTCCCCGGTGACGTCCACCGGTTGCATCCAAACAACCTCGGGTATGGAGGTATCAAAGGTGAATTGTTCTTCGAGTTGCTGATGCGTCAGCGGATAACGCGAGAAATGGTCTGCTCTATCGGCACGGCGAATGATGGGGCGATGCGCCTTGGCATACTGAATGGTGCGACGCTGGTAATAGATACCGTTCAGTTGATAAAGGTATGGCTCAAAGGAGCAAGCTTTTGAACCTGTTTCATACC
>JAZOMC010000045.1:0-40989 GCA_045653545.1 Akkermansia sp.
TTGATGGACTCATAGAAATGCCCATCACGTCTAAAGATGCGAGAAGTGCTCTTAGGCTTCTTTATTTTCTTCTCCTTAATCAGTCGCTCTCGCTCCTCGGCGATTCGCTCCAGCAGCTTGGACGCAGGCTCGTCTTCTGGAGTTTGAGGAACCAGTTCTCCTCGAATCGCGGATTCGAGAATCTTCTTACGCAGGGCATCAATGATGCGCTCTATTTTGTCGCTCATGCTTCAGAAGCCGGGTCGGAGTTAAGGAGAGCTTCAAGGGCAGCAAAGGCTTCATTTTCCTTTTGCAATTCCTCCTTGAGCATCTGCATCAAATCTTCAATAGAGCCCTCAATAGTATCAACCTCATCTTTGAGCCATTTGATATCCAGAGATGTTTTATCGCGCTGCAAAATCTCATCGTAGGTATAGCAACGCCATCTTTCATCCTGCACCGCGTGGCGGTCGGGTGCTTCGTACGCTGCAATGAACCCGGCAAAGTGCTCCTCCTTTAGCGGACTAGTTTTGCCAAAAGATGGCATGTTAGAGCGGAGATCGTAGACCCATACCTCTGAGGTATTCCCTTGGTCAGTTGTGCCTCGGGTGAAGAAAAGGACGTTTGTTTTTACCCCTTGCGCATAGAAAATGCCGGAGGGCAAACGGAGAATGGTGTGCAAATTACACTTCTCCATCAGGTCTCGGCGTACCAATTCACCATCACCGTCAGCAAAGAGAACATTATCCGGAAGAACAACCGCTGCACGGGCGGTTCCCGTAGTTTTAAGGCTTCGGTAAATATGCTGCAGGAAATTGAGCTGTTTATTGCTCGTGGGATAGGTCAGGTCATCGCGCGTAGCTCGTTCGCCACCTCGTTTTGTGCCAAAAGGAGGGTTTGCGAGTACCAAATCATACCCACGGAGAGCTTTACCTGCGTTCGACAAGGTATCGGCGCACAAAATCTGACCATCGATACCGTGGAGCATGGCGTTCATGAGTGCCAGTCGGTGGGTATCCTTTACCAGCTCGCTTCCGGTGAAAGCCACCTCTTTTTCAAAACGAGCCTCATCTTCGTCAAGGTCGAAGAAATCGTCTGTGTGCTCCCTTACGTATTGACTGGCAGCAATCATGAAGCCGAATGTTCCGCATGCCGGGTCATTGCACAGTTCGCCGGGCTGAGGCTTCATCAGCCGAGTCATCACGTTAATCAGGACGCGGGGAGTGAAATATTGCCCCGCCCCGGATTTCTTTTCATTGGCGTTCTTCTCCAGGAGACCTTCGTAGAGATTGCCTAATCCCTCTTCTCGAGCAGAGAACCAATCGAGTTGGTCAATCGTTGTGATAATCTTCTCCAAATTCTTAGGCTCGGAGATGTTCGATACTGCCTCATTATAGATAGACTGAATGCGCCCGGTGCATTTCGTGCCCAGATGCTCCAACAATCCCTTGTAATATGCCTTTAGCTCTACTCCGCTGAGAGCGGTCAAATTATCCCAGCGATACCCCTCCGGAATCTGCGTTTCTGTACCAGTTTCTTTTGCCATTTTAAGGAAAAGAATGTAGGTAAGCTCAGTAACATACTGATGGTATGTAATGCCGTCATCGCGTAAGACGTGGCACAGATTCCAGAGTTTAGCGATAATTTCTTGAGTTGTCATGCAGATTGGGCGATATCGAGGTTATAAAGATAGTGATTAAGCTCGTTAATGAGCTCATTAAGCTGGTTGCCGAAGACCTTGTTGAGAGCGGAGAATCCTCCTCTTTCTTTGAACTGGATAGCCTCATTGAACGTTTCTACGGTAAGCACCGTTTCATTTAGCAGATATTTTTCGATGCGGTCTAGCCAGTTTTGCTCTGTTTTGCTGAAATTATGAGCTTTCCTCAGTGTGCTTACGGCCTGCCGGATGCGGTCTTCATGGTTCAATAATGGCGTACCAAGAGCGAGCTTACGAATGATGCTAATGATATCAGCGGTGATTTCAGCATTGCTCATCTGGGAAAGAGCTGTATTGAGCTGCTGCTCGGTATACCCGGCGCGAGCGAGGGCTCGTTCCAGTGATTTGAGAGAGGCACGCGTTAGGTCTGAGGGTTTAGTACATACTATGCTCAGAGCTGCAATTTCGTCCCTATTCTCGGAAATGTAACGAGTAAAGGCCTTCAAATAATCCTCCGGAGTGTCTGCCCCATTGCCGAATCCACGAGTATGCTGAACGCCCCCATCCGGTTTATTGGAAATCAAAATGGGGTCGCCTTTAAGTTTCACATTATCAAGCCAAGCAAAAAGAGGGCGATGTTCTATCAATTCCGCCTTGGCTACATGGGCAAGCAAATCTTTGATATGCTCCATGAATTGCTTAGGAGTTTGTCCCTCTGCATGGTCGGCAAAATGCTTGTTGAAAGAATCCACTTCCTCTTTCTGGATGCGCTGCACCTTGCGGCGAAGTTTGGCTATAATTTGCTCCACCTGAGCCTCGATGTGTTCCTGCTCTTTGAGCTCGTGCAATCCGTCCACTAGCTCGACAAAGGTTACATAGGGATTTACCCCTACAGGCTGCATTGTGTCGACATTCTTTAACGCCTCGCAAACGCCTACGCAATCATATATATCGAAGTGGTCTTTGTGAATCTCCGGGCAGAGGCGGGTAGCACGGCCTTTCATTTGTTCGTACAGGATACGTGACTTTACCCGGCGAATGAACACCAGATTAGTGATAGACGGGACATCCACGCCAGTAGTCAACAAATCCACCGTTACAACGATAGAAGGATATTCCTCGTTTTTGAATCTGCGAATGGCCTTTTTAATGCGCTCTTTGTTGCCATTGGCCACGCTTCCCGTAATCTTGAGGATAGCTTCGTTGCTTACCCCTGTTTCGGCATATATTTCTCGGAGTATCTTAACTATCAAATCCGCGTGCTGGTCATTGACTGCATAGATTAGAGTCTTACCCTGTGTTCTGGAGGCCTCCGGGTCTATATGATGAGCCACTTCTTTGAGTACCTCCCTATTAAAGGCTTCAGTAATGACCCGGCGGTTGAACTGCTCAACGGCAAAATCCATTTCGTCTTCTAACTCCCAGGAATGAACATTGGTGCGGGGGTAGTAACCCGTTACTGTTTCTCCTTTCTTGAAATGTATGCCCTCGCGGCTAAGCTCTGTGGAAATAAGATGCGGAGCATCATGGTCAACGAGGAACCCGTCAAGTACAGCATCCGGATAGGTGTACGTATACACCGGCTCACCAAAAATCTGAGTTGTATGCAATGCCGGAGTTGCGGTAAGTGCTATCTTCACAGCATCGAAATAATCTACAACATAGCGATACTTGCTCTGATAATCCCGCTGGTCTCGGAAAAGGATTTCCGTATCGCTCATTTCTTTATCGAAGATATAACCACGATGGGCTTCATCTATGATTATCAGGTCATAGTCAGATACAGCAGGACGAGAATCAGAATCTCCACAATAAAGGATTCGTTTGACCAATCCCTGTACAGTAGAAACGTGAATTTTGGTTTCTTTTTCTACAGCGGTGTCCTCGAGCCCCTTTATTTCGTAGATTTCATCCAACGTCATGAGCTCTTCTAATTTGACCTCTTTGAAAACGTCTAAAGCCTGCGTTCCCAGCTCAGTTCTATCCACTAGGAAGAGGATACGTCGGAAGCGTTCAGTTTTGAGGAATCGGTAAATCATACCCAGCACGGTACGCGTTTTACCTGTGCCTGTAGCCATGGCCAATAAGGCTGATTTCTTCCCCTCAATAATGGCTTTTTCGGCGGCCTGAATAGCGTTGAGCTGGTAATACCGTAACCCCAAGCCTGAAGGGTCTCGCAGGAAATCAAACGGCAACTGCTGGAGCCGTTCATTTTTCCCCTCTATATCCTCTTTCATCCTTTCCCACAAGCCGTCTGGGCTCAACCACCCTAGAAGCGCGGAAGGGATATTGCTTTTCTCTCTTAAATCCAGCCACCAAATGCCGGATTTAGTTTTGACCTGCTCAGAATAATCTCTGCCGTTGGTCGTAAAAATAAACGGCACATGGTATTCTCCCCATTCTCCCATGCAAAGGGAATAATCGCAGGGACGAACACTTCGAGCATATTCCTTTCCCTGAAAATCGATTTCTGATGCTACATCTTTACCCCACTTCTTAGCCTCGATGAAGCCTACTAGCATTTCTCCGATGAACAAGGCATAATCAGCAGCACCGCCATCCACCACATCCGAATCTACCGGCCATTCCGCTATTGCGATGTTACGTCCTTTAGCTGGACGAGTACCATTGGAATATCGAAGCTTAGCTGTATCAGCCTCCCATCCAACTTGCCTTAACTGTTTGTCAATAAGCTCACGCGTCGCCTTCTCCGTCAACGCATTCTGCGGGGATTGAGTTGAGTAAAAATCAGAAAGAGAGTCTTGCTTCATGTTGCTTGCGGTGAGTAAGTAGTAGCTTCGACTAAAATATACCAAAAAAACAAGGAGTTAGCAAGAAATAAGACATGATAGTATTTACTATCCTACTTCATTGTATGCACAATATCTTCTTCATACTGAGAATTACTGACGGAGGTTACCCTCTGTCAGCTTCTGCCCCCGGTCAATGGCAAGCCGGAAAACATTTTTTTCTGCGCTCGCAGGGTAAAAACAAACAGCCCGGCACGTTGAGGTGCCGGGCTGTTTTCAGAAGCTGGAAGGGGAATCTTTAGTGTTTGCGGCGTCTTCTCATGGCGAGAAGAGAGAGGCCCCATACGGCAAGGGCGGAGGAAGCGGGCTCCGGGACATTGATGACAATGGCGTCATCTTGCAATGTGACGGTCGTCTGCGTGCTTCCGGTTTTGTCAGCTACGGTGATAGTCAAACTTTCAGGCAGTACGGAGTCTGCAGAGATGTTGTCAAACAGAACGATGTTCTTCCCCAGCTGGTTGATATTATCGACGTTTAAGGTGATGCTAACGCCATCAGTCCAAGTAAGCGCGGCGCCGTTCAAATCCAAGGTCGTATCAGCATTGAATATCAGCGAGCCGGAGTTCAGCGTCAGGGCGCCGATTTGGGCATCACCTAACACTTTAAGCGTGCCGCTGTCCAAGATTACGTCCGCTACAACAGCGGCGTCATCTAAAGAAAAAGTTCCGCCTTCTACCACTGTTGCCACCTCAATTTCACCAGCACAGCTTACAGTAGACCCCTTTTTGATGAGCAGACCTTCAGCGCTTTGAGAATCGAGAGCGGAAAGAAGGGAACCGGCTTGGAAGGTCGTGGTGGCTGCATTCGTCACGAAGGAATTGGTATAGATACTGCCGGCGACTTTTACACCGGTTAAGGCCTTTGCAACAACAACACTATTGGCATAAACATTGCTCCCGCTTTGGACAAATGAGTTTAATCCATTAATTGTTAAAGTACCGCCAATTTGAACTGTATTGGAGGGCTCAGCTATGGCAAACATGCTGCTGACGGTAACATCACCGGTAATTTGAATGGATGACTTTGTAACACCTACCTGAGCTTGTACTATTTTAGCATTTACATCACCATTGATAACAAATGAAGAATCAGATTCCACATATATGCTTCTTCCGGTATTACTGAAAGGCTCTAATTCTGCGTAGCCTCGGACATAAACTTGGTTATAATCAGAAGGAATGCTGATTACTTCAGAGCCTGTATAATTATTGATATAAAGAGCCTTTGCATTTCCATCAGAGGCATCTATTTCTGTCGAATTACCGGTAATAACGTGTGCCTGACTGACCATACTAAGCAGGCAGCTGAAAAGAGTGAGGGTAATAACGTTGAGTTTCATAATACTGGGGGTAATATACAATGAAGATATCAATATTGTCAAGCTAAATGCACTCAAAACGCATAGCTAATTAAAAGTTTTCATAGGTCGACACTTCCTTCATTTTCCATTGCAGCTTATGGAAATAAACTGAGAAAAGCTAGCCGCTCTTGCTCTATATACCACCCTAACATGATAAATAACGGCAGCCGCACTAGTGATATCCAAGTGCGGCTGCCGGAAATCTTTTGCTACGCGCGAGAATCAGGGCTCGCGGATGGCTTTCATCATGCCCTCACAGGGCGCGCCACAGCCCCCTTTAGCGACGACGGCGGCGCTTGCCACGCCACAGCCCCCTTTAGCGACGGCGGCGGCGCTTGCCACGCCATAGCCCCCTTTAGCGACGGCGGCGGCGCAGAGCCAAGCCGGCGAGAGCCAGCAGGGAAAGCGTGGCCGTGGTCGGCTCCGGGACGGAGGCTGAAATGGTGAAGCTGGACTCCCCGGACAGGGTGGATGAAGTAAGCTGGATATTGCTGGCGGCAATCTCCTCGCCCAGAGAGTTGAAGAAGACGAGCTCGGTGGGCAGGTCCTCCGTGGCCCAGCCATCACCGAGGAGGGTAACGGTATAGTCACTCAGTTCCGTTTCGCCCTCGGTCAGTTGAACGGCGAGAGTCAGCTTAGCCGTTCTAATGCCATTCAGGTTCAGCGTGATAACATTATCCGCTGAGTTTGAGGACGTCAGCAGTGTCACGTTGTCCAGAACGTAACCGGATCTTGCCAGGGGAGAAGTAAGATTAGTGAGGTTAGCCGTGGAACCGCTGGCGATGATAACCTCATCAAAATCAGCGATAGTGAGAGTACACTCAGTGACTACATCCGGTTCGCCAATGTGGAGATAGCGGGTACCCTGCACCTCAGCGCCATTGATACCGCCGCCGGAAACGATACTGCCCTCGCTCAGTGCCGTTCCGGTGCCCGAGAAGTATACATGGGTACTTCCCTCAACGATGTCCCTATCACCTGCGGCGTAAACGCTGCCGTTTATCGTGCCCCCGGTGAGGTGGATTTCCGTATCGCCCAGCGTACGGGTGGAATAGGTGTCCCATGAGCCACCGCCATAAACATTGCCATTGACCACGCCACCTTCTATCTTGATGCAGGAACCACCGACTTGCGCGTAAACATTACGAGCACCGGCATATATATTGCCATTGACCACGGCACTACCCTTCACGGTGATGTTCACATTACCATCCACCGAGCAGCCGGAGCCACCCGCACCGCGAATGGCATCACCACTTCCTGTGCCCACGGTTCCACCTGCCAAAACAATGTTGACATCCCCGCCCACGGAAAAAGGCCTGAGAGCGGTTACATTGCCGTCATCATCCAAAGAGTAGCCGATATCCACCTTGGGATCAATCACGCCGGTGGCGCAGTTATGACCGCCGCGGATTTGCCCAATCTCGCCCCCATTGACGGTGATGTTGATATTGCCATCAGACTTTTTCGGGGTCCAGACGCCGGTGGATGATTTCACGCCGTATGTTTCCTCACTGTAAAAGCCCTCGATATATTTCTCCAGCGTGGGGTGGTTATACGAGTCCGCGCGCTGACCAACATACCAATCGCCACCATAAATGTAGTTGGCAGAGCCGCCGTTAATGACAATGTTACGGTCCCCCTCCACATAACCCAAGCCATAATTGCCGCCGATAATGCGCTCTATGTTATAGCCACCGTTAATGGTGAGATTAGTAGAGGTGACGGATTGTCCGCGCTTACCGCCAAGTATGTCGCCCCGCTCTCCGCTGGAACCAACTGAGTGGTTTCCTCCGGCTACAACAACTTCTGTTGAGCCATCGCTGTTAATTTGACTGGTCGTCACTTCCAGCCCGGAACGCTTGAGCATACCATCCACGAGGTAGTCCTCATAAGCCCAAAGGTCCAAGTAATTCCCTGATGTTACATTATCATTATAAGCATCAGCGCGCAGGTATACATCTGCCCTGGCCGAGGAGCTCAAACCATAAAGAGCAGCGGCAGAGAGAGCCGCGAAAAAAATGCTGTGGCGGTATTTCATGTTGTGATAAGACGGAGTGCGAGTTGATTTCAGCGAAGCGGCGTACCTTGTTAGAAAACAAGGCTACTTGCCGATTCTAATTCACAGCCTTAGAGACGTCAAGCACTAAGTTCCATTAACAACTTTTTTACGCTCAGAACAGGTAGAAAGCGCGGGCGGAATGAGGAGGCATACCTTTGCTGAGCAAGGAAGCTACAAACAAAACAGCAGCCGCACTTGTAATACCCAAGTGCGGCTGCCGGAAATCTTTTTCTACGCGCGAGAATCAGGGCTCGCGGATGGATTCATCCATCGCCTTCAGGAAGGGATGCATAAGGTATGATATGACGGTGCGCTCGCCGACCTTAATCTCGGCCCGGAGGCGCATGCCGGCGCTCTGCCACAGCTCAGCGGGCACGCCGTCAAGCGCACCGCTCACACGCATGCGGGCGCGGAACTGCGGGCGCTTGCCACCGGTGGCGGCGGCAGACATGCCTTCATCCTGCTCCAGGTTGGAGGTGGACTCGTACGTATCCGCCGAAATAAAGGAAATCGTACCATCCAAGGTGCCATATTTCTGGAAGGGGAAGGCATCCAGCTTCAGGCGGGCGAGGTCCCCGGTGCGCAGCAGGCCTACGTCCTTCGGCAAGATATCCACCTCCGCTTCCAAGGGCTCATCCATGGGAATGAGGGTGATGAAGGCCTCCGCCTCACGCACAGCGGAGCCCTCTTGGTACGGGGCGATTTCATGCACCACGGCGCGGCAAGGCGCGCGCAGGCTCTCCTGAGAGGCCAAGTACTCCGTCTGGCGGATTTTCTCACGCAGAGCGAGCACCTGCTGCTCATCATCGGCCAGCTGCTCATCTATCTGCTGTTTCCACTCCGCCACAAAGGATTGAAGCTCAGCGGCGGCGGCGTTACGCATCTGTTCATCTTCCACCAAGCGGGTGCGCTGGTTTTCCACCTCGATTTCATTGCCCATACGCTGAATGGTGGTCTGCATCATCTCAATGCGCGGTGCAATCCCCCGCTCTGCCAAATTGACATAGGTGGATTCAATGCGTTTGAGCGGCACCATCATTTCATCATACTTAGCCAAGGACTGGAGCATGGACTGTGAGGTGGCGGTGTACTTGTCAACACAGGCCTGGAGGTAGGCGCTGCGCTTTTCAAAAAACTCGCGGCGGGACCGGAAGTGAGCGAGCTGCTGGGCAGCGGCCGGGCAGCCGGCAAGCTCAGCGGGCAGCTCGAACGCAGTAGCCCCGCTCTGCTCAGCGCGGAGGCGCGCCACGCGGCACTGGTAATAGGCCAGCTGCTCCTTCAGGGAGGCGAGTTCAGCCTCATTCACTGTGGAATCCAGCTCCACGAGCACTTGGTCCTTCTCCACGACTTGGCCCACGCGCACAAGAACGTTCTTAATAACCGTTCGCTCCAGCGGCTTCATGGTGATGTTCGGGCGGGTGGTCACTAATTTACCCTCAGCGGTCACCACTTTATCCACCTTGGCCACGCAGGCCCAGATAATTCCGCACACCAACAGCGTGATAATGACCCACAGTACACTATGTGCCGGCAGCGGGCATTTACGAGTCTCAAGCCAAATGGACTCCGGCTCACATGCTGCGATGTCAGCATCTGTCAGCTCTTTTAATTTTTTCTTTTTACGGCTCATGGCAAGTATCAGTCTTCATCTGTTCCCATTTGTTGCTGCCAGAAGTTTGCATACAGACCGCCCGCAGCTACCAATTGGCGGTGAGTACCGTGCTCCAGAATAGCGCCCTTCTCCAGCACGACGATATCATCCGCGCGGCAGAGGATGGAAAGGCGGTGCGAGATAATGAACACTGTTCTGTTACGTGCAATTTGCTTGAGGTTCTTGCGGATGAGGGTTTCGCTCTCAGGATCAAGGGCGCTGGTGGCCTCATCAAAGATAAGAATACGCGGGTTCGGCAGGAGCGCGCGGGCAATGGCCAAGCGCTGGCGCTGGCCGCCGGAGAGGTTGCTGGCGTTCTCCTCCAGCATGGAGTCATACCCACGCGGCAGGTTCTGAATAAACTCTTCAGCACCGGCCACACGTGCGGCATAGATAACCTCCTCCATGGTGGCGTCCTTTTTCGTGAGGGTCAGGTTTTCACGGATGGTGCCGTGGAAGAAGTAGTTATCCTGCAGCACAACACCGATATGCGAGCGCAGGTGCGAGCGATCTATCTCACGCAAATCAATGCCATCATATTTAATAACGCCCTGCTGCAAGGGGTAAAGCCCCTGCATAAGCTTGGTAACAGTCGTCTTACCGGAACCACTGCGCCCCACAAGGCCCACGGTCGTGCCGGGGTGAATACGATAGGTGAAATCACGAATGGCAGGAGGGGCGTCCGGCAGGTATTGGAAGCGGATGTTTTCAAAAGAAATCTCACCCCTTAGCGGCTGGCGGATTCCGCCACCCACCTGTTCATCACGGGCATTCATCACCACACCGAGCATGCGTACGGAAAGCGAGGTCTGCTGGTACTCATGCACGAGGCCGACGATACGCACAAGCGGCCCGGTGACTCGCCCGGCCAACATGTTGAAGGCAATGAGCGCACCCACGGAAAGCTCGCCGTCAAACACGGCCAGAGCACCCACCCATATGATGGCCACGCCCATCAAACGCTCCAGCCAATGGCTGAGGGTGCGGGCGGTCATGGATATCTTCGCTACGTTAAAATAGCGGGAAATGGCATAGGCCGCTGTATCATTCCACTTGCGCTGCAACACCGGCTCCAAGGCCAAGGACTTAACAGTACGCACACCATGAATGGTCTCCACCAGCATACCCTGGCGGCGTCCCTCAGCTTGGTACAGCTCTTCCAGCCTGCGCTGGAACGGCTTAATGAGCGTGGCAATCACCAGCGCCATTAAGAAGGTGAAGAGCAGCACCACGGCTGTCAGCTTGCCGCTGTACCAGAAGAGCACCGGCAGGAACACCAGCAGGGAAATCAGCTCCAACAGCGTGAAAAACAGGCTACCGGAGAGGAACTGACGGATTTTCTCCGTCTGCTGCATGTGCTTAATGAGCACACCGCTGGAGATTCGCTCGTAGAAATCCACCGGCAGGTTCAGCAGCTTGCGGAAGGTCTTGGTGGCCAAGCGAATATCAATGCGGTTCGTGGCATAGATAAGCAGGTAGTTCTGTAAAAACTCCAGCAGAGCATTGAACAGAAGCGCCGTACACACGGCCACACCCAGCACGGTAAGCGTGGTGTAACTTTGGTGCACCAAAACTTTATCCACCACGAGCTGGAAGAACAAGGGCGTGGCCAAGCCAATGGCGCTGATGGCAAGCACCGCCGTGGCTACCTCGCCCAGCAGCTTCCGCTGGCGAGCAAACTCAGGGATAAACCACAATAAGCCGAAGGGCCTTTCTTCATCCAGCAGGGAGAATACGCGCTTACAGAGCACGACTTCACCGGTGAACTGCTCCTCATACTGCTCTTGAGTAAGCCACTGGATTTCCGGTGCCCTGCCCTGTGCCGGCGGTACGGGATCCCACACGCCAATGAGAGAAGGCGGGTTCTCCAGCTCCGGCTGGCCGGGAGGCGCAGCGGCGTCCCTCATGCCGCAGAGCACGGCGCCCTTGCCATCCTTCTTCACGGCGATGGAGGGGTAAATATGCTCGCGTTCTTCCAGCGCGCTCCATTTCATCTTACCGCGGCTGGTTTTGAGCCCCATGTCATCCGCCATCTTACGCAGCAAGTTCAGGCTGGGCTCCTCTTCCACCGCGTATTCATGCAGAAGGCGGCGCACATCCGCGTCCAGATTATGGTGGCGGCATATGCTCACCAAGCAGTACAGGAACGTGTGGCGGCCATCCGCGGCATAATGGCGGTTAGCAAAGTTCTTCAGGAACACGGCCTTGCCCTTCCATGCCTTCTCCACGGCGGCTTTCTTCAGGAAAATCACCTTACCGCTCTCACGGCTCAGCGGGTCGAACACGGCGTAATGCTCTTCCTCACCCTCAGCCCCACGGCGGCAGCCCAGGAAGATGACCCAATTCCCGTTCTCCAGCTGCAGCACCACCGGCGAGCCGAAGTGGGTGGCCAATTCATCCACCGTGGAGTCCTCTCGCCACTCAGGCTTAAGACGCAGCGAGGACAGCACCTCCTGCATGCGCTCCGGAGTAGACACGTTCTGCTCACCCAGCAGAGCCTCCAGATTACCGGCCTCCGGCACCAGTTTGACTATCTCCTCCAAGCATGCAAGCGCCGTCTTTTCAGATTCAGCTTGTTCCATACCTATTATTCAAAATTAGGGGACACCGCAGCGGCTGGCTCCTTCGCAGCCGGAGCCGCGGCACCGCGCTGCACAAGGCCATTCTTCTCAAGCTCAGCCACAAAACGCTGCATGGAATCAAAAGCTCTCATAAATGCCGCAGGCGGCATCACCAGCTGCATATCTTCATCTTTGGCCAGTTCAGCTTGTCCATCCTCCGCGCCTCCAGTGTAGTGGAATAAATCCAGCCTCACCATGCCACCGGACAAGGAGACCTTAGTCATTCCATCTGCATATATATATTGTTTCATATCCACTCAAACAAGTATGCCGTTCAGTCTAGCAAACATTCCTAATACTGTACAGAATAAAGTACATAACGTACACACAAACTGAAGGCGCTAGATTGACCAGCCAATGAAGAATATATCTACAGTGCTTCGGCATCAGAGTTTGCCTGACTGAGGACCTATGCAAGATTCCCCCCACCACGGAGAAATTACGATTAAGAACTACAAAAAAAGCATTTCGTCTCAAGCTGTGGTTATAGCATTATCAATGGGGGCATATCGAGAAAACAAATAGCCTTACTCTGCTATGAGTAAGGCTATGATATTCTGTATATGCTAAGCTCAGCGGCGTCTGCGGCGAGCAGCCAGTGCAGCCAGTGCGAGCAAAGAAAGGGTGGCTGTAGTAGGTTCAGGAACGACGGTAGATACCGTCACAGACACACCACCATCAGTGGTAGTATAACCGAGAATCTGTAAGGAATCAGCCCCTTCACTAATGGCGGTAAATGCAGCATCACCTTCCAGAGAAAGGCCGACGAGTTCAATCGTAATAGTCGAATCCGTAAGTTCCTCAAGCTGCTCCTGCGTCAGAGTGAGAGCAAGAGCTGCACCCTCACCCAAGGTCACACCATCCAGCTGGTAACTCTCCAAGCCTTCAAGAGTCATAGTATTGCTGCCACAGAGCAGGACATCCCCGCCGGAAGAATAGAAGTAGCTGGTGGAGTCCAACGTGAGGCCGGAAGCAGAAACGGACACCGAGGGATCAAACATCATCGTGCTATTTGACAGCGTCACATTTGACAGAGTAAGAGCAGGCGTGGCCGTGTAATCCAAAATTTCAATGGAAACGAAAGAATCTGCAACACTACCGCTGAACGTATTGCCTGTCATAGAAACGCTATCCAGCACACCGCCATCAATCACCCAATACGCGCCGGACTCGGTATCAATGTGCATGTTAGCATCACCGGCAATTTCTGCGGAGATGTTAAGCGTGGCGCCATTCTCAAGATAAACATCGCTGTAGATACCGGTACCGGCATACGAACCGTCCTCAATCGTCTCATCCTGACAGTTTTCAGAGAAATCAACAGATCCCGTCAGGTTGAGAGTAGCACCATTTTCCACATAAAATGCACCACCCTTACCGGATACATGATACTCACTGATGGTGGGATTTTCTATCGTAACCGAATTACCGGAAGTAACTACCTGCTTACCACCGTTACCATCTTTGTATTCAGCGCAAGCCATGCCCGACGCCAGGGCAAGCATCAAAATCAGAGTCTTTTTCATTGTATTATATGTTTGACGAGTGCTCAGAAAATTATCACAAGCTAGAACAGCTCTCGGCGTTTAACATTTACAATCTACACCACAAATCATATGATGTAAAGCAAAAATCAGTTATGCAATACCCAAAAAGAGAAGAAAGCAAACTCATCAAACAACGAGCATATCCCAATTCCCCAGCACGGCGTATTCTAGGCTCACCTGTTTCTGGAATCGCAATGAGGGCAAGTAGCCTCCGGGTCATTACGAAGGAAACGATAACCGCAGATGCGGCAGGTGATTCGCACGCGTGCCAAGCGCATACGGCGCAGCTTGGAAGCGAGCTGCACAGGTACCACCACGCTGAACAGAGCCACAAAAGAGGCTACTGCAAAGTAACAGAAAAATTCGGAAGTGGATAAAGTGGGCCAGTCTATCATGGCTGCACCTCCTCTCCATCCGGCTCGGCCGGTGTATCAGTCATTCCCTCCGGAGGGAAAGCAAGAAGATCCGAGGCATCCAGCACCGCGGAGTCATGCGCAGAGCGGAACACGCGCTGAGGAGGCGCGGTGCGCAGCCCGGGCGTGAACCCGGAGGGGAGTGCCTGAGAGGCAGCCTCCTCCCGGCGGGCCGGGTCCACAGCCGCCGTAAGCGGCAGGGGCATGGGGCTGCGCATCAGTATCTGCAAGTGCAGCAGTTCATCACTCCGGTACTGCACATTAGCCTCCTTCGCGGGAGGCATGGGCTCAGGCAGCACCACCTTCACACAAAGCAACAGCGCAACCGTCACCACAATAGCAAGAAAGATAAACAGCCACAGGCACCCGCGCAAGGGGCGAGCGTATTTCACATGGTATACGAGCTCTGTGGGTGGAGTATTGTTCATCACTCAGCAGAGGGGCGGCCGGCCAGAGAGAAGTTGAAACCATGGCTGATGGCCTTATCAGCCACTTGCTGCACGACACCGACAGAAACGGCGGCATCACACACCACAATAACGGATACACGGCCGGGATGCCCGTCATCCCAGCTGTTCAGCACCTCATCCAGCCCATTCAACCCGCCGGGAATTTCAAAACCTTCTAGGTACAAGCGGGGAGTCACGCCCGGCGTGATGGTGATGACGTGGGAGTACGCACGGTCATAACGAGCCATGACGAAATGAGACTCAGCCGGGCAGATATTGAAGCCGTATTTGGGCAGTCTGTGCGTGTTCAGCAGCACACACAGGCAAAGCAGAAAGACCAGATTAATACCGGCCAGCGCCACCACGGAGGTGGCGGTGTCTGGAAGCTTGGAGCGGACGCGGCGCATGGCAACGGAATATAGGAAGATGGTGACGATGAGAGCTTACTCAGCCTGCTTCTCCGGCTCAGTCTCGGCCTCCTTTTCAGCAGATTCCGCCGGGGCGGCCTCTGCCTTTTCCATGCTGCACATGCCGGAGCGGCAACCGGTAGCCTTGGCAGGCACAGCGGCTTTTTCCGTCTCACGCTCGCGAGCATCGCAGATGATATGCACGCACTCCAGACCGGCACGCTCGATGTTGTTAATCGTGCCGCGGGCGCGGGCCACAAGGTAGGTATAGAAGAGGTAGCTCGGGATAGCCAGGGAGATACCCATGGCGGAAAGCTGCAGGGCGCGCACAAGCGTCTCAGAAACCTCAGGCATGGCAGCAGCGCCATCCGTGATACCGGGCTGCTCATAGAACTGCACAAGGGTCACCACCGTGCCCAGAATACCCAGCAGCGGCATGAGCGTGGTGCAGGCCAGCAGGCAGCGAATGTAACGCTCCACACGGAACACCTCCAGCTCAGCGGCCTCAAGCGCGATATCTCTCAGCTCATTACGGGTGAGCTTGGGGCGGGAAAGCACAGCCTCCACCACACGGGCCATGGGGCCGGGGAGCAAGCGCACTTCATGCAGCGCTTCATTGTACTGCCCACTGCGCAGCAGTGAGGAAAGGCCGCGCAGGAAGTCCTCAGAGTTGATATTCACGCGGTGGAAGTAGAACAAGCGTTCAGCCACCACGGCCAGGGCGGCTACAGCGCAGATAACCATAAGCCAGGCGATGGGGCCCATGCTGTCTATCAGGTCGAACATAATATGAGTGAGAGTTTGGCTGAGTGTTCGGTTTCGGCAGGAAGTAAGCGGCCGGGAGGAAAAAGCAGCGGTGCGGCCGGAAGCACCGCTGCTGAATAAAAGGGATTAGGCGAGAGGGCTGATGCTCTCTGCGCCGAAGTACGGCACGAGGGCGGCCGGGATACGCACGGAGCCGTCCGGCTGCTGGCACTGCTCCAGCAGGGCCACATACAGGCGCGGCAGAGCCGTACCGGAGCCGTTCAGCGTGTAAGGCACGCGCATCTTACCGGTGGCGTCCTTATAACGCAGCTTCATGCGGCGGGCCTGGTAATCCGTGAAGCAGGAGCAGCTGGATACCTCCAGATACTTGCCCTGACCGGGAGCCCAAACCTCGATATCGTAGGTCTTGGCAGAGGAGAAGCCCACATCACCCGTGCAGAGCTCAATGACGCGGTAGTGCAGACCAAGCTTCTGCAGAATGCACTCGGCATGGCTCGTCAGCTTCTCCAGCTCAGCAAAGCCATCCTCCGGGCGGCAAATCTCCACCAGCTCCACCTTGTCAAACTGGTGCACGCGGATCATGCCCTTGTTCTCGCGGCCGGCGGAACCGGCCTCGCGGCGGAAGCAGGGAGTGTACGCGGTCATCTTCACGGGCAGGTCAGCCTCTTTCAGAATCTGGTCACGGCAAAGGTTCGTCACGGGCACCTCAGCAGTGGGCACAAGGAACATGCTGTTACCCTCCAGGCCATACATATCCTCCTCAAACTTGGGAAGCTGGCCGGTGCCGTACATGCACTCACGCTTCACGATGAAGGGCACGCCCACCTCCTGATAGCCGTTCTCCATGGTCTGGGTATCCAGCAGGAAGTTAATCAGAGCACGCTCCAAGCGAGCACCGAGGCCGCGGTATACGATGAAACCGGAGCCGGACACACGCGTGGCATCCTCAAAGTTCAGCAGGCCGCAAGCGGTGGCAATCTGCACGTGATCCTTCGGCTCATCAATCTCAGGCTTGGTGCCCCATACGCGCAGCTCAGGATTAGCGCTCTCATCCGCCCCCACGGGCGCGGCATCATGCGGCATATTCGGAATGTTCAGCAGCAGGCTTTCCTGCTCCTCAGCAGCAGCGGAGGCCACAGCATCCAGCTCCTTAATGCGGTCACCCACCTCGGTCATGCGCTTCTTCAGCTCTTCAGCCTCCTCACGGCGGCCTTCCTTCATCATCTGGCCGATGAGCTTGGAAGAGCTGTTACGCTCTGAGGAAAGAGCCTGCTTCTCCGTCTCTGCATTGCGGCGCTTCACATCACACTCCAGCACCTTGTCCACAAGCATCCAGTGGTCTCCACCGCGCAGGCGGACACGCTCTTTCACATACTCAGGATTTTCCCTGACAACTCGGATATCTAGCATAGCAACACTATTCTACACCCTCACGCCATATATTCAAGCGGAAAGTGCGCCCCAACTCGTTTTTTTCACATGTGCACCTGATTTACGATTTTGGAAGATTGATATAGGGCAAAAATTCGTAACTCGTAACTCGTAACTCGTAAATTAAATTTTCCCCTGCCCCACTCTTCTCATGAAAAAGCCGCAGTCTAATATCAGACTGCGGCTTTCTTTCGAATGAATTAACTCGCTTTGCTAAGCGCTTTCCATTACTTGCGACGGCGGCGCTTGCCACGCCAAAGTCGCGTTAGCGACGACGGCGGCGGGCAGCAAGGCCAGCCAGTGCCAGCAGAGAAAGCGTAGCCGCCTGTCTCGGCGTAGGGCATAAGCCCGAAGACGGATGGTGGGCTCCCGTCTTCGCGTCCTGCCTGCGGCAGGCTTGCTACGCCGTGGCGGGACGCCCACCTTCCATGAGTTTTACTTGCGGCGGCGGCGAGCAGCAAGACCAGCCAGGGCCAGCAGAGAAAGCGTAGCCGTGGTGGGCTCAGGAACGCTGCTGATGGTGGCAGAAGCGGTGCTAAGCACATTGCCATCTGCGTCTACAATGTTAACATTTACAGAGGTAGCGCTGTCAGCTTTAGCATTTACAAAGAGCGTTAAGTTGTCAGCATCCTGACCATCTGCAAGCAGTACATTGATGGTAGTGCCATCGCCAATGGTTATTGCATTGTTACCCAAATCAATGACGGCATTGTTTGAGAAGTTCAGCACGGCGTCACCAAGGGTCAAGGCGCCGGTCATCTCCACATTACCTTCCACATTCATAACACCACCATTTGCCGTAACCGCAGCAAGGGTGCTATTGTCCAATGCGGTAAGTTCACCAGCGTTCATGACGATGTCAATGCCAATTGTGCCGGCATTTTCAACGGATGCGCCCTGACCAACCAGCGTCAACATGCTGTCTTCGGACAAAGCCTCTACCACTGATGTGGAATCAACAATCAAAGAAGCATCATTACCGGTGAGGTTCTTAGCGTCGCCCATCAATACCTCATCCAGCTGAGCAACGGCGTTGTTCTGCAAGATGATGGAGGATTTTACATTGGTCTGAGTCGAATCAAAGAACTCATTGCTCATCTTTGTTGCGCCCTCAATCGTCAGGGTGGAGTTGTCAACAGTGATAGTGGAGTTTGTAGAGCGGCTGTAACCTACATCCATACCGGCACGGATATGCAGTTCGCTTCCATCCTTCACCTCGATAACGGAGGTACTACCGGACATTCTACCGATGATGGAAGTATGCATATTGTTCCATTTCGGTTCAGTACCGGCAAGAACGGTAGACCCATCGTCAACAATAAGAGAGCCCTCTGCCATGTACAAAGCGCCCATGCTGCCCATATCAAAATATGAACCGCCGGTAACCGTCACATTGCCACGGCCGTACTGACGGTCATACCCGTTTTCAGCCTGATAATAGGAGCCTTGATAGCGGTCATTGATGTTAGAAGCACTGCCCTCAGGAGTGGCGGTAGTGGCATGCAAGTTCTGGAAGCCCAAGTTAGGAATATATGTTTCACCCACATAACCGGGATAGCCGATAAAGATACTGAAACCATTCCAATTCTTAATGGTGGCTTCATTCTGCAAAACAAGGCTGCCGCTACCATCAATGCCACCCACAACAAGCCCTGCGCCCCAAGAATCGATAGACAAGTTAGCACCATCCACTACAAGTGTTGCGTCTTTTACCTTGGTGGGGTCATTGGGGTCTATCACCGTGCTTGTACCGGCAACGCTCAGCGGTATGTAGCCATTACTACCCAGATTATTCTGATAACCGGTTAAGGATACGTCCTGATCCTTAATGACAAGCTCACCTTCACGCACGTAGAGAGCGTTATTGATAGTGCCACCAGTGGTAATCGTGTATGTACCGCTACCATCTTTAGCTGTAGGGGCATAACGATCTGTGGTGATGGGGATATCCGTTGTCAGAATTTCTTTATCCGTATCGTCACCGAACGTTGCACCGATTTGATAATAGCCGGCGTGTGCCGTGCCTACCACCATAACAGCAGCTAATGCTGCCATTAAGCCTTTAGGTAATTTGATTTTCATATTATTAGTGTTGTACTTGTGATTAGCTCTTGGCGGAGCGTCTTGGAGAGGATGACCACTTTTTGCCCTGCGAAACATGCTTTTTGTGACATTTTGTAGTCAGCGCGGGCAAATCTATCACATATTAGTTATTTTGTACAGTAAAAACAGTTAGTAGAATTGTTTTTTGATTAAAATAATAACACTCACAACATAAATAAGGACAACATTTTCACAATACAAACCTCGACCTCGCATAACAGATTAAATACATTAACAAAACAAACTGTTACAAATTGGCATATACTATAAGAAAAGCCGCCGCCTGAAAACAGGCAGCGGCTTTCTTTCGAATGAATTAACTCGCTTTGCTAAGCGCTTTCCATTACTTGAGGCGGCGGCGGGCAGCAAGGCCAGCCAGTGCCAGCAGAGAAAGCGTAGCCGTGGTGGGCTCCCGTCTTCGCGTCCTGCCTGCGGCAGGCTTGCTACGCCGTGGCGGGACGCCCACCTTCCATGAGTTTTACTTGCGGCGGCGGCGGGCAGCAAGGCCAGCCAGTGCCAGCAGAGAAAGCGTAGCCGTGGTGGGCTCGGGAACCACGGGAGCAAGCTCCACAGCGCCCTCACCGGCGTAGTTTACGTTGTGAGTGACAGCCTCACCACTCTCACCAACGAAGGTCATCGTGGTACCGTTAATCTCCTCCAAATCAGCGCTCGTATCGAACAGGGTGTAGGTACCGCCATTCTTCAAAGAATCCAGAGAGGCATCGCTCAGGTTCACCACGATGCTTGCGCCCTCAATGGTTACCTCCACGCCATCAGCCAGAGTGATTACAGCATCCTCCATGAAGGTAACAGTACCACCGGTCAGAGTCAAAGCGCCGGAAACTGTTACATCACCGTTCACGTTGATATTACCGCCGGTAATCTCCACACCGCCCACGCTGGCGTTCTCTCCAAGTGTAAGGGTACCACCGTCCTGCACGAGGATGTTCTTGTCCGTCTGTCCGTAGTTCTCCACTGTACCACCGGCAACAACGATAAGCATATCATCATTAGCAAGAGCGGCAATCTCATCATCAGCTGCAAGCATAGCAGCTGATGTACTGCTGATAACACCGTTGTTAATCAAAGTACCACCTTCGGTCACGGTGATAACACCGGAGTTCAGAACGCCACCTTCTGCTACGTTGAATACACCACCCACGCTCACGCTATCAGCGGTCATGCTGGCATTCGCGGCCACGTTGTGCGTACCGGCAGACTGGGATATAGTACCACCATTCATGCTGCCCTTCAGGTTAATAACACCACCATTACCATTCTGGATAATGTCGAAAGAGGCACCCTTGTATGTACCACCGAGATTGATAATACCGCCACCGGACTGAGAGATGGTGCTGGCCTGAGTGGAAGCCACGCCATTTTTATTCTCGTGGTAGTTGTTCAGGTCAATACCCTGAATAATATTGATGGTGCCGCTACCGGTCTGGTCAATGCTCACGGAGGCGTTCAGATCCATCACTTCACCATTGTACTCAGCTTCATTGCGGAGGGGATCAAAAACCACACCCTTATCGGTCATAAGCCCCTTAATATCTGAATATTTGCTATTATATGCTGCGATACCGCCAATATTCAGTACAGTGCCTGCATCACCACCTTGGTTAATAGAGCTATCACCGAAGTCTGACAGAATGTGCCAGCAGTGAGAGCCATTACCAGCGGCATTAGTGGAAACACTCATAGTGCCACCGGTCTGGTTGATATTCAAGCCGCCCACGGAAGCGGTCTTACCCTGAATCACGAGAGATCCATCAGTCTGAGTTATCCATGATTTCACGATAGACGCTTTAGAGGCATCCACAATAGAACCTTCCACATACGAAGGCGCATCAAAGTTAATAGTACCGAAGCCTGTGAAAATGTGAGTATCGTTAGGATTGGAATTGGGACTGCTGCTGCTATTAAGAGAGTTCAGGTTAATGATAACCTCACCGCCATTAACCGTAAGCCCCTCATGAATACGAACCTGCTTAGAATCAGGAAGCTCGTATACGAAGTGGTTGTTACCGGACTGTACTTGGTTGTGAATTTGCACCTTGCCGCTATTAACAACCAGCGTATCCGTTGTAAGATTCCAAGTGTTAAGGTTGGTAGTGCTGCCATCACCGTTTACCACCACGTGATCAGCGATAACACCGGTATACTCAGCCATACTTCCGGCTGTAGTTCCCAAAATCACCTTAGTGGACACATACTGACCGCCCAATACCACCTGAGCACCGCCATTAATGGTAAGGGTGCTGAACTGAGCATTCTGCGTCCCCGTGCCCCTGCTTTTTTGTGTCCACTTACCAAAACCAAAGAGGCCGCTATAATCCCACTGCTGCTTACCGAAGCTGGTAATGCGGTTCCCGTTAGCATCCTTTGCACCCAGCCAATCACCTGTACCAAGAGTTAAGCTGCCATCCGCTGTACCCGGAGTCCAGATATTGCCGCTGCTGCTCGGGAAAGCCTGAGAGGTCGTGATTGTACCGACTGTATACTCAGCAGCAAATGATGAAACCGCAGACATAGCAACAAGCGCGGCCACCAGAAGAGATTTAGGTAAATGTAATTTCATAATCTTTCAGTTTAGTGATAATTTGGAAGATTGTTGAGCGAGGACTCGATTTTAGCTGCGTAAAACATGTCATTTTGTGACATGTTGCGTCAGCGGGCGGGAAACTAACACAATTTCCAAATCATGTCAAGCGAAACCAACAAAAAAATATTCTTTTTTTTAATTATTTTAGGGCAAAAATTACCATAAAATGAAAACAATGATTTCAAACAGGACTAATCTAACGAGAAAGCCACCGCCTATTTTCAAGCGGTGGCTTTCTTTCCTCGGGTATGAACCCGTTTTGTTAAGCTCTTTATATTACTTTCTGCGGCGGCGCTTGCCACGCCAAAGTCGCGTTAGCGACGACGGCGGCGAGCAGCCAAGGCAGCCAAGGCAGCCAAAGCCAAAAGGCTCAGCGTAGAGATGGTGGGCTCCCGTCTTCGCGTCCTGCCTGCGGCAGGCTTGCTACGCCGTGGCGGGACGCCCACCTTCCATGAGTTTTACTTGCGGCGGCGGCGAGCAGCAAGGCCAGCAAGGGCCAGCAGGCTCAGAGTCGCCGTGGTGGGCTCAGGAACCACAAGATTCGGGTTCGTAGCAACTACCACGGCCTGAAGCTTATCCCCCTCCAGACGAAGGCCATTGCTGACGATTGTAATGGGAAGATTCGAATCCCCCTCAGCCAGTACCACGGGAAGTTCCTTCTCATACTTCTGCAGAGTAAGAGCGTCATTAATGACAGACTCGAGCTCCAGCACATCAGCGTCAGACAGGCCGGAAATCAGGGTAATGCCATACTCGGTGCCCTCAAAGGTAGCCCCAGCAGCCATTTCCGTGAGGGCCACATCCGTAAGCTCCAGCGTGAGAATACCGCCGGTGACTGCAAGGTCACCACTAGCAGCCATCTGCACGGAGCCATCAGCATCCGTCGTGCTGCCGATTGTAAAGTTCATGGTGTTGGTAGAGTCCAGCTCAAGCGTGGTCGTCACCTCCATGTTGGCACCTTCAGCATAGGTGAAAATAGCGTTATCACCCACATTGACCGTACCTTCAAGAGAAGCACTACCGGTAACAGTAAGAGAACCATATACGTTAAGAGTAGCGTCTGCACCCTGAGTAATGGTATCTACAGTGATGGAAGCACCCTTCTGAAGAGTGATGGTACCAGAGCTCTCACTCTGATTAATGGTATAGGTGGTGTTGATAGCCTCGAAAGAACCGGCCAAAGCATAACCTCTGCTGGGCAGTGCACCGGTAATCTTTGTATCATGCTCACCACCGATATTAATCACACCACCACCGGTCTGGTTCAGAGTAATGGTGCCGGCCTTATAGAGATTACTGCCATATGCGAGATGAATTAAGCCGTTACCGCTCTGATTGAAGACAAAATCACACTGAGGCTTAGATAAAATGTTACCGGTAGACTCCAAGCGCCCCAATACCAATTTTGCATCATTCCCGCTCTGATTAAAGGTAGTAGTTCCAGAGCCACCCATATAGATGGTATCACGGAGCACCATGATTCCGGCACCCTCCTGCTGATTAAAGGTTGAACCGGACTTCAAATCCATATCACCGTAAACCCTCAAGGTGCCTCCGGTCTGAGTCATCGTGAAGCTGCTGGAGGAGCCGAACGTAGTCATACGATGCTTCCCTTCGCCAATACCCTGCACATTGGCTGTGTAACCGAAAGAAAGCGAGCCGCCGCTCAGAGTCAGGCTGTTCTTAATATATGACTGCTTGGCACTAGAAGAACCTGCATAACTATTTCCGCTGGTGCAGTTACTTGTGCTAGTGGATACAGTGCCACCGCTCACATTCAAATCAGTCGTAGTAATTTTGGTACTTGTTAAAGTACCACCGGTAACAGTAATACCACCTGTAGTTTCCAGACCGGTATAGGAGCTACCGCCTTGATACTGACCACCCAGCACAATCTTGCCAGCCCCCTGTACTGTAAGAGCACCGCTAACTTTCAGACCACTGGTAATAGTCACATTAGTCTTACCTCCATCGGGGGTAACCCATCCCCATGATTCATTGAAAGCGCCTACATAATCAACATCGCCCTGAGCCTCAGCCGTATCACCTACGACCAAATCCCCACTCCAAGTATCTGTAGCATTTTCCATACCAACATTCAGGTAGGAGGCACCACCCTCTACAGGAGTTGCGATATTATCAGTTGTCAGCGTATCGCCCATTGCAGGCAGAGCCAACACACCCATAAGAGCCACGCAAAGCAGCTTAGGTAAATGTAATTTCATGATTTTTAGTTAATTGTGATTTTAGGAGAGCTTGGGAAAGGATTTCCTCTTTATTATGCTGAGTGTAACATGTTTTTACCCATTTTACATTCAACGGGAGAAAATCTATCATATATATGTTATATTGTACAGCAAAAATAATAAAAAAACTGTTTTTAACTCAAATAACAGCAATCATATAACCGATATTGTTATTTCATGGGGAAACAAACAAAAAAAATCACGCGGAGAGAGGCCGGTAGGTAGTAATAGAAAAGCCGCACCTGACGGGCAGGTGCGGCCATCTGAAGGATGATATGAGCGGAGCTCTTTAGCCGGAGTAGAACTCCCCGATGAGCTGTACGTCCACGATGGGAGCGATCTCCTCCATGGAGGGGATGCCAGCCACCTTAGCGGCAAGCTTAGCGGCGTCCACCTCGAGCCAATCAGGGGTCACAGCGGAAGCGGTGAGCTCCTGAGCGCGGGAGGCGAGAGCCTGAGAGCGAGCCTTGGCTGCAACGGCGATAACGTCACCGGGCTTGCAGCTGTAGGAGGCGATGTTCACCTTCTTGCCGTTCACGGTAACGTGACCGTGGGACACCATCTGACGAGCAGCGGCGCGGGTATTGGCGAAGTTGAGGCGATAGATGATGTTGTCGAGGCGGAGCTCCAGCAGCTGAACGAGGATTTCGCCGGTCACGCCGGAACGACGGGAAGCCTCCTCATAGTACTTGCGGAACTGGCCTTCAAGCACGCCGTACATGAAGCGGAGCTTCTGCTTCTCAGCGAGCATGATACCGTAGTCGGACTTCTTCTTGCGGCCTGCGCGGGCACCGTGCTGACCCGGGGGGAAGGGACGACGGGCGAAAGCCTTGCTGGCGCCGAAGAGCTCAACACCGAAACGACGGCTGATCTTGGCGGTAGGACCTGTGTAACGAGCCATAATCTTGTGTAATCTTTCTTCTGGGTTATTAAACTATTAGGCGCGACGAGCCTTGGGAGGACGGCAGCCATTGTGGGGGATGGGAGTCACATCAGCGATGGAGGAGATCTCCAGACCCATGGTCTGCACGGCACGAACAGCGGACTCACGACCGGAACCCGGGCCCTTCACACGAACCTCGACCTCCTTGAGGCCGTGGCCCATGGCCTGGCGGCAGGCATCCTGACAAACAACCTGACCGGCATAAGCGGTGCTCTTGCGGCTGCCCTTGAAGTTGAGCTTACCAGCGGAGGACCAGCCGATTACGTTGCCCTTAAGGTCAGTCACGCTAACGACGGTGTTGTTAAAGGTGGAGGAGATGTGCACGATACCCGTGGTCACATTCTTGCTGCCCTTAGCCTTAAGGATTTTCACCTTCTCTTCATCGTCCACGAGGCCAAGCTCGGCGAAGATGTCGCGGCGACCCTCGGGCTTCTTCTGCTCCACGGCGGGAGCGGCAGCCTCAGCAGCGGGAGCGGCAGTCTCAACTACTTCCTGGATGGTTTCTTCAGCCATTTTCAGTATCTTGTATGTAAGGGGTTATTTCTTGTTGGCGCCGACAGTCTTCTTGCGGCCCTTGCGGGTACGAGCGTTAGTGCGGGTGCGCTGACCGCGAACGGGAAGACCCTTGCGGTGGCGGATGCCGCGCAGACAGTTAATGCTGGTCAGACGCTTCAGAGCCATCTGCTTCTCACGGCGGAGGTCACCCTCGATGAGGATGGTGTTGCTGGTGATAGCCTGAACGATCTTGGTCAGCTGAGCGTCAGAAAGCGTGCCGGTACGCAGATCCGGGGAGATACCGGCCTGCTCAAGCACCTTCTTGGCGGTGGAGGGCCCGATGCCGTAGATGTAGCAAAGGGAGGCCTCAACGCGCTTCTCATTGGGTATTTCGATACCGAAAAGACGAGCCATATTGCTTGTGTGTGTTTGTTCGTTTGGTGATACGCCGCATACACTGCAGCGCAATTTCGTGCGCCAACTATACGCCCTTTCTGTCAATTTGCAAGCAAAATCTCACAAAAAATTACATCTTTGGATAAATTTGGGATTTCTTTACCCCAAATACGTGCATTTTGCGAGTACCGGAAGACGGAAAGCGCGTAAAATGAGGGGCTCAGCGCCTGAGAGAAGGCGGCAGAGGGCTGAGCGTAGGAGCCGGGCCGAGTGAGGGAGCAGCCTGAATGGCAGCGGGCGGGGGCTCAAACGCCGGAAGAATGGTGGGCTTGTAGGAATTAACCTGCTCGATACGCTCCATGGGAATGGTAATTTCATCCTCTTCAATAAAGCGGGCGTTCGGGTCATTCTCCGTCCAAAGCAAAGAACGCCACCAGCTGGTCTGCGTATGCACCGTAACAGAGCCCACGCGATAGCCCTCCTTTTCCACAACGATACCGAGGTCCTTGTCCTGCTCAATTTCGGTTACGACAGGCGTAGTACCGGGCACCCGCTTACCATTGATATGCACGGTAGCACCATCACAGGGAGTTGTATAAATGGTAAAGTTCTTAGTACCGGCACAAGAGGCCAAGGCAAGACAGGCGAGAGCAATGAAAAGAGATGAGGCACGCATGGAATCATGATACTCCCCTGCCCCTCCCATGACAAGCAAAAAGCGCGTACTGAAACACAATTCCACACATGTCCTAAAGATTTGGGACATGTGTATTTACGATTTTTGATTTACGAATTACGAATTAAGGATTAGCGGCTAACGCCGGATATTGGATAACTGAACGCTTACTGCCGATGGTCAGCTTCGTGATACCCCTGCGCAGAAATGAAAGCAGAATACGCTGACTATACGTCGCTTGGTGCCCTTTTTCTGTAATCTTTGGGACACGAATGCAATTCAGGACGCAGCTCAGATACGGCGGGTAAGGCAGTACCAGAGGAAGCGAGAGTTATGCACCAGATAACGCTTAAAAAGGCGGCGAGGCTCACAACAGAGGCGATAGAGCCACTCAAGTCCATGAGAACGAATCCAAAGCGGTGCCTGGCTCACCAGCCCGGCATGGAAATTAAAGGCAGCCCCCACCCCAAAATACACAGCCGGGGGAAGCTGAGGAAGATTCGTAAAGAGCCAGCGCTCCTGCTTGGGGCAGCCAAGGCCCACCCACACACAGTTGGCACCACTTTCCGCTATACGGCGACAGATGGCCTCATTCTCCCCTTCCGGCCACTGCCCCATGGGCGGGCAATAGTGCCCGGCAATCTCCACACCGGGAAAACGGGCAGCAAACTTCTCTCGCAGCAGTGCAATGGCTTCCTCCGAACCACCGAGCAAGAAATGGCGTACTCCGTGCGCACGCCCGCAATCCCACACTGTCTCCATCATATCCGGCCCGTAAAGGCGGTGCGCCTCTGCCTTTTTGCGGCGGCGAAGTAGCCAGACGATGGGCACGCCATCCGGGCAGATATAATGAAAGTTCTTCATCCCTTCTCCGTATTCTTTCTCATGCAGCATACGGGTGAGCACATGCACATCCGAATGCGCTACCAGACGCGGCTCCTGCGTGACTGCAGCCACCCGGGCCAGATGCTCTCCGGCTTCACCGAGGGCTGATACGGTGTAAGGGATACCGAAAATCGTCTGTGTGGGAAGGGATTCCATGCGCGCGGAGTGTACAATATAACAGGCGGCATGTCAAGAAACAATTTCCGCCCTGTCGCAGAAGCAACAGGGCGGAAAGAATTGTTCAGCGGTGTGGTACCGGCAGATTACTTCTGCTCGGAGGGGCTCCACTCCTCGGCCTGAAGGGCAGCGAGGTTGAAGGCCTGCTCCAGACCCACCATGTCGCCGGCACGTACGGTCTCGAAGGCGGCGGTCTCGCGACGCAGCTGCTCGGGATCGTAGTTCACAGCCTTGATGGAAAGACCGATGCGGCGCTCCACCTTGTCCACCTTGATGACGCGAGCCTTGATGTCGTCGCCCACCTTGATGACGTCCTTCACGCGCCCCACGTGCCCCTCGGAAAGCTGGGAGATGTGGATGAGGCCGTCGATATCGCCGTCCAGGTTCACGAAGGCACCGAAGGAAGCGATCTTGGCCACCTGACCGGAAACGAGGTCGCCCACCTTGAAGCGGTTGTCGATGCTCTCCCAGGGATCGCTCTCAAGCTGCTTGATGCCAAGGGAAACGCGCTGGTTCTCCTTGTCGATGTTCAGCACGCGAGCCTCCACAACGTCGCCCTTCTTGAGAACCTCGGAGGGGTGGTTGATCTTGCGGGTCCAGCTCATGTCGGACACGTGAATCATGCCGTCGATACCTTCCTCAAGAGCCACGAAGGCACCGTAGGGAGTAAGGTTACGCACAGCGCCGGAGATGATGGTACCCACGGGGAAACGGGCTTCGATAGCCTCCCAGGGATTCTCGTCCAGCTGACGCACGCCGAGGGAAATCTTCTGCTCCTCCACGGAGATGTTGAGCACAACGGCCTCGATCTCCTGATCCAGAGAAAGAACGTCGGAGGGGCGAGTGATGCGCTTGGTCCAGGACAGCTCGGAAACGTGTACGAGACCCTCCACACCCTTCTCGAGCTCCACGAATGCACCGTAAGCCAGAAGCTTGGTGACGCGGCCCTTGACGCGGGAGTTGATGGGGTACTTCTGCTCGATGTCAGCCCAGGGATTGTCGGAAAGCTGCTTGAGACCCAGAGATACGCGCTCCTTGTCGCGGTCCACCTCGAGGATAAGCACCTCGAGCTCCTGACCGATGTGAAGCAGCTCGGAGGGGTGGTTCACGCGGCCCCAGCTCATATCGGTGATGTGCAGCAGGCCGTCCATGCCGGAGAGGTCCACGAAGGCACCGAAGTCGGTGATGTTCTTCACGGTACCGGTCACGCGGTCACCCACCTTCACAACCTCAAGGAAGCGCTGGCGCTGCTCGCTGCGCTCGGCCTCGATAACCTCGCGGCGGGAGAGCACGATGTTCTTGCGCTCGTCGTTCACCTTAACGATCTTGAACTCGTAAACGTTACCCACGAACTCGTTCAGATCCTTGGGGGGGATGATGTCCACCTGAGAGCCGGGAAGGAAGGCCTCCACGCCAACGTTGACCATAAGGCCACCCTTAACGACGCTCTTCACCTTACCCTTCACGAGGCCGCCATCCTTGTAGACAGCCACGATCTTGTCCCAGTTCTGCTTGTGGGCAGCCTTCTCTTTGGAAAGGACTACGAGACCCTCATCGTTCTCAAGCTTCTCGAGGAGAACCTCGATCTGGTCACCTACTTCAATCTCTTCATCCTCGAACTCGGAGATGGAAATAACACCCTCAGACTTGTAACCGATGTCTACGAGAACAACCTGCGGACGGATCTCAAGGATGGTACCGTTCACGATATCACCCGTGCGGAAAGTCGGAAACCCAGCATTGATAAGGGCCTCCAATTCAGAAATACTCATTGTATATTGTTTTGGTTAATATGTTTACGCGATTTCGCGAGGCCCCAGCACCGGTGGTTATCGGGGCGCCTGTGCACCACCGGCGGAAATAGCGGTGCGGCATTGTACCTTTTCCCAAGCCCTATGGCAAGCCTTTTTTCCTGAAAATCACGGATTTGCAGGATTTTTTACGCCTACTGACCAACAATTACTCGCCGGAAACGGGACGAGGAGCATTTGTACCACCTATCAGCAGCACCATTTCACCTTTGGGAGGGCGGGCGGTGAACTCAGCCGCTAACTCAGCTGCGGTGCCGCGGTGATAGGTTTCAAAAACTTTGGTAAGCTCACGCGCCACACAAATGGGCGCGGACGGGTCGAAATCAGCTATAGCCTTCACCGTCTTCAAAATACGGTAAGGCGATTCATAGAAAATACTGGTATATGAAGCAGCAAGAGCCGCCTGAAGCACCTGCCCTTTCTTGCCGGATTTCACAGGCAGGAAACCGCCGAAGAAGAAAGCATCACTCGGCAGGCCAGAGCCCACAAGCGCTGTCACCACGGCTGATGGCCCGGGCAGCACGGTGAAAGAAACACCACGTGCCTTCAGTTCCTGAATGAGGCGGTAGCCAGGGTCAGACACGCCGGGCATGCCGGCATCCGTCACCACGGCAAAGCTCTCACCGGCCAAAGCTCGGGTGACCACCTCCGGAGCTCGCACGCTTTCATTATGCTCGTGCAAGCTGAGCAGCGGCTTTTTGATGCCGTAATGAGAAAGCAGTAGGCCGGTATTACGGGTATCCTCACAGCAAATGCAGTCCACCGAACCGAGCACTTCCAGCGCGCGGCGGGTTATATCCTCCCTGTTACCGATGGGCAGACCAACAAAGCTGACGGGATACTCAATCATGGAATAGTGAGCTGATTCACAATGGAAGAAGCAGCCCTGCGTGCGCCATAGGAAAGAGCGGCAGAACGGCCAGTGAGGGTATTACCACCGGTATTGAAGTATGTACCATCACCCGTAGCACGTCCCTTTCTGATAACCTCACCGGTACTGCGGCGAACCACCTCATAGGACACACGGACGCTCACGCGAAGTTCACGACTGAGGTTAGTATCCTGCCAATCCACCAGAGTACGGCTCAGACTGGCATTAGTAACAGAACCGCGGATGACGACATCAGCTGAGCTAGGGGACGCCATCTTGAAGGTGCCGTCGGACTGGAGCTCATTACCCACAGCTGAGGTAACAAGCTGACCGAGCTCGGGATAAGTAGTCACGTTATCAAACATATTGACAGCGAAAGTACTTACCCCCTGCATCCGAGGATTCACCAATCCACCAGCGTGATAACCGCAAGAGGTCACACCGGTTAGCGGGAGAAGGCAGAGAGCGAGAAGAAGGAAACGTTTCATGACTTACGGGCAGATAATGCAGCCTGGCGAGCCTTAGCCTGCTGAAGCAAAGTTTCAGCCTCCTTGGCAGCCTCAGGATTAATGTTTCGCTGGCGGATAACATTCTCAAAGCAGAATACGGCAGCACCATACTCACGAGAACGCTCCAGATAGTAGCGACCGGTCTCAAGCTCCTGCTGCACCAACAGGCGGCGCACATTGGAAGCCTCGCTGAGAGCCTTACGAGCATCCGCATGGTTCGGGAAACGCAGGGAAAAATCCTCATACGCCTCCTGAGCGCGGGTAAGGTTTGCAAGGTTCTGGTTGCCACGAGTACGGCTGCTAGCCCAGAGCTGAGCCACCATAAGCTGAGCTTCGGGAGCATAACGGCTATCCGGATAATTTTCCACAAGGGAAGAGAACACAGCAGCAGCCTCCTCATAACGCTCCTTGCGCACCAGATAACGGGCGAGAATGGATGTAGCCGTGGCCGCCATGTCATTGTAGGGAGCGTTGGAAATCACGCTGCGCAGCCACTTTTCCACGGCAGAACTTTCAAGCTCGGCCTTCCAGAGTCCCAGAACGCTCACCTGCAAGGTACCCTCTGCGGCAGCCATTGCCATGGCAAGCTGGCGCTCAAGGGCTCTTGTATAGAGCGAGCTGCTCTGGTAGCGCTTCACAATCTTATCATATTCATCAAAAGCGTCACGCGGCAGACCTTGCTTTTCGTAAATATCAGCCAGCAGCATGCGAGCCTCAGGGGCGCAGGGTGCAAGCTCGTGATTCAGAACAATATTGCGCAGCTTACGCTTAGCCGCGCTGAGTTCACCGGCAGCCATCAATGCTTTAGCCTCACTGAGCAGTGCATCAGCCTGCGGATCAGCAGCCTGAATTGTACCGGCCGGCAAAAGCGCATTATTGTTTTGGTGGCACATGGTAAGCGGCAGCACAGCCACCGCACACAATAGCAGATGAAGTCTCATTCTCATGTTGGTTCATATAATATCACGCCACCCCACACAGCGCAAGCGAGAAATGAAGGGTGACGTGTCTTATTTTTACCGGAACTCCCGGAAAAAGGGCATTATTCTCCTCTGGCAGCCAGATAATCCACCACAGCGGGGTGAAGAGCAGCCTCACCGCTGAACTCAGCATGAATGCGAGCAAGCTCTTCAGGGATATTTATGTGCTGGGGGCATTGCTCCACGCAGAGCTCACAATAAATGCAAGCGGAGGCGTCATGCTTATTACCGAGGTTACGGTAGGTACTCTCGAACATCCAGCGGTTCCCGGTGGCTTTTAACTGGTTGTGCATCCCGAAAATGCGGGGAATATCCACGCCTTCCGGACAAGGCATGCAGTAGCGGCATCCCGTGCACGGCACGCCGATACCGGAACGATAGGCCACGAGAGCCTCATTCAGAGTACTGCGCTCAGTCGTACTAAGCGGTTTAAAATCCGTGAAGGTGGTGATATTTTCGGTAAGATGCTCCATGCAGCTCATGCCGGAAAGCGTCACCAGCACATTTGGCAGAGAGCCCACGAAGCGGAACGCCCACTGAGCGGGTGTACTATCCGGCGCAGCGGCTGAGAAGACATTTCGACCAGCTTCATTAATAGTGGCAAGCACTCCTCCGCGCAGGGGCTCCATCACGATGACAGGTATACCGGCCTTGGTGAGAATATTGTACTGCTCCTCAGAGCGGTATATATCCCAATCCAGATAATTCAGCTGAATCTGAGCAAATTCAAGGCCATCATCCTTCAGGGTATCCACCACCTCCTGCAGCAGCTCAGGCGTATCATGGAAAGAGAAGCCGATGTGGCGCACCTTCCCTTCCGCTCGCAGCTTTTTCATGAACTCCCACACACCAAGCCGCTTAGCTACGTTCCAAGTATGGCGGCTAACATTGTGCATGAGATAGAAATCAAAGTAACCGGCGCGAGTGCGGGCTAACTGCTCATCGAAAATGCGCTGCAAATCCTCCTCTTTCCGCAGGTAACCCAGAGGCATTTTATCCGCTAAGAAATAAGATTCACGGGGATACTTGCTGAGGATATCACCCACCATGACTTCGCTGTCGCCATTGTGGTACATGTACGCGGTGTCAAAGTAATTAACGCCGCCTTGCATAGCTGTTTCGATGAGACGGGCGGCCTCATCACGGTTGATAACACTTCCGGCAGCGGAAACGCGAGGCATGCGCATGAGGCCATAGCCCAACAGCGGCAGTGATGTACCATCCGTGAGAGTGCGGCGGGTCACACGCCCGGCCGGGCGTGTTTCCCGGAGAGCTTCCGCCCCGGTAGCAGAAGCTGCCAGCCCACCGAGGGCCAGCAGGGAATTACGGAAAAAATCACGGCGTTTCATGCTTCAGGAGTAAGGGTTTTATGTTCGGCACAAGGGGTAATCTGTAAAGCGCGAGGCTCTGCCGGGCAGGCATGAGAGCAAGCTCCGCAGCCAGTGCAACGAGAAGCATCCACCTTAGGTGCGCGGAGTTTCAGGGCATCCAGCGCCTGGTGTCGCCTACAAGCAGCGATACATTCGCCGCAAGCTTCACACTTACTGTAATCAATCACCGCCAAGGGTCTGGGATTACCGTTAGCACGCACACGGCCCGGCACCTCCACCATCGTGATGGCGCCATGCGGGCACTTGCGGGCACAGCGGCGGCAGCCCACGCATTTTTCAGCATCCACGGAGGGAGCTATCACCTCCGTAAGCGCGCCGGTGGGGCAGACCACGCTTAGGCATTTCCCACAGACTTCCCCCTTGCTCCACACACGGCAATTCTTCTGAGTGAAGAGCACCTCACCAATTTTCACGAGGCGTTTTTCCGCAAGAGAAAGCGGCAACAGCGCACCCTCCGGGCAGACGCTCGAACATGCGTTACAGTCAGGAGCACAATAACCAAGGGTATAATCCATGTACGGCTTCATGATGCCGCTAAGCCCATGAGCCAAGAAGGACGGCCGCAGCACATGCGTGGGACAGGTGGTCATGCAGAGACCACAGCCGGTGCAGCGGCCCAGCAGGCGCTCCACACTACCGGCTCCCGGAGGCACAGCGGCAGCGGCTGTATTTCCCGCAGTCGGCACCTCCGGCAAAGCTGCGGTGGCCAGCCCGGTAATACCCAGCCCAAGGAAGGCACGGCGAGAAACACTTTCCGGCTTATCCTGAGCGGATTCTGCAGGCTTGGGCTGTTCTTCCGGTACGTTCTCTTCCTTCGAAACCACATCCGTTTTCTTACGGCACAAAGACATCGCACCCTTGGGACAAGAGGACACACAATCATAACAGCCCACGCAGCGTGTGGCATCCACCCGCATATTCTTCAAATCAATAGCATGAGCCTTGCAGCGGCGCATACAGCCGGCACAGCGGCCGCACTTCTCCGCATCAATAACAGGCACAAAGGGCGCCACGCGGGAAATCAGCCCCAGCAGAGAACCCACAGGACAAATTGTATTGCAATACAAACGCCCATACAGGAAAGCCATCACAAGCGGCACCGCGATACTCAGGCAGATGATAACAATGAGCCAAGGCTCATAGCGCCCCCAATCCCCGCTCACGATGGGGTTCACAACAGCGGCTATAAAGCGGGATGAGATGCTGTATGGGTCCAGCAAAGTAAACACCATAACACAACCTACAGCCAGTGAAACAAACACCGCAGATGCCACCACGAGGCGCAACACCCAGTGATTAGGCGTGAAGCGCATTTGCGCTCCCTTCAGTTTCTCAGGACGCGGGCGCACCAAGCGGTTCATTATATCCTGCATAATGCCCAGCGGGCACAGCCAAGAGCAGTACACTCGCCCGAACAACAGGGTAAGCACCAGCAGACACCCCAGCGCCACACAGGCCCAGATGCAACCGCTCAACGCTCCCAACAAAGCCGGCGCAAACTGCACATTCTCCACCCAGTACAGCCATCCATACTCAGCCGGCGCCAGCACGCCAAGCAGGCTCACGACAAACAGCAGCAGCACAATGACGGCCACCACCCGCCTTATCCACTTCAGGGAACTTATCATTTTTCTGTTTAGGGTTTGACTCTATACTTTCCGTCGCCCACCCACAAAACTTCCACTCGAACATTCTCCAGCCCCTTGCGCACAAAGCCCAGCTCCTCCGCCACTGCGGAGCTCACATCAATGAGACGGCCATGAATGAAGGGCCCGCGGTCCGCCACACGAGCCTCACAGCTGCGGCCATTCGACAGGTTCGTAATCCGCACCTGACAAGGCAACGGCAGTGTTCGATGCGCTGCATAAAACTGGCCTTCATACAGGCGCTGACCGATGGCACCCGGATCACCATCCGCCTCGTAATATGAAGCCACGCCGTCCTCGCGATAGTGGAGAGCAGTCTGCACATCCATCGGCACATAGCGCTCACCCCGCAGAGTGTAGGGGGCGCGCTTGTAACCACGGTAGGGTTCAAATTGCTGCTGCTGGCAGGAAGAAACAAGCAGTGCAGAAACTGCCAGCCCGAAGAGAACGGAACAAAATTTCATACTCATAATCTAACACAAAGCTATACGGTTTGAAAGAAAAAAATGATGTGCATCATGATAACAACAGCTGATACAGCTTACTCCTCAGCCTTCAACTGATTAGGCCCATCACCCACAGAAATCACCTCCACACGAACGCGCTGAAGGCCTTTACCCAAGAACCCCAACTGCGCTGCGGCGGTCCGGCTGACATCAATGAGACGATTGTGCGAGAAGGGTCCACGGTCCGATATACGAGCCTCGCAAGTGCGCCCGTTACTCAAATTCGTGATACGCACTTTACAGGGCATGGGCAATGTGGTATGCGCGGCATAATTAGTACCCGCACGAAGAATTTCACCCAGAGAACCGCGAGTCCCGCTGGCATCATAATGAGAAGCAATGCCCTCAGCTTTATAATCCAGAGCCTGCAGGGCATTCATAGGTACATAGCGCTTCCCGCGAACAGTATAAGGCCGAGTAACTAGGCGCGGCATGGCAGAATCCGGTGGGAGAACCCGCTCCGGTTTGCGGGATTTACAGGAGCTTATCATCCCCAACATCACTACACAAAATGCCACCAAGGCCGGTATACGCGCTATCATATATTCCATATCTAGCACACAAACAGTGTGATGAAAAGAAAAAACACACATCATGCAGCAAAATCGTTTGCCAAATCAGGTTCCAAATGGTATGCTGAAAGCATGTTTAACAGAGAATTACTGGAGCGCTGCAGCAATGCCTGCTCCGTATCAGGTTTCGAAGGAGAGATGCGTGCCATCATACGCCGTGAGTTGAGCAGCTGTGGCACCGTTACCGGCTCCGTTTCCGGGAATATCATGTGTGAAAAGAAGGGGACCGGCCCCACGGTGGCTCTCATAGCACACATGGATGAGATTGGCTTCATGGTACAGGGGGTGACGGATGACGGCTTCCTACTGCTGGTACCGCTTGGCGGCTGGTGGAACCACACGCTGCCGAGCCAGCGCATGCTAGTGCAGACGCGAGATGGCCGCCGCATACCGGGCCAGATTGGTACCAAGCCCCCTCACCTGCTGCCGGAAAGCCAGCGTTCGCAGGTGCTGCCAAATGATGCTCTTTTCGTGGACATCGGAGCCTCAAGCCGAGCGGAAGTAGAAGAGCTGGGTATCACCCTCGGCTGTGCTGTGGTGCCGGATGTAAAATTGCAACCGTTGGACATCCCCCACCGCTGGATGGGTAAGGCGTTTGATAACCGTGCAGGCGTGTACTGCATGATTGAGGCCATGCGCCGCCTCGCCTTGGAGGAGCTCTCCTGCACGGTGCGAGCCATTGGTACGGTGCAGGAAGAAGTGGGCACACGCGGCGCGCGTGCTCTGAGCGCGGAAATGGTGCCGGACCTTGCCATCATTCTGGAAGGGCCTCCGGCGGATGACACCTTCGGCCAGAGCGGCGTATGCCGTCAGGGAGTTCTCGGCCGTGGCGTGCAGGTGAGACTTTTTGACCCCACGAACATTACCCCGCCCGCACTCGCAGACTTCGTGCTGGGAATCGCCGCGCAGGAGGGAATTCCCTGCCAGCCCACAGTACGCCGCAGCGGCGGTACAGATGCCGCCGCCAGTTACCCGAACTGGCAGGGTGTGCCGGCTATCGTTCTTGGTGTACCCACTCGCTATATACACTCTCACAACGGCATACTGGATGACCGTGATCTGGAGGCCTGTGTGCGCCTCACCTGCGCCGTGATACGCAGGATAAATAACCAGAGCCACACTCTTTACCTGCCAGAATACTGATATGACGGCCCCGGACACCACGTCCATCCCCAGAAAAGCTAGGGTTGAATGGGTGGACAGCGCGCGCTGCCTAGCCATGTTCTTCATCATGTGGCTGCATGTGGGGAGCTCCCCCGCGTGGGTGGCGCGCCCTGTAGGGGGCGGCATATGCCTATTTTTCGTTCTGGCAGGATACTTTATGTCCAGTGAGCCGGGCAAAGCTATTCGCCGCACGCTGAAGCTCGGACTAGCGTGGCTGCTCTGGAGCCTCATCACTCTGGGGCTAAGTCTGGCACTGGATCCGCACATGGAGTGGACCTGGGCGAAAGTATTCGGCATCGGCCAGTCAGCCTATAATACCCCACTCTGGTTTCTGAAAAACCTGACACTATACCAGCTCATCATCATCGGACTGACAGTCCTCCGAGTACTGCCGCGCTATAATTGGCTGATACTGGTAATGCTGACCGGATTCAGCTATATTGACGAACCTGCACAGCATGAAGGCCTTCGTTTTGATTGGATGATGGCTGTTATGCTCGGTTACTGCCTGAAGAGCGTGCCATTGACGCGTCTTGAAGAATGGCTACAGAAGAATTTCCTGTGTGTGGTGGCAGTAGCTATCATCATACTGCTACAGCGGGATTTATACCCCGCCTTACTGCAGAATGAAGGGCTGAAGTTCTACAAATGTTCCCTGCGGATTTCAACACTTTGCTATGCCGTGTTAATATGCCAAGGAGCCATGCTGCTTTCCCGCTATCTGCCCAGAGCAAACAAGTGGCTGGCCGTGGCAGGAAGCTGCATGATGTTCACTTACGCTTCCCACCACATCTTTTACGCCCCCATCTATGCCTTCGAGTTCCCGAAGGAATACGGAGTGCTTTACTCAGCGGCCAGCATAGCACTGCTCACCGCGCTATACCACCTTCTGGCGCGCTTCTTCCCCCGCAGCATGAAAACGCTCACTGCGGGCTGAAGAAAACAGCTTACCCTCAGAGGGTACGAAGCTCCAGAGAGCGACCGTGAGCGTCCAGTCCCTCCACACGGGCAAATACCTGCACATGAGGCAGGGAACGCTCAGCAGCCTCACGGCTCATGCGCACGATGCTGGTACGGCGCTGGAACTGGTCAGCACGGATACCGGAGAAGGACTTACCGGAACCACCCGTGGGCAGCGTGTGGCTGGGGCCAGCCAAGAAATCACCGCAGGCTACTGTGGCGTACGTACCGGCATAAATGGCACCTGCGGTGCGGATGCGGGAGAGCATTTCTTCCTCGCGTGCCTCATCCACCACCAGCACAAGGTGTTCAGGAGCAAAGGCGTTCACGAGGTCGGCGCCGGTGTTCAAATCCTTCACCAGCAGGCAATCCGCATTATCCCTGAGCACCTGCTGCAGATACTCAGAGCGTGAAAGCGTAGCCGCCTGCAGAGCGATTTCGCGCTCCACCTCCTGCAGCAGCTCCTCGCTGGTAGTCACAAAGGCAATCACGCTGTCACCGCCATGCTCAGCCTGAGCCAGCAAATCAGCAGCCACAAAGCGGGCATTCGCCGTGGCATCCGCCAGCACCATCACCTCACTCGGACCGGGCAGCAAATCAATGGCCACGGCTCCCACAAGCTGGCGCTTGGCCTCCACCACAAAGCGGTTGCCAGGCCCGAAAATTTTCTGCACAGGAGCGATACTCTCTGTACCCAGTGCCAGTGCAGCCACAGCCTGTGCACCGCCCACGCGGTAAATCTCCGTAGCACCGGCGGCCTGCAGAGCTACCAGCACGGCAGGATTCACACGACCATCCGGACCACAGGGGGTCATAGCTACAATTTCAGGCACACCTACGGCACGCGCAAATCCACCCGTCATCAGTGCAGTGGATACCAGCGGGGCCTTACCACCGGGCACGTAGATACCCACGCGGTCATACGGCACAAAGCGCTCCCCTACCTCGCAGCCCTGAGCGTTCGTTCCGCTCCAGTTTTCACGCATGCTGCGACGGGAAAAATACTCGATATTTGCCAGACTGGCCGCGATTGCGTCCTTCACATCCTGCGGCACCTCAGACTGAGCGGCAGCAAGCTCCTCCTCCGTCACTCGCAGACCGGCGGGTGTCAGCTCCACGCGGTCAAATCGCGCTGCATAATCGCACAAAGCAGCGTCACCATGAAGTCGAACCTCGTCTATGATAGCAGCCACACTCTGCCTCACTTCATCACCAGGAATGGCACGGCGGTTCATAGCGGCCACAGCAGCAGCATAACGGGAATCAGCTTCACGGTAAACATTCATGGGGCGGGATTATACCAACACTTTGTGTTTATGTCAACCGCGCTGACTCATTCATAAGAACGCCTCTAACAATAGCACACACATTTTTTTTATTTTTTTCGTCAATAAGACTTGCAATAATCTATCTTTTTGTTTAGAATAAACATGTTTTCAAACTAAAGGCACACAAACACTTAGCGGCTATGACAGAAAAGATGAAGAACATCACGCGCTACACCCTTGAAAAGACTTCATTTCTTGGATGGAGGGTGTGCATCAGCAGAAAGGGAGTCATGATTACCAAGTACTTCCCTGATAAGCTCTATGCCGGAGAACAAGGTTCTCTGGAGGCAGCCATCTCCATGAGAGATGACATTCTCGGGCGCATAAGTACAGAACCTGCAAATGCAAAAAAAATCATGCAGGAAATGAAATCCCGTTACTGCGCCAAGAAAAGAAAAAAGCGCAAGTCCTGATTAGCACCGTTTCCCGTATTCTTTCAGACCTGTCCTGCTCGCAGCGACAGGTTTTATTTTATATTTTCGCGAAGGCCACAGGAAAACATCAGGCGTCCGAAAAATCAAACTTGCGCGGTTTCCTAGCCGGGTACAAATCCCGCCGCCTCGCATCCCAGAGCAATAATATCATCGCGCCCACCAGCAACAGGCGCACTCCGGTATCCTGCGGGTAATTCTCAATCTCATGCATGGAGCCCATGCAGTTACAGCTAAGTGATAATCCGCGAATCCACGCCTGCAGGTACAGAATAAGAAAAACACTCGTCATTACAAGCCCCCATACGGCCCCGCCGCGGTACGACTGACGACTCACTAGACAAAACCCAACAACCAATTCCATCGCTACCCCTATACAGGCCAAGGGCATCGAAAAAAACTCAGGCAATATATCACTACGGGTCAGGAAATCAGCTGTCTGCCCCAAATCCCCAATTTTCAACACACCGGTTACCAGAAAAAACGTCCCCATGCCTATTCTGAGCAGGTTCAGAAGGATATCAATGGCGCGGACGTTCCTCATAGTGCGGCTGATGATACACACGCCCCTTTCATCTGGCAAGCGTTTTTTATGTCCCTCAAGTTCACCGCTTTGCCTATATTATCGAAATAGCAGAGCTTTACAGAATACGGCTCTCTCTCTGTGAATAAAAACACATACTTCATCTTTCTTAAATATAATGACAGCGTAAGCTGCTTTATGCTTGACTTGCGCCTCCTCATGAATCAAAATGACGAAGTGATGATAAGATTTGCTACAGCCACATTGCTGGCCACCCTTCCGGTACTGGCAGAGGCCACAGCCCCTGCACAGGATACCGCACTTCCCCCTTCCCCCGAGCTGCAATCAGTTCAGCCGGAAACTCAGCCAGAGCCTCAGCCAGAGCCTCAGCCAGAGCCTCAGCCGGAAACTCAGCCGGAAACTCAGCCGGAAACTCAGCCGGAAACTCAGCCGGAAACTCAGCCGGAGCCTCAGCCGGAGCCTCAGCCGGAGCCTCAGCCAGAGCCTCAACCAGAGCCTCAGCCGGAGCCTCAGCCGGAGCCTCAGCCGGAGCCTCAGCCGGAGCCTCAGCCGGAGCCTCAGCCGGAGCCTCAGCCGGAGCCTCAGCCGGAGCCTCAGC
>JAZOMC010000046.1:0-6155 GCA_045653545.1 Akkermansia sp.
CCCGGGCTGATAGTAGAAATAGTATGATGTGCTGTTGCTGGTTCCGAGATAGTGCGGGTTGCCGTTGCCTTCTTTCGGCAGGTCGCTGCGAGTCTCCATGTACCACATGTATTCCCGGATGCGTTCCACCCCTACGGCCTCGTTGAGATAGCCCTCCGGAGTAAGCAAGGGAGCTCCCAGCTCGTAGAAACTGAAATTGCCTCCCGTGCCGGGAACCTTTTTATCTTCTTTCCCGTAGCCTTGGATAACCCGCTTGATTCTTTCAGATGTGACAGTCTCAGCGTGGTCTCCCATCTCAATAAGTATGAAGTTGTGCTTCTTTCCTTTTGCCGCATTAAGTCTCAGGACCGCATGACCACTGGTTCCAGAACCGGCAAAGGAATCCAAAATAATACAATCCTCTGTAGCTATTCTCTCAAAAACTTCTTGTACTAGACGAGAAGGCTTAGGATATTGGAAAGCGGCTTTTGTTCCGAAAATCTCTGTGATTTCGTTACTACCTTGCACAGTATAGAAGTCGGTATTCTGCCAGACTGTGGAAATACTTACGCCTCCGGTCTTAAAATCCTTAACCTCTAACGTAGGAATATTAACATCTTCACTATATTTGTAAGTCTGCAATTCGCCGGACTCTATTTTTTCTATAATTCCTTCAGAAAGATATTGTATAGCAAAAGCCTGATGCTTAGCCTTTTTTCCGTTTTGGGGCACTATTTTGATAAATCCCTTTTCCCAGTCTCTAAGCAGACGGCTTGAAATCAACCTCCATACGCATGGGTCGCCTTTTGCCGTGATTGGCCAAACGGGTATACATCCATCCGGAGCCAATTCCGCATCGAAAGTAAAATCTTTTTTCTCGCCGGTATAGCTTCCTTCGTCGATTCTTTCCTGTAAGGATTTACCCACTCCTACAAGACGGCCAGTCTTACGTTCCACATATATCGGGTATGCCTGATTAGGTCGTTGAACTTGGTTGAACGTAGCCAGATTCATACCATGATACGGAGACGCATAGGAGTTCATCGCCGCCTCGGATGCATTAGGAACAAAATCTTGAGGAACAACAAAAACAATGTATTCTTGTACATAGTTAAATCCACCATTAGGCTTACCTCCGGAGGTCTGCACAGTAACAGTGACTACTTGTCTTGTGGAAAAAATTTCCTTGCAGATACTCACCAGATTGTGGAGCTCATGGTAGCTGATACTGATAGCCAAGCAGCCATCCTCAGCCAGCAGCTTGTACAGCAACATGAGGCGGGGGTACATCATGCACAGCCACTTGTCATGCCGGGAGAGGTCCTCGCCCTCTTTGCCTACGACCTCCCCGAGCCACTTGCGGATTTTGGGGTCGTTCACATTGTCATTGTATACCCAGCCCTCATTGCCGGTATTGTACGGCGGATCTATGTAGATGCACTTAATGCGGCCCTCGTACCGGGGCAACAGGGATTTGAGAGCCTCCAGATTGTCGCCGTGGATAATCATGTTGGGGCTGCCGTTATCCTCCGCATGCTGCCCGTTCTCATCGAAGCTATACTGCCGCTCCAGAATGCGATACGGCACTTCCTGATGATGGTTAATGACTTTGTTCTTTCCTATCCAGTCTAACGTAGGCATTGTTTAGTTCTCTCTGTTTGCTCATTTCGTGACACCTACGCAACGTCCCGACTTGCTCTCAGCAAAGACCAGAGAGCACAGCAAACAAAACACCACTGCAAAGAGCCGGAACATAAGCGCAAAAAGCAGCGGAAGCTAAGCCCCCACTGTTCCGGCAGTATACAGGATTACAAGTACTGATGTCTAACTGAGGCTGATTTATCAATAATTTGTATCATGCGCCTAAGGTATAAAAAACTCTCGCAATGCTAAATATTCTATCTTAAAAATAATGTTCCGATAGAAAACAAAGTCAATTCCGTACTTTTGTTTTGACATCAGTACTTGTAATGAAGTTCACACACATGTTCACCATGAAAAAAAATCGAAATACACACACACGGATCGCTGCTCGGAGGCCGCAAGATGGCTTTAGCGTGACGCGAGAGGAATTAGCTGCTTTGGAGTTATTGAAAAGCACGGGGGTGCCGTTATTAGAGGCGGCGCAGGTAGCTTGTGTTGCCGTGAGAGCGGCTGAGGGTAGGGTGGATAAGGCGCTTAGTAGCATTCAATTAGGGGCGGAGGAGCTTAAGAAGAGGGAGCACACTGTTACCTTGAGCGTGGCTGCATGGGCGAGCGTGGAGGCGCGCAAGGACCTGCGCCCGACGACGCGCCGGGATTTGCGGCATTTCGTCCGGCGGCTTTTGCGGGTGGAAGGCGCGGCGGATATGCCGCTGCGCTCCATGAGCACGGCGGATTGCAAGCGGATTCTGGCCGCTGCATTCGGCTCCAGCCCCAGCAGCTACCGCAAGGGCCGTGTGATACTCAGCAGCGTGTTCAGTTATGGCATTCGCCAGGAATGGGCGGATAGTAATCCCGTGACGCGAATCGATGTGCCTGCTGTGCAGGAAAAGCGCATCGAGCCGCTGAGTCCGGCGGAAGTGGAAAAGCTGCAGGTGGCTGCCAGCCGCCCGGAGTTCCGGGATATGCGCTTCTCACTCAGCCTGATGCTCTATGGCGGTATTCGTCCCACCGAGGTGAGCCGTCTGCAAGATGGAGATTTCAACTGGGAGGAGGGGCATGTCATCATACGCCCCCGCACCAGCAAGACGGGCGGCGGGCGAGCTGTCCCCCTGCGTGGCATGCGGGGCATACGCAAGAGGGATCGCCACATTCCCCGCAACTGGAAGCGCAGGTGGCAGGCCTTACGCCGTGCCGCCGGGTTCCGCCACTGGGTGCCGGATGTCTGCCGTCACTCCTTCGCCACGTACCACGCCGCTATGTTCCGGAATATCCCGGAGCTGCAGCTGGAGATGGGCCACCGCGACACCTCGCTGCTGCGCTCGCGCTACATGGTGCCGGCCAGCAGGAGGGACGCGGAATTATTCTGGAAAGGGTGCCGGTGACTCCGGTAAACTGTTGCAAAGTGAGAATGGCCGCTGTGCAAGAAAACGCGAGCGTAGCGAGCCTAGTCCAGAGCCCCCGCGGGCATGCGCCCGCGTGGGCTTTAGAACTGGCAATCTCCGCTTCTGAGGGCGTTGATTCCCTTACTGCGGGCGAGGATGCGCAGCTCTTTATCGTTCGTGATGAGCATGCTGCCTTTCAGTCTGGCGGCGGTTTTCAGCAGGACTGTATCAGCGATGCTATCTTTGGCGGAGGAGTTGTCTTCCATGCGGAATTGCTTGCCTAATTCATTTTGCAAGCGCTCGATTCTCGACATGCCAAGCTGGGCGAGTTTTCTCTTTTCCTCGTTTTTGCTCAGGCCTTTGAGTTCGCCAAGGACGATGCTTTCCAGCAGGATAATCCACCCGTTTTTCTTGGCGTGCTTTTCCAAGCGACCAAACCAAGGGCGGAGCTGGTCATCCATCCATACGTTGGTATCAATAAGCAGTACATTGCCGCGCGCGCTGCTCTTTTTCCTGCCATATTTGAACTTGAGAATGAGCAGGCCGATGAAAATTGCCAAGACGAGGTACCAGTACTTCCTCATCCAGAAGAGCGGGTATATGTTCGGGCCGCCGTCTTTGACGCCGTTTTGCTTGGCGCGAGCCCACCATTCTTCTGCCTCGTCAGGGTCAGAGAAGGCGATATCGTCTGCCAGCATTTCTTGGTACTTGCCGGCCTCGGGGCCGATGCAGGTAAAGAGTTGGTGGCGAGCCGTGGCATCACCGGAGGCGGCGGCTTCATATAATTGGCGCAGCGGGGTGCTGGGCTCATTGCCGCAGCTGAGCAGAAAAAGGCTCACTAGTGCCAGCGTGACGAGGCTAAGAAGTTTTTTCATTATTTTGTATGGCAGGTAGTTGATGAAAGAGCGCGCGCTCTAGTTCAGAGCGCGCGCTTGGAAGTATTATTGCCTAAGGCGCGGGGGTTACTTCAGAATCATCTTGAAGTCCACCACCACGGCGCGGTCAGCGGTGACGAGCACGGGGTTACCGTCGATAGCGGTAATCTCGGGAATCTCGAGCACGAGCTTCTGAACCTTAGCGAGGGTGTCAGCCAGAGGGCCTACAGCCTTGGGAGCCTCACCGCGCACGCCGTTCAGGATGGTGCCTACCTTGGTCTCCTTAATCATGTCGGAGAAGTCATCAGCGGGCAGGATGCGCATGGTGGTATCACGCATCACCTCGGTGTAGATACCGCCGGTGCCGAATACCATGACGCGGCCGAAGTTGTGGTCGGTGTTCACGCCGATGATGGTCTCGGTGGCCTTGGTAATCATCTCCTGGATGAGAACGGAAGCACCCTTGAGGTTGAACTTGGTGATGGAGCCCCAGAGGCCTTCCCAAGCCTCAGTGAAGGAAGCTTCGTCATTGATGTTCAGGTAGATACCCTTCATCTCGGTCTTGTGCAGAGCATCGGGAGCGGAGAGCTTGAGCACCACAGCGTTCGGGAAGATGGTCTTGCAGAAGGCAAGGGCTTCTTCCTTATCCGTGAAGTTACCGCACTTGGGATAATCAATGCCGTAGTGATCCATGAGCATGTTTACGGTCTCCTGGGGCAGGGAGGCAAGGCCGGCTTCCTTAGCGGAGGTAACGGCAGCCTTGATTTCAGCGGGAACTTCGCCGGTCTCGCAGGTGGCGAGCTTCTTGCCGCGGAAGGCCATCTGAGCCTTCAGGAGGCCAAGAAGACGCACGATGTCAGCGGGGTACTCGTAGTTGAGAATCTTGGCTTCGTTCAGCAGCACGCGGCCCTCGTCCACGCGAGCGCCACCCACGAAGGAGCAGTAGATGTTCACGTTCGGGTACTGAGGAGCGAGCTTGATGACGGCCTGAGCGGTCTCGGGGCACTCGGTCACGCGCTGGGGAGTGAGGAGCACAAGGATGTTCTTGTACTCACCGCTCTCGCAGGGAACCTTAAGAGCAGCCTCGTAGCGGTCAGCCTTGGCGTCGCCTACTACGTCGATGGGGTTGCCGAGGGAGGCCTCGGGGGTGAGCACGGCGCGGAGAGCAGCCTTGGTCTCATCGCTGGGGGGAGCGAGGTCGAGGCCGGCTTCTTCGCAGAGGTCGGAGGTGAGCACGCCCACGCCACCGGCGTTGGTCAGCACGGCCACCTTGCCGTCAAACTGGTTGTGGTTGCAGTACTGCAGAACCTCAAGGAGACCGAAGAGCTCGCGGTCGTTATAAGCCTGAATGGCGCCGGCGCTCTGAAGAGCCATCTCAAGCACGCGGTAGTTCGGAGCAAGGGAACCGGTGTGGGAGAGGGAAGCGGCCTGAGCCTTAGCGCTCTTACCGGGCTCCATGATAACGCAGGGCTTGGTGTCAGAAACCTGCTTAATAACCTTGAGGAATTCCTTACCATTCTTGAGGGACTCAAGGTAGAACACGAAGGCGCTGGTGTTGGGGTCGTCCTTCAGAGCAGCGAGGAGCTTGTCCTCACCCATCACGGCCTTGTTACCGATGGAGATGAAGTGGGAGAAGCCGATGCCCTTGCCGGCGGCCCAGTCCATGATGGCGGAGCAGTAAGCACCGGACTGAGACACGAAGGCCACGTTACCGCGGGGGGGGAAACCGCCTGCGAAGGAGGCGTTCACGTTGTCAAAGGTGGAGATGTGGCCGAGGCAGTTCGGGCCAAGGAGGTTGATGCCGTTGTCCAAGCACTTCTGGGCGATGCGCTTCTCGAGCTCCTTCTCACCCACTTCAGCGAAGCCGGCGGTGATGATGGAGATGTTCTTGGTGCCGTTGGTGATGCAGGCATCAATAACGCCCTCAGTGAAACGAGCGGGAACGAGAACAACTACGAGGTCCATGGGTTCAGGCAGCGTGTCCACGCTGGCATAGCAGGGCTTGCCGCAGAGTTCCTGGCCGGCCATCTTGGGGTTAACACCATAGAGATTGCCCTTGTAATCAGCGGAGATGATGTTGTTGAACACAACGGCGCCCAGCTTGGTGGGATCAGCGGACACGCCGCCGACTGCGATGCTCTTCGGATTGAAGAATGTTTCGAGTGACATGGTGAGTTTAATATTTAAGTGAATGACAAGCCTCACTTGGCTCTGCGTTGATTCTACCACTTCAGTACTGATTTTTCAAGCTAATTTTGGAATTTCGGGCTGTTAT
>JAZOMC010000047.1:0-23393 GCA_045653545.1 Akkermansia sp.
CATTGACAGACAGAATGAGCCTGTATTGGTAGCATATGAGTCCACCGGTTGGTTAAGCCGGATACTAGCTATGCAACTACTTAGCATGGGGATATCTCAGGTTTGTTTAAATCCATCCCGAGTCCGAAATTATGCTCGGGCGATAGGAGTGCAAGCAAAGACCGATAAGAAGGATTGCGAGATGATAGCACGTTTCGCGGAGCAAACCCATGCGCAAGCAAATGTAACGGAAAGTCCGGTGCTTATGAGGCTTAAAGAACTGCAAAGTTCATTAAACTTCTTCAAGCGTAGGATGGTTCACGCAAAAAGCAGTTTATCGGCGCAACGTGACAAATTTCTCATTCGAGAAATTGAACGAGCGATCTCACATGATGAAAAGCAAATTGCGCGAATAGAGAAAGAAATGCATAAGCTCATAATAGCCAATCAAGAAATGCAGGAACGTTATGATTATTATCTTAGTTTGCAGGGTATTGGACCGAATACAGCTCTTGCTTTGTTAAGCCAATTACCGGAATTAGGTCAAATGAATCGTAGACAGGTTGCATCATTGGTTGGTCTAGCTCCATACAATTGGGATAGCGGAAAGATGACCGGCAAAAGGATGACCAGAATGGGCAGAAAAGGTATAAAAAGTCTGCTATACCTATCAGTTACCTCATTGCTACGTTTACATGACCATCCTATCACTAGAATGTACGAAAGATTAAAGCTTAAAGGCAAAAAAACAATAGTAGCTATGGTTGCGTGTATGCGCAAATTATTGATTTGGCTTAATGCCGAAACCAAAAAGTGGCTTTTTGAAAAAAATTACGCATAATCAAAAAAATCCAAAAGTCTCCGAAGGTGCCCAACTCCCTAGCAAGAAGGGGTGTGGGGAAGGGCGGCAATGAGCCCTTCCCCACGTAGCGTGGCATAAAATTTCACCTTTTTCATTTTCATAATTGACTACCGGGGTTCGGTTTCGTTTTTATTCCGCATCCCGAGGTTCCGCCTCTTGCGAGGCTCCACCATCGGGCTACCTTATGGCGCCCCTCACCGGGGCTCATAGATTAGGCGGGCATTCGCCCGCGGAACTGCTGAGCTTATACCACCGCTCACGCCTCATGCCACCATGCGGCGTTTTCATTTATCATCACTCAGCCATAAACAAATTGGCGCCTGTAAAGCAAAAGCCCGCGAGCGTAGCGAGCCTAGCCCAGAGCCCCGTTCAGGGGCGGTATAGAATAGCCCGGCGGTGCAGCCCCGAACAGGGGCGGAACCCCGGGGAAAAGATGAAAAATATATGAGAACCCCGGTAGGGGTGGCATAAAGCGTGGACTAAGTATTTTTATCGTTTACAGATTCGCGTTGCGGATTTCCTGCGTGAGCTTCATGGCGCAAAAATCCGGGCCGCACATGGAGCAGAAGTGGGCTTTTTTGGCCCCTGCATGCGGTAGTGTGAGGTCATGATACGCGCGAGCCCTTTGCGGGTCCAGCGAAAGGTTGAACTGGTCCTCCCAGCGGAACTCAAAACGCGCTTTTGCCAGGGCATTATCGCGCAGCTGAGCACCGGGGTGGCCCTTTGCCAAATCCGCAGCGTGAGCGGCCAGTTTGTAGGTAACCACGCCTTCGCGCACGTCCTCGCGGTCCGGCAGGCCGAGGTGTTCTTTGCGGGTGACATAGCACAGCATGGCGCATCCACGCTGGGCGATGAGAGCTCCGCCTAAGGCGCCGGTGATGTGGTCATAGCCCGGTGCAATATCCGTAGCCAAGGGCCCCAGCGTATAGAAGGGGGCTTCATGGCACCATTCTAGCTGCTTTCGCATGTTCTCCGGTACGAGGTGCAGGGGCACATGGCCCGGGCCTTCATTCATCACTTGTACGCCTTTTGCCCAAGCGGCGCGGGTCAGCTCGCCCTGAACTTCCAGCTCTGCCAGCTGCGCAAAGTCATTAGCATCCGCTATGCAGCCGGGGCGCAGGCCATCACCGATGGAGATAGCCACATCATAGGTGGCAAGAATATCACATATCTCATCCCAATGGCAGTACAGGAAGTTCTCTTGCTTGTGAATGAGCATCCATTTGGCGATGATGGAGCCGCCGCGTGATACGATACCCGTGGCGCGGCGTGCGGTGTGCGCCACAAAGCGCTGCAGCAAGGCGGCATGAATCGTCACATAATCCACGCCCTGCCGCGCCTGCTCAATGAGCGTATCCCGGAAAATCGGCCAGCTGAGGAACTCCACCTTGCCACCGCACTTTTCCAAGCTCTGGTAAATGGGCACTGTGCCGATGGGGACGGGGCTGTTCCGCAGAATCCACTCGCGGGTCTTGTGGATATCCTTACCGGTGGAAAGATCCATGACGGTATCCGCTCCCCAGTGAATAGCCCAGCGCAGCTTCTCCACCTCCTCCGCGATGCCGGAAGTGATGGCGGAGTTACCGATGTTCGCATTAATCTTGCAGAGGAAATTACGGCCGATGGCCATGGGCTCCACCTCCGGGTGATTGATGTTCGCCGGGATGAGGGCACGGCCGGAGGCGATTTCATCTCGCACGAACTCCGGGGTGAAGTAGGCGGGCATGTGGCCGCCGCGGTGAGACTCAGCGGGGTGCTGATAGTTAATATCTGAGCGGCGCACGAGAGATTCCGGGGAGAAGCCGTCCTGAGCTTCCAGCTCACTGGGGCGGGGCATGCCGGTTCCCAGCTCATCTAAGAACTGCTGGGCGGAAGCCGGGCGAGTCTTGGCATTCGGGAACTGATCATACACCGCTTTATAAGCCATCTCACGCCCCAGATTCTCACGGATGGCCACATACTCCATCTCCGGGGTGATGATGCCGCGCAGGGCGTACTCACGCTGGGTGGGCGGGTGTGCCAAGTTGGCCGCCTGAAGCTTACCTTCCTCATCCTGCTGTACGTCACCGCGGGCGAGGATCCACTCTTCTCTGAGGCGGGGCAAGCCCTGTTCCTCGTTACCGTGGAAGTCATCGTCACCCCAAGGGCCGGAGCAGTCATACAGGCGCACCGGGGCATTCTGCTCTACCGTGCCATCCGGAAACAGGGAGTCCGACAGCACCACCTCACGCATGCCCACTTGGATATGCGGATGGATTTGTCCCGGTACATAAATACGGCGGGAGCCCGGATACCTCAACTCGTTCGCCTCCATAATCAACTACCGGAAATAGCTTGGCCCATCAGTTCTGCGGCCTTTTTGCCGCTCATGAGCATACCGCCGAATATCGGCCCCATGCGGAAGCTGCCGCTCACGCCGTTAGCTGCCATGCCGGAAACGAAAAGGCCGGGGTATATCTCCTTGGTGTTATCAATGGTGGAGCGTTCACCCTCAGCGGCGTCCATGCTCATTTCACCCACTACTCCGCCGGTAGGCGTGTTCAGGCGCACGCCGTTCTTGCGCGCGACGGTCTTGGCAATCTCGCAATCATGGCCGGTGCCGTCCAGCACGGTTTTGGAGATAATCGTCAGCGGGTCCACATGCAGGCCTTCGCGCAGAACCGGGGTCCAGTTGACCACCACACCGCCCACGCGCCCTTGTTTGTATACGACATCTTCCACTGAATAGCAGTTGAAAATGGTGGCGCCGGCCTGCGTGGCCTTGTAGAGTAGGCCAGCCGTGGCATGCACGGAATCAATAATGTAGGTGCCATCACGGTATGGCTTGTAGCTCAGCTCCAGCTCGCGCACGATGTCCATGGCCTCTTCCTGAACCACGATGTCATTGAACATCATCGCTCCGCCCCACATGCCACCGCCGGGGGAGAGCTTGCGATCAAACAAAGCAACCTTATGCCCGGCCTTTGCCAGATAATAGGCCGCTACGATGCCGGAGGGGCCACCGCCCACAATCGCTGCATCCAGTACCAGGTTACTTTGCAACTTGTTGAAATACGACTCAATTATTCCGCTAGATACCAGAGTTTCCATGATACTTAGAGCATAATGAAGATTGCTCTAAACGCAAGCCATAACTGCGTCATGTCGTTAGAAGTGGCGCGTTTTTGGCTTGCACAAATTCATGCTTTATGGCATGGTAATACGCATGAAAAAGCTGCTGGCAAACTGCCGACTTTACGGCATTGTGGATATGGGGTATACCACGCCGGAACTAGTTGAGGCTCGTACTCTTGCCTTGATAGAGGGCGGTGTACAAATCATTCAGCTGAGGGCCAAGGGGGTGGAATTATCCCTTGTCAAACAATGGGCCATCGCTATGCAGGCTATTTGCCGGGAGCACAAGGTCATCTTCGTGCTGAATGATTACCCTGAAATGGCAGCGGAAATTAAGGCGGATGCCGTGCATGTGGGGCAGGATGGCGGCAGCTTGGCTGATGTGAGAAAGATAGTAGGCCCCGGGGTTATCGTGGGGCGTTCTACTCATAGCCCGGAGCAAGCCATACAAGCCCTGCAGGAAGGGGCGGATTACATCGGCTTCGGCCCTCTGTACCCCACCGGCACCAAGCCCGGGCGCAAGTCCATAGGCCTTCAGGATGTAGCTGAAGTGCAAGATGCGGTGGGGGATATGCCCATGTTCTGTATAGGCGGTATTAATGCCGCTACCCTGCCGGAAGTGCTGGAAGCCGGCGCGCGGCGGGTGGTAATCGTTTCCTGGCTACTTTTGCAGGAAAATATCGCAGAGGCTGCTCGCAGGGTGATAGCTCAGATAGAGGGCTATCCCAAGGGACAGCCCTAATACGGCCTGAGCGCTCTTAATCCCGCATTTGCAGGGCCTCTTGAATCTCTGCGAGGTTCGGCGTGTTGGCCGGCAAGGTGGCGGGTTGGCCGCTCCTGTCGGTCAGGCTGCGGTCTGCCCCATGGGAGATGAGCCAGCGCACCAGCTCCACATTACCCTCGCAGGCGGCGCGGTACACCGCGGTGGAGCCGTCCGGCGGCATGCCTTCATCCTCACGAGCCAACATCATGTGCGGCAGCTGGGCCAGTACGTATCCGTCCCGCCGGAAGGTGTGCTGGCGGTACATGTAGCTTTGTCTAAGCTCGCGCAGTATCCATCCGGCGAACATGTCTTCGCTCACTTTGGCATTCTGAACACGGGTGAGAAGAATGGCGGGTGTTTCCGTGAGGTCCATCCCCAAGGCGGAAGGGCCGTTGCCGGCCTTCGTGCTGCGGTAGATGAGGCGGGCGCATTCCTCAGCGTAGGCGTAATCTGTGGGGATGCTGTATTCCGGCGAGGTCATCCGGCTGCCGCTGAACTCGGTTTCCAGCCATCTGGCGGCTTTGCGTGCGGCCTTGAGACTTACTGACGAGTCGCTGTAGGGGCGGTCTCTCCATGTGCGTGCCTCTTGCAGTATGGCTCGAATTTGCCTGGCATTTCTGCCGCCGATGCAGGCATCCACGCTGGCGCCTCTATCCGTACGCGCTTCCAAATCTGCCCCATGCTCCACCAGCCATTGCACCAAGCGGGTATGGCTGAGCCCGCATGCGTAGTGTAGGGCGGTATTGCCCTTGTAATCCGGGTTCGTGAAGGAGACGTTACGCGTCATCATGATGAGGGGCAGCAGGGAACTCAGGCGCTGCTGATAGAGCTTATCCGTCGCATTGCTATACCGGGCGTTTTCAATCTCGCGGAGGATTGCTGACAGGCCATCGTCCCATATAGGGGGATCATGGAAAATGATTTCTTCCGGGAGCTTTACTTGGGCGGCGGAGTTAGCATCATCTTCCAGAGTGAAGGCGGTGTTCCGGAAGTGGCGCGTATTTCCGGCTTGGTGCCAAGTGATTGTAGCTGTGCCGGAGCTGTGGTCGGTGTAGGTTAGTTCCACTAGCACCTGAAAATCATCGCACTCCACTTTGATATAGCCCTTGTTGTTCGCCGTGTCCGGGGAATAACTCACGTTCACCTCATTACTCAGGCGGCCGATGGTGCTGGTGGTGCTGCTGAACGAGTGGCTTGCGGGGAAATCAATGATAAAGTCCGTGATGTTTTCCAGCTGGTACCAAGGCTGGGAGGCCGGTTGATACATTCCCGAGCGCGCCACCTGCGCGTTTTCCATGTGGATGTACACGGTCTTTTCTGCAATATCCGCTGGGCCGAGTGCCCAGAGATTTGCCGAGCTCAGCAGTGCGATGATGGCTAGGGGCTTTTTCATTGGCGTTCGTAATGTGTGTGAAAGGTGGGCAGGGGAAAATCTGCGGGAGGTACGGCATTATTCTAACTCTTTTCCAGAGGTCCGGCAAGTATAAAGTGCTGATAGCCGACAAGGAAAAGGCCCGAGGTGCGCTGCACGCGGCCTCGGGTCTGATGGTTTTATGTTAAATGTGTTCGGTGACTTTAGCCGGAAGTTATCTTCCCGTGGCGGTTATGAAGCCGGGGCCGGTGGCGGAATCCGGCTGGGCGTCGATGGGGGCGCCGGTGGTATCATAAATGATATAGCGCTTACCATCCCAGGAGACGGCCATCACGGAGGTGGCACCTGCAGGCAGGATGACATCCGTGGAGGCGTTGTCCTTCTGGTTCAGGCCTCGCAGGCAGATGCGCACCAGTTTATCACCGTTGTACACCTCGAAGGCCACGGCATTTGCCCACTTATCCGCCGGTACGGTGAACCCGGGTGCGGGCCTGTTCTTCATTACGGGGGTGAAGTCCGGGGTGGGGATGATGGCGAGCCGGTCACGGTAGATGCCCACATTATTCACGTTGATGTAGAAGATGACGGGGGAATCCGGCTTGGGATACTGAGTGGCGATGCGGAGGGAATCCGCGCACATATCCTCGGTGATGGTGACCCAGCATGAGCCGTAATCGTTCACGTAGCGGTTCATTACGGCCAGCATGCCGGTGTGCAGGAAGAAGTCCGAGAAGTCCAGCTTGGCGGAATTGCAGCAGCGGTTCAGGTAACCCATGCGCAGCTGGCCTTGCGTCCACTCGCTTTCATCCGTGTCACGTACATCCTTGAAGATACGTGGGTAGAAAAGCGCATCGCCGCGTGCTACGGTGTTGTACAGGTACATCTGCCACATGGGGCAGAGAATGACGAAGCAATCACCGCATCGCTCGCCGGGAACGCGGTTGCGGCCATCATCCGGGCCGCGCTGGTACTGCCAGAGCTCTCCGTTCACGATGGCGCTGTTCACATAGCTGTCAAAGCGAGCGCCTCGTACCCAATAGCCTTCCAGCGTGGGGCATACCTCATGCTCCAGGCGCACCTCATTGGGGTTGAAAACCATGTTTACCAGCTGCGAGAAGATGTTCACCGTGGTTTCCGTGGTGCCGGTCCACACCATGCCCGGGCGGGTCTGGTTGACGTGACCGAACTCATGGGAGGTGCCCCAAGCGCCGTTGCGGCGCACGGCATCCACATCCACCAGTCCGGGAGTTTCGGATACCACATAGGAACCACCGAAGCCGTCCGCGTGCATGTAGGTGCGCGTGTTCCAGTTCGTTCTGCCCATGATATGGTTGCCGGGGTGGATGCCTTCCCATTCCCAGCCGAGGAGCTGCTGTTCGAGCGTCATCTGCTCATCATACAGGTCAACGAGCTCCACGCCCTTATCCGGGCAGCGCTCGCGCAGGGCCTTGGTGTCCAGCACCCACTGGGTACGCTCGCCCATGATGTCCAGCCATTCACTCTTGGCATGTGCCAGAAGGCGCCGCCATGTGGCGTTGTCATCATGGTGCGTAAACACGCCGTTAATGCGGCCGCCTTCAATGTGCAGGCGAATGGGCGGGGCGGTATCCGGCTCGGAATCTCGGTAGTTCACATAGGCGTGGCCGAAGAAGGGTACGCTGAAGCTATTATCGCCGGGCTTGACTTGGAAGCGGATTTGACCGCCTGGGAAGCGGAAGTCTTGGAGTATCAGCTCCACCTGAGTGCGCGGATTGCCTTCCATGCGCACTTTGATGGTGTCCCCCGCCTCAAAGGCGATGCCGGTGGGATTCTCAAAGCTGGAATAATTGGCGATTTTAAGCCTTCGGGAGAGGTCTTCTATCGGTCTGTAAGCTCTGTATTCGCGGTGGCGGTAAGCCTGTTCCATCTGTGCGGGGTTGCTGTTCAGGCCGGAAAAATCCGTGTACACGGGCACGGCATGGAGAGCCAGAACATTCTGGGCGGTATCGCTCGCAGGTGCCTCCGCAGCGGCGGCGGGAAATGCAGCGCCTAAGCCACAGAGCATCAAAGAAAGTATGGTGCTTTTTTTCATGTGAAGAAAACGGTGAGTGTCTATCAGAATAAGTGGCGTACGGCAGGTGCGGCTACATCCTTTGCCGTCTGGCCGTTCTTGTCGCGTGCATTCACATCTGCCCCGGCTCGCAGAAGCTGCTGGACTATATGCACCTTGCCGGAGGCTGCGGCATGGATGAGGGGCGGTGTGCCGTAGGCGCATGTGTTCAAATCCATGCCGGCATCGATGAACAGCTGAATAATAGTTGTCCAGCCGCGGTCAATGGCCAGATTCAGGGGAAGGCCATTGTGGGCGCCATCCGGGCTGTAATTGATGCTCTTGTATGCGGGAAGAAGGGCCTTCACGCATTCCACGCGGTTGCTCCACACGGCATCATGCAGCGGCATGGCGCTGTTAGCGGCTGGCTGCATGGGGTTTGCCCCGGCCTCCAGCAGAGCTGTGACAACGGCCGGCTGATTGTAGTCCACTGCTATGTGTAACACGCTGCGGCGGTTGGCTGAAATGTAGTTCACATCCGCTCCGGCTGCAATGAGGGTTTTCACTAGCTCCACGTCTCCCTGACTGCATGCCAGCATTAGCAGGGACATGGAGTTGCTCTCGTCAAGAATGTTCGGGTTAAACTTTCTCTGCGGATTATTCAGTACCGTGCGCAGGGGACGCAAATTCCCGTTTGCTACAGCACGGCAAATCTCAATTTCCAAGCGCCTTTGTGCCATGGCGTCACGCAGAATGCGCGTTGTTTCAGAATCCGTCACCTGCTGAATGGCTGTTTGTCCCTCCGCGTTTCGCAATAAGGGATCCGCGCCGGCCTGCAGAAGAAGAGCAAGGCACTCTGTGGCGTTATTTTTGGCTGCCAGGTGCAGGGGGCTATTGCCGAGCTCATCAATCTGATTTATGTTGGCCCCTTCTTTGATACGGTCGGCTAATACCGCGGCATTCCCGGCAGCGGCGGCCTCCGGTATGGAGTAGACGCCATTGCTGCGGTAAATGAGATTTGGCAGCGCGGGGGATGTGCTCGGGGTCGGTGCATTCTCAGTGGCTGCCAAGGCCGGTACGGCACCCAGTAGGAGGGCTGAGAGATGGTGTGTAAGATGAGGTTTCATGCTTGTGTTATGAAAGTTTCATCTCGTGTTATATCATGTATGTCGGTTGAAGGAAAGAAAAAAATAGTTATTTTACGAAACTCAGGTTAGCGGGCCACTTTCTGTTGTTATCCCTATGAAAAGCATATGAAAAGCAATTGACGCCGAGTCGAAAATAGTGTAGTCTGAGACAGTATGAAGCGATTAACAGTTTTTTCATTCTTGGCATCACTGGCATCAGCCCCGCTGATGGCGCAGACGCTGCAGCAGATTGCGGATAATCTCACCGTGGCACCGCGGGTGCAGGGGCGTACGCTGCAGCTTCCCACTGTGCCGGGGGCTGAAGTGCGCCTGCTGGGGGCGGATTATGAGCAGATAATTCTGCCGGATGGCCACATCCTCAGGCCGTTGGCTGATACGCGCGTGAAGGTCAGCTTTGTGGTGACTCGCGATGGTGAGCAGGCGATTTCCCGTGATTATGAAGTGATGGTACCCGGCAGGTTGACTCCTGCTGAGGGGGCTAATGCCCGTCCTCTGGTCTTCCCGGAGTTGCTGAACTGGATTGGCGGTGAAGGGGTGTATAACTTGGGCGAGACGGTGCGCTTGGCCTGTGATTTTCCTGAGCTGGCGGCAACTCTTAGCGCAGAAATTCAGGAGCTTCTTGGCCGCCGTGTGGAAGTGGTGAAGAGTGGCGAGCCGGCGGATATCTTCCTCGGTATCTGTAATAACATTCAGCTGGGGGATGAGGGCTATACGCTGGATATTGATGCGGCAAACGGTATCACCATTGCGGCTACCACGCAGACCGGCCTTTTCTGGGGTACCCGCTCAGTGCTGCAGATGCTCAGCAATGGCCACGGCACTGCTCCCTGTGGCCGTGCGTTGGATATTCCCCGCTATAAGGTGCGCGGCTGCCTGCTGGATGTAGGCCGTCTTCCTATTCCCCTCAGCTATCTGCGTGAGGTGGTGAAGTACATGGCTTGGTATAAGATGAATGATTTGCATATTCACCTGAATGATAACTTTATCTTCTTGGAGGATTATGTGAATGCCGGGCGTGATCCGCTCACGGAGGCTTATGCTGCCTTCCGCTTGGAATCCGATGTGGTGGGCCCGAATGGCCAGCGCCTCACAGCCTCTGACCTCTATTACACGAAGGAGGAGTTCCGCGAGTTCATCGCCTTTGCTCAGTCCTATGGCGTGAACATCATCCCTGAGTTTGATACTCCCGCCCATGCTCTGGCTTTTACCCGCGTGCGCCCGGACCTCATTTACAAGAGCCATAATCTCCGCGGTGCCGAGATGCTGGATGCCACCAACCCCGCCACCCGAGAGTTCATCGAATCCGTGTATGATGAATACCTGCTGCCCCGCAATGGTGAGCGGCCTGTGTTTGAGGGCTGCGAAGTCATGCACGTGGGCGCGGATGAGTTCCACGGAAATGCAGAGCATTACCGCTCATATGCTGCTTGGCTGCTCAGCATGGTGCAGAGCAAGGGCTATACGCCCCGCATCTGGGGTAGCCTGAATGAGAAGAAGGGTGAGACTCCTGTGCCCGGTGCCGGCGCTCAGATGAACCTTTGGAATGGCTCTTGGGCTAAGGCTTGGGACTCCATTAATCAGGGCTTTGATGTGATTAACACCACGGATGGCGCGGTTTATATCGTTCCCTTCGCTCCTTACTACCGCATGGACTTCCGTCAGGGTGGCATCTATACGCATTGGCGAGTGAACGAAATCGCGGGCACCGTTGTTCCCTCCGGTCATCCGCAGATGCTCGGCGCGGCTTTCGGTATCTGGAATGATATGATTGATTTGCGCTACGTGGGCTACTCCTCCTATGATATCTGGAATATGTTCAGCAGCTCCGTGGATATTCTCGCCGGGAAGTTCTGGGGCAGCGATGTGCCGGATGTAAACTATGATGCCCACCTGCAGCGGCTGCCGCAGATTGGCCGTGTGCCAGGTATCAACCCCGGCTTCCGCTGGGAGGATGGCGCAAGGTATGTCTGCATTCCGTCTGCTCTGCCCACTCGTATGAACCAGCCTTCCATGGGACCGGATTATACGCTCACCATCGAGCTGAAGCTGAATGCCGAGCCCGTGCCCGGTGAGGAGCAGGTGCTGCTGAAGTCCCCTGAAGGCGTGCTCTGTGCCGCTCTGGCTGATGGCACCATCGGCTTCCGTCGCAGTGATAGTATGGAGTTCTCGTACAACTGCAAGCTTCCTGTGGGTGAAAGGGTAACCCTTCAACTCATTGGTAAGCCCGGCAGCACGCAGCTGCTCATCAATGGTGAGCCTTGCGGACAGTGCACTCTTACGCGCTTCCATCGCAACCCCGAGGGCATCATTAATACTTTCGTGTTGCCTCTGGAGGAGCTGGGTACTTCCTTTAACGGCACAATCTACCGCCTGCAGGTGGAGCATTCCGCCCCTGCCGGTCCTACGCCGGACCCCAACCGCAAGTAAACCACTCGCTCATATCCTCGCATTTTCTCGCTGCGCAGCCTACAAGCTGCGCAGCTTTTTTATGCAAAGGGCCGGAATGGGCATCTCTGCACATGGCTCGCAAAATAGTTGTGTAACTAAGTTTAGTTATGCTTAATTGAGATATATTCTTTGCTAAATCTACGAGTCCACTAGATGCTAAACTGTATACGCTCTATTAAAGTTCTCATATGCGGCATATTTTATGTGTTGCATTTTTATCCTGATAATATCATTATAATATCAGAAGAAGCTATTTAGTGATAGTAATGTATGATTTGCTTTTTAGTCATTCATTTGTATCGTTATTGTAAATATGATTTGTATTCGTGAGCAATGTGTGTAGTGGATTTCAGTGAATACTTGCTCTGACGGAGGGCTGATAGCAAGAATGCTGTTTCTTGCGGTATTAACAGAGGGTTCTGGAGGTATTGAAAGCGGGAGCTGTGTGTGCCCTCTGCCGGGAAATCACAAGCCGCTGTCCGTTCACCGGCCATCGGCTTTCACTTTTAACTAAGCAAAGAGATGATTTTTTACTTGCGACGGCGACGCATAGCAAGGCCGGCCAAAGCCAGCAGGCCCAGAGTAGCCGTGGTGGGTTCGGGTACAGCGGGTGACTCGGGGCGGTTAGCTTCAGCCGCCACACTGATACCGGTCATGGTGTAGAGAGGGGAGGAACCGCCAGTAAGGCCTTTGCCAATATTGTCAACCATGGCCACTACTTTATAGGTATTAGCCCACTCGATGGCGTTGCTCAGGGTCAGGGTCAGGCTGGCGCCGCTGTTGAGGGTGAGCGCGCCTGTGGCTGTTTCCTTTACAGACCAAGCCTCGTTTGCCATTTCAAGCACAGCAAGAGTAAGTCTCACATCTGCAGTGGAGGTGCAGGAGCTTGATGTGATGTTGAAGGTCAGACTCTCTACGCTGAGTCCGGCAAGCTCCGTGCCGCTCAGTACAATGGCTTCGCCGGAACCACCGGCGCCCGTGCGGGGTGCCAACGTCAGGCAGACCTGTCCCAAATCGTTGGTGCGCAGGATGCCTTCATTCTTTGAAGCATCGGGGGTAACTAAGCCGCCATTGTTGTACATGTAGCCTCCGTCAGTATTGTTAGCGAATGCAGTGAGCGCAGCCGTGGCGCCCATATTATTATGGCCACCATTGTTGACTCCGTTTGCGGGCAGAGTCAGCGTGATGCTGTCGGCAGCGGCTATGCCAGCCAGAGCCATCAGAGCGATAAGAGTTTTTTTCATGTTATAATGATGAAGTTCGTTTTGTTAGTTGCGGCAGCAGGCGCTGAGAGAAAAAGGGGGCTCTCAACGTCAAAGGATGCTGTGAGCTCAGCAAAATCTACCTTGTGTTTACTATACCTTTTTAACGCAGGAAGGCAAGCTGAAAATTGATATTCAGGTAAAATTCCGCGCGAACTCGCGCAAGACGGGATGCCCAGATAATTATCCTATCCGTTACGTGAAGATTGACGGGGGGTGGACTGTTGTGCTAAGATGGTGGCATGAAAGAGTTTGCCGGGAAAGTGGCCATTGTGACGGGTGGCGCGCAAGGAATAGGGCGCTGCATAGTGGAGCTGTTTGAAGCCGCCGGAGCGAAAGTATGTGTGTTCGATTTGCAGGAAAATCCGTATTTTGTGGGAGACTTATCTAAGGAGGAGGATTTACGGGCGTTCTGTGACAAAGTGGTGGCGGAGTATGGTCAGGTGGATTACCTGATTAACAATGGGGCGCCTCTGTTTAAAGGCCTGTCGGATTGTACTCGGCAGGAGTTTAATTACGCGCTTCAGGTGGGCGTGGCTGCACCTTATATGCTCACTCGCCTTCTGATGGAGCACTTCGCGCCGGGGGCGGCCATTGTAAATCTATCCTCCAGCCGGGATCGCATGAGTATGCCAGGCTCGGAGAGTTACACGGCGGCTAAGGGCGGCATTGCTGCGCTGACGCACGCTCTCGCTGTTTCCCTCTCAGGCCGGGTGCGTGTGAACTCTATTTCCCCGGGCTGGATTGAGACGCAGGGTGTGGAATATGACGGCGCGGATGCTGCTCAGCACCCCGCTGCGCGCGTGGGACGCCCAGAAGATATAGCGCACATGGTGCTCTATCTCTGCTCGGAGAAAGCCGGATTCATCACCGGCGAAAATATCTGTATAGATGGAGGTATGACCCGCCTGATGATTTACCACGCCGAGCATGGGTGGAAGTATTTAGTGGACAATTGACTTCTAATAGAATCCCCGGCCGAGGATAACTCGGGCCGGGGACGGGTTCGTTGGGAGACAGGGCTGATTGAACCTTCAGAGCGCTTATGTGTTGCACTCTAGTTTGGTTTTTCGACCCCCACTCATGAGGAAAATTGTCAGATTTCGAAGTCCTTCTTTTTGAAGAGCGGCAGGACGATGAGGACTGTGGCGTAACCGCAGAAAACAAGCAGAGAGAGGGTCATCAGGTTCAGCACAGGAAGACGGCTTTCTGGCGACTCTCCGCTTGTCTCGCTGCCGGGAACGGGAGGAAGCTGTAGCGGTGTGGCTGCTATCTGTGTGGTGACGCCTGTGGCCTCCGCTGTCGGAGCAGCTGTGTTTTCTGTGGCAGCGGCAGAGTGAATAGTGAGCGCTGCGGTAAGTGTGACGATGAGTTTTGTGAAAGTTTTCATGATGCGATGTAATGGTTCGAATGTTAAAAATATGGAAAACTTGGATAATGCTCCGTTTCCGTATTCGGTATAATTGTTTTTCTGAAAGGGTAGACGTGACGCGAAGGCGTTTTGTTCAACGAAAATAATAAAAAAATATTTTTCCCTTCGGCTGAGGAAAAAAGGTAGGTATAGCTCTGCCCCAATGGGCGGAATTTTGAAGCGGATTTACAGCTGTTCGTAATCCTGAATCAGCTCCACAAAGGCGCGAAGGACATTCTGGCGGGTCCAAGGGCCGACGCCTTTCAGGCGGGAGGCGGCTTCAATGGTGGTGGGTTTTACCGTGGCCATGGCGCGCATGGTTTCGGTGTTCAGCACGCGGAATACGGGCATGCGGTACTCTGCGGCCAAGTCTCGGCGAAGCTCAGAGAGGTGCTCGTACAGGGCCTTGTCCAAGCGGCCAAGCTGCATGGCCTCCAGCACGCGTTCGGAGCGTTTCTTCAGGGTGGCTGCACGCACCGGTTTAGCAGCCGCGCTGCTCCAGATGCGTGTGGTGAGGCGAGCCTGTGCTTTTTCCTTCATCACTTCCTCGCCCTTGGCGGTTATGGTGATGAGGGGGAGCTCGCCGCCGGTGGTGGTGATGAGGCCTCCCTCCTGCATGGCGCGGAAGAGGGCGCGGAGTTTGGCGTCCGTCATGCTGGAGAGGAGCCCATAGGTGCTCAGGCGGGTGAGCTGAGGAGGCAGTCCTGCACGCTGGGAGCCGCGCAGCATATCCGTTATCTTGGCGCGTCCGAAAATGGCCTGCCAGCTGCCATCCGGTTGGCGGCGGCTGGCTCGTGCCACGCCGGCTAGTGCCTTGCGCACGATGACTAAATCCTCCCCGGTGATGTCTTCCACATCCCCAGGTTCTTCAGCATTGCACACGTCACAGTGTCCGCAATCACTCGCGGTGGGATCGCCGAAGTATTCCAGAATCCACCTCTGGCGGCAGCCTGTGGAGTAGGCATAGCGGGTGACGGCTTCGATTTTCTGGTGATCTCTGCGGGCCTTTTCTTCGATGGCCTGAGTGTCAATGGGAAGCGTGGCGAAGCTGGCGCCGGGATTCGTGACGCGAGTGAGCTTCGTGTTGCTTCCTGCAACATCTGAGCGGGTGATGGCGCCGGCGTGGATGAGGGCAGAGAGGGAGGTACCCACGGCCATGGGGTTCACCTCTTTCCCGAGCTCTTCGGCCATGTTATCCACCGTCATTTGGAGCTCGCCGGTATCCGGATTACAGCGTGCTCTCAGTAGGTTGTACACGCTGCGGATGGTCTGGATGGAGGGATTGCTGCCCTCGAAGAAGAACTCTTGCGTTTTGAGATCCGCGTGATTGAAAAGGAGCTCGCATGCGGAGAGCTCTCCGTCTCGCCCGGCGCGGCCCGCTTCCTGATAATAGGCCTCGATACTACCGGGAATTTCAAAATGAAGGACGAAGCGCACGTCCGCGCGGTCTATGCCCATGCCGAAGGCGTTCGTGGCCACTACTACGTCTGCGCGACCGGAGATGAAGGCATTCTGTGAGAACTCGCGCTCGTCATCCGTCATGCCGGCGTGATAGGCCACAGCATTGGAGCCGCAGCCGCTGATTTCCTCGAATACGGTCATCACGTTCTTGCGAGTAGAGCAGTAAATGATGCCTTTTTTCCATTCAGAGATGACTTTCCGGATGCGTTCAAACTTGGCTTGTCGGTTTTCGCAGTGAGTGATGGCGAAGTTCAGATTGTCTCGTCCGAAGCCGCTGATGATGACCGCCGGATCATTCAGCTGCAGGGTGTTTAGGATGTCCTCCCGCACGTGACGGGTTGCCGTGGCCGTGAGCGCCATCGTCTGCGGACAGCCGAGCTCTTGCCGCACTCGCCCCAGGCGGAGGTAATCCGGGCGGAAATCATGTCCCCATTGGCTTAGACAGTGTGCTTCATCTATCGCCAGAAGACTAACCTGAAGGCTGCGAAGAAGGTTCATGAAGCCTTCCTGCCCAAAGCGTTCCGGTGCTACATAGATGAGCTTCAGCTCGCCAGAACGGAGGGCACCCATCACTTGTCGGTATTCCTCCGCTCCCAGTGAGGAGTTTACCGCCGCTGCCGGTATGCCGCGTGCCTGCAGGGCGTCCACCTGATCTTTCATGAGCGCAATGAGCGGGCTCACCACCACTGTAAGCCCATCGCGGCAGAGGGCCGGCAGCTGGTAACACAGGGATTTGCCGCCGCCCGTTGGCATGATGGCCAGTGCATCTCGCCCCGCCATGATGGATTCCACCACGGAGTCCTGGCCGGCTCTGAGACTATCAAAGCCGAAGTAGTGTTTGAGTGTTTCTTCTACGCTCATTTCTGAAGAGGGAACATGCATGAGGCGGTGGCTGTCTTTTGTGCGCAGGTGGGGCACTGTGTGTTTGCAGGCTTTCCCCGCAACAAGACCTCTGGTGCTAATATGCAGGCGTATGATTGGCCTCTGACTGCGCGCGCGAATTATATCACTTCTTACGCCCGGGTTCAATACAGAAACGTATTTTTCGCTGTTTCTTGTATGAAAAGCTTCGTGTTATTATATCATATTTATTTCTGAATGGTATGCCAAAATATACATAGATATATATCATAATATATAATAGAAAATAGAATATAACAACATATATATAAGAAAAGAACTAAACCGCAATAAAATTATAAGCATCTACGGTGAAGAGGCTTGAAGCAAAAAGAATAAATCCCTGCGTTGCGCTAGGATTAAACTTTGGTACTTTTCGAGCTCGAGAGTTTTCATCTGTGGTAAGATAATGCGAAAAAACGCGTTTTAAAGCCTACTAATACATCAGGAATATGGTTGGGTTTTATAAAATTTCCCCATGACTTATACTGCTATGATAAAATCTCAGATGCGGCAAAAAGTCGCGCTTTTTTGTAAAAATGATGATTTCTCGCTAAAAAAATCTGCTCTTGGAAGGAGAGGGCAGGGGAGATTTTGAAAATTTCCGGTGATGAAATCAGACTCGTCCCCCTTCCAAAATGGGCAAAGTTCCTTTTGCGAATGAATTTTAACTTCGCGAATTTGAGCTTTTCAGAGAGAAAATAACAGAAAAAGAGAGCAGCGACCACCCGATAAAAATGAGCACTCCCCTTTAGTTATTTTGAAAAATAGCGCAAAATCCGACTTGAATCCTGAGCTTTTTCTTAAAATGACTCTCCTTGAAATCATAAAGATTCTTTATGAAATACAGGGTAAAGATACCCCCGTTTTTACTCTTGAAAATGGGGCTGATAAGCCCCAAAAAGCCCTATTCCCTGATAGTAAAAAGGGTAATACAAAACAAAAATTGCTTGAAAATGCGTATTTTTTCTTATTTGAATGAGCTTGATAGTTCTTCTGAGTTGCTTAGAAATTGCCCATTTTTAGCCCAAAAAGCCCGAAAATAGGCCTAAAAATAGCCTAAAAAGATAAAAGATACTTTACCAACGGCTTAAAAATGGCCAAAAATGGCATTTTTGAGGAAAAAATAGGGCTATGGAGTCAGGGGGCAGGAAGCATGGGGAGACAGAAGGGGGAACGGGGCAGATACAGCTTGACAAAAAACGGAAATGGTAGTAGGGTATGTGCCGTGCAAGAGAGTGAACAGGTGCAGATGCAGCTTCCATTCACGGAAAGTGAAGTGGCGGCACTGCAGGAGGCCCGCGAGGTGGCCATTCAGGCAGCGGCCGCTGAGCGAGAAGGTCGGCGCAGTCGCACGGTGAAACAGGGGCGCCGCTCTCGTGTGCAGGAAGAGCCTTGCCGAATGGGTAATGGTTTGCGCTTGATAAGCGGGGTGGAAAAAGTCTGCAAATTAGTGCCGCTTGAGGTGCAGAAAAAGCCTTTGGATTATGATGAACTTCCACTTGACGAAGAGCGTGACGTGAGTGAGCGTTTGGAGTTTGAAGGGATGTATTTCCGCAAAACGCGCTACCACCACCCGCGCTTTTTGCGGAAGGGTGCGGACGAGAATGCATATTTTGTGACCTGCCGCTTGCCGGAGTGCATACTCGGAAATTCCGCTCTCGGTGATTCTCTGCTGGTGCATGCCATTTGCAATAAATTTTGCGAGCGTCTGCCGATGTACCGCCAGCTGAAATTTTTCAGCGATCATGGGTTGGTTGGTGTTAGTGAGGACATGCTCAATGGATGGATGAAAAAGGTGGCTGAGGTGCTTACTCCGCTGTATGAGTTTTTTTACCGTGAGTTGCTGGAGCAGGACTCGCTTCAAATTTATGAAGCGCCTACAAGTGACATTCGTGACAAGCGTCCCATCGGCCACATGAGTGCCACTCGAGATGCTGAAACCGGACGTGTGCATTATCGCTGGCGCGAGGAGCTTTCCGTCGCGGTGCCGGAAAAGGGAGAGGTGCTGAGTTCACCACCGCTGATGCGAGATAGTCTTTTCATCTCCGCACCGGGCGAAGGAGAGATGTCCGCATTGTTTTATACTTTCATGGAAGAGTGTGAGCGCTGCGGCTTGGTGTTCGGCGAATGGCTGCTGAGCACACTTCAGACTCTGCCCGGTTATCGGGGAAGTCTTTCCGGACTGCTTCCGGAAATGCCGCCCGCAGAAATAGAAGAGCCTGCCGCTGCCGGAGCAGGGCAGGCCGATGAAATCAATAATCCGGAGTGAGGTGGTAAATCAGTTCCGCTCTGCGGCGATGCCGGCCACATGCGTCAGCACTCGGGCGGCAACTTGGGCCCGCACGTCCTCGCGGTCCATCCCTGGCAGATGAAGCGTTTCCGTGTGGAGACGGCGGGTGGCACCTCGGCGCATAATAGCTAGGCAGACTGTGCCAACCGGCGGCTCGCCTTCGGCTGCGGTCGGCCCCGCATTTCCTGAGACTGCCACGGCGATGTCCGCGCCGGCTTTTCGCATGGCGCCTTCAGCCATGGCGGCGACGACGGCCTCGCTGACGACTCCGTGTTCCTCGATGACGCTGCCGGGTACACCAAGCTCACGTTCCTTGGCTTCGTTGCAATAAGTAATCCAGCCGTAACGGAAAACTGCGGAGGCCCCGGGAACGGAGGTGATGGCCGTGGCGATGAGTCCGCCGGTGCAGCTTTCAGCCGTGGCGATGGTGAGCCCGGACGCTTCCAGATTTTTGACGGCGGAGTAGGCGATGAGTTTGAGGGTGGCGTTCATGGCGTTACTCCGGGAGCTGGACTGCAACAGTGGCAAATGCGGCCATACCTTCACGGCGACCGAGGGCGCCGAGTTTTTCATTTGTCGTGGCTTTCACTCCCACGCGGCGGGGAGCCACCCCGAGGATGGGGGCGAGCGTCTCCTTCATCTGCGCTACGAAGGGCATAATTTTCGGAGCCTCCGCGATGAGGGCACAATCCGCGTTCACCACGCGGCCACCCTGAGCATGCAGTAGCTCCACAGCTTTTTCCACGATGCGCAGTGAGCAGATGTTCAGGCAGCTGTCATCATTCGGCGGGAACCAGTAGCCGATGTCCGGCTCACCGATGGCGCCGAGTATGGCATCCGCCAGCGCATGGCAGAGCACGTCCGCATCACTATGGCCGGCAAGGCCTTTTGTTTCATGCACTTTCACACCGCCGAGCCACAGCGGACGAGGCTCTTCCGAAAAGCGGTGAATGTCGTATCCTAAACCGACGAGAGTTATCATATGATTGGTATTCAGTGTTGTTAAAATCAGAAAATCAGTGAGTTCATTAATGTGCTTCCAGCCAGTTCGGCGCGTGGTTTGCCTCTACTTCCAGCGGAACGCCGTGCGGGAGGGGCAGTGCAGATTGCATGGTGGCGATGATTTCCGGGATGAGCTCATGTTCATCACGGTGGAGGTCAAAGAGGAGTTCGTCATGAATCTGCATGATGAGCCGCGTGCGGCGTCCTTTCAGCAGTTCGTTCACGCGAACCATGGCTATTTTTATCATATCCGCCGCGCTGCCCTGAATGGGGGTGTTGATTGCAGTTCGTTCGGCTGCGGCGCGGAGATTGAAGTTGCTGCTGGTGAGGTCCGGCAGTCGACGACGGCGGCCACAGAGCGTTTCTGTATAACCCTTAGCACGAGCATCTTCCACGAGTTTGTCCATGCAGGTTTTCACACCGGGGAATTGGGTGAAATAGCTCTCGATGAGTGCGGCTGCTTCTCCGCGGGGACAGTCCAAACGCTGGGAGAGGCCGAAGGCTGAGATGCCATAGATGATACCGAAGTTTACCGTCTTTGCCGCGCGGCGCATGTCGGATGTAACTTCTTCGCGCGGAACACCATAGATTCTGGCTGCCGTCTCAGCGTGAATGTCTCGTCCTTCCGTGAAAGCGGCAATCATGGAGGGATCCGCAGAGAGGGCGGCCATAAGTCTGAGCTCCACCTGTGAGTAGTCCGCGGAGAGGATGCTGAAGTCTTCATCTCGTGCCACGAAGGCGCGGCGGATAAGCTTGCCGGCCTCGGAGCGGACGGGGATATTCTGCAGATTCGGGTTTTGTGATGCCAGTCGTCCTGTGGCTGTAACCATCTGCTGGAGAGAGGAATGAATGCGTGCGTCAACCGGGGATATATAGCGGGGGAGCGCGTCCAGATAGGTGCCTTTCAGCTTGCTGAGCTCGCGGTATTCCAGAATGTCCTGCACGAGGGGGAAGGCGGGCGCCAGTTTGCGGAGGGTTTCTTCATCCGTCACATATTGCCCGGTCTTGGTTTTCTTAGGCTTGGCCAGCAGTTTGAGTTCGCCGAAGAGCAAGTCTCCGAGTTGGCGTGGGGAGTTTAGATTGATGGGGCGCCCCACCACTTCATCTATGCGGGAGGAAATGGCGGTAATCTGTTCTCCCAGCTCGGCGGAGGCCGCGAGTAGCTGCTCCGGCTCCACTTTCATGCCTTCCATTTCAATGGAGGCCAGCACCGGAACCAGCGGGAACTCGATGTCGCGCATCAGGGCCGTCTGACCGGCGCTTTCTAACTGAATGGCTAACAAATCCGCCAGTTGCAGGGTGATATCCGCGTCCTCAGCCGCGTATTCTGCCATTTGCTCCACGGGTACGGCTGCGGTGTCATAATCTTTCCCTGCGATATCTGCCAGACGCACGGTCTTGTAACTCAGCAGTGCTTCGGCCATGTCATCCATGTTATGACGGAGCTCAGGGTAGAGAGCGGAGTGTGCCAGCATGGCGTCAAAGAAGGGGCCATTCACTTTCGCTCCCGCGCGGGTCAGCACCTGAATATCAAACTTTGCATTCAGTCCCACTTTCTCAGCCTCGCTCGCAAACACGGGCAGGAATGCCTCCGGGCAGCGGCCATCTTCCACCGGTACATAGTAGGCCTCTGAAGGTTTGATACAGAAGGACATGCCGAGCATGCGGTCCTGTAGCGGGTCTAGCCCTGTGGTCTCGGTATCGAAGGCCCATCGGGGGGAGGCGAGCAGCTGTGCAGCGAGGGCGGCGTGTTCCTCCGGGGTGCGTACCAAGTGGTATTGGTGGGGGGTGGAGTTGATGTCTTTCAGCTCAGGAGCGGCGGCGAAGAGGTCCAGCTGCAGCGGGGCATCGGCTGATGGAGCTGCGGCCTGTGCTGCTGCGGTAAAGAGGTCATCCGGAGCGGTGGCTCCGATGCGTTTGTCCAGCCCACGGAACTCGAGCTGCGCGAAGATGGATTTCAGCGCAGGTATGTCATAGCCCACTCGTGCGCAATCCGTTATGCTGATAGGCAGGGGCGCATCACGGTGGATGGTAGCAAGCTCGTACGAGAGACGGGCATTTTCCGCATTTTCCTCGATTTTCTGGCGGAGTTTACCCTTGATTTCATCAGTGTGCTCGAGCATGTTCTTCACGCTTCCGAACTGAGTGATGAGCTTGCGGGCGGTGACTCCACCCACGCCCGGAACACCGGGAATGTTGTCGCTGCTATCACCCATGAGTGCCAAAATATCAATAATCTGCGTAGGCGTGGATATACCCCATTCCTCTAGGAATGCGGCCTCATCTATCACCTCGAAATCGGCACCTTTCTTACCGGGCTTATGGAAGGAGCAGGTGGGCGAGAGCAGCTGGCCGAGGTCCTTATCCAGCGAGACCATGTAGGCGTGCATGTCTCCGCGTTCATCCGCGAGGCGTGTGAAGGTGCCGATGAGGTCATCAGCCTCATAGCCGGTGACACGTACCACGGGGATGCGCATGGCATTCAGAATCTCGATAATCCACGGAATGGAATCCCTGAGTTCCTGAGGCATGGCCTGGCGGTTTGCTTTGTATTCCGGATAGCGCTCATGGCGGAAGGTGGGGCCGGAGGGATCCAGACAGGCAACGATGTGGGTGGGTGACTCTTTCTCGATGAGCGAAAGCACGGTATTCGTGAAGCCGAACATGGCTGAGGTATTCAGCCCGGCGGATGTGCGCATCGGTGCATTGATGAATGCATAAAAAGCGCGGTACATCAGCGCCATGCCATCGAGTATATATAAAGTCTCCATCGCGGTTAATACTACCATAGCTTCCCTTAGCCTGTCAAATGACTTTCATGAGCGCCTATGCCTTTTTCTAGCTTTGCGTCCGGAGCTATGGTTCTGCCTAGTAGTTTCAGTGACTTTTTATACTGACTATTTTCTAACTAGCGTGTTGCCTCAAAAAAACAGTCACCGAAAAGTGGATGCCTCAAAAATACGGTCACCGAAACTTTAGCGAATAATTGACTCAAAAACAAGGCAAATCCACCATTTTTCTGCCCCAAAATGACAGCGAGTGTAGCGAGTCGGCATTTTGGGGCAGAAAAAACGCCGGAAGGGGGGGGATAGACTCATAAAATACTCTCGGGTTTCATGTGATTGAATAGCCTTTTTAGTGATTTTTGGATATTTTCCTGCAATTCGATGGGATCGAGAGATTCTTTCAGAGCCATCAGGTTTCTTTTCCTTACCCCGTCTTTCATTTGTTCCAGGACTCTTTCGTATGGAGTTCTGGCTTTGTCGTATTTCTTTTTCGTTTTGCCGGTAACCGGATTGCGTTGCTTAGCTACTAACCTTGTGCTAGCTATGAAAAAATTAGTGAGCAG
>JAZOMC010000048.1:0-40271 GCA_045653545.1 Akkermansia sp.
TAGGTTCTCTGTCGGCTCTACGGCCGGTAAGAACTTAAATGGACGAGGAGCCCTCGTCCGCGACTTAGAACCAATTAAAACATATAGATACTACAATGGCTGATCTCAATACAATCGCTGAGGAACTTGGCAAGCTGACCATCCTGGAGGCTGCTGAACTTGTAAAGATGCTCGAAGAGAAGTGGGGCGTTTCCGCCGCCGCTCCCGTGGCTGCTGCCGGCCCCGTTGCCGCTGCTGAGCCCGTGGAAGAGAAGACTGACTTCGACGTAGAACTGACCGACGCCGGTGGCAACAAGATTGCTGTCATTAAGGCTGTTCGCACCGTTAAGACCGGTCTGGGTCTGGCTGACGCTAAGAAGCTCGTTGAGGGCGCTCCCGCCATCATCCTCGAGGGTGCCTCCAAGGAGGACGCCGAGAAGGCCAAGGCTGAGCTCGAGAAGGCTGGTGCCAAGGTCACTATCAAGTAACCTTTTTAAATCCGCGACCGCAGGGGGGGATTGTAGTCCCCCCCTGCATTCGCGTCAAGTCATGCAGGGGGAATATTGGCTTCTGTTCCCTATTGCTTAAGAATTAGTAACTTATATGACGCAAAAAGTTACTGAAGCCGAGATAGAAAATAGGCTGTAGGACCGACCCGGGAAGGTGACAACATCGCGAGCGTGTGCGCGTGCGCGCGCCATTCCGGGTCGGTTTTACCAGACGTAAACCGATCCGCACCCGGACATGGGTGCAAAACATCATCTCAGCCAACTCCATGTCAAAGCCCAAGCAAGAGCGAATCAGTTTCGGCAAGATCAAAGAGGTAATCGAACCACCGAACCTCATCGAGATCCAGACAAAATCCTACGAGGAATTCCTGCAACGTTTCAGCGAGCCGGATAAGCGGCTCAAGATTGGCCTGCAGGCTGTACTTTCCGAGCATTTCCCGATCGAAAGCTATGACGGTCAAATTCGTCTGGAGTACGACTCCTACGAAATTTCTCCGCCTAAGACTTCGGACTTTTCCGCTATCCGCTCCGGTGACACATACAGTGCCTCTCTGTATGTTAAGTTCCGCCTGAAGGTGGGTGATTACACAGCTGATGAGAACGTGTACATGGGTGAGATTCCCATGATTACGGACCGCGGTACCTTCGTGATTAACGGTGCTGAGCGTGTAATTGTGGCACAGCTGCACCGCTCACCCGGTATCTGCTTTGAGAAGACCCGCCATGCCAACGGCAAGGACATTTTCTCCTTCCGCATTATTCCTGACCGCGGTTCCTGGCTTGAAGTGCAGTTTGACACGAGCGACCTGATGTATGTGTTCTTGGATCGCCGCCGTCGTCGCCGCAAGTTCCTTGCCACTACCTTCCTTCGTTACCTCGGTTATGAGAGCGACCGTTCCATCGTGGAGCAGTTCTACACAATCCAGAACCTGAAGTTGGCTGATGCCACAGGTGACGAGCTTGAGTATCTCATTCCCTTCGAGGATGTGAAGCACGGTGATGAGGCCTCCGGCCGCCGCGCTGCTATCATTGCTAAGGCCTATGAGCCTCTCAGCCTTGCTACCATCAAGAAGATGCTTGAGCTGGGCATCAAGGAGATTGAGGTAATTGACCAGCGTGAGGAAGAGACTCTTGTGAAGACTCTGAAGAAGGACCTCGCTCATGACCGCGAGAGCGCCCTTAAGGAGATTTTCCGCAAGTTCCGCCCCGGTGATCCGCCCGCAGTGCAGCAGGCTGCCACCGCTCTGGACCGCCTCTTCAAGGAAGAGAAGAAGTATGACCTCACTCGCGTGGGCCGTTACAAGATTAACCAGAAGCTGGGTCTTGACGTGCCTGAGGATATTCGCCTCATTCAGCCCATCGACTTCCTTTCCGCTATTAAGTACCTGCTGCGCCTGAAGAACGGTGAAGGCCAGGTGGATGATATTGACCACCTTGGTAACCGCCGTGTGCGCGCCGTGGGCGAACTTATCGCTAACCAGTGCCGCGTGGGCCTTGCTCGCACAGAGCGCCTCGTGAAGGAACGCATGACTCTGTGCGATACCACCCGCACGGATATCACTCCCAGCAAGCTTATCAATCCCAAGGCTCTGAGCGCCGTGGTGCGTGACTTCTTCGGTCGCAGCCAGCTCTCTCAGTTCATGGACCAGATTAACCCGCTGGCTGAGCTGACTCACAAGCGCCGTCTTTCCGCTCTGGGCCCGGGCGGTCTGAACCGTGACCGCGCCGGTTTCGAGGTGCGAGACGTTCATCCCTCCCACTATGGCCGAATCTGTCCCATTGAGACCCCTGAAGGTCCGAACATCGGTCTTATTAACTCTCTTTGCACATACGCTCGCATTGATGAGTACGGCTTCATTGAGACTCCCTTCCGCCGCGTGAAGAAGGTGGAGAAGAAGGATGCCGCCGGTAACGTGATTGATACCGAGGTAATCGTGACCAATGAAGTGGAGTACCTCACTGCTAATAAGGAGGAATATCACCTCATCGCTCAGGCTAATAACCCGATTGATAATGATAACGGCAGCGGCCACTTCATCCGCAACCGTGTCACCGCTCGTGAGCATGGCGAGTTCATTGAGGTGGATCCCCGCCGCGTGGAGTACATGGATGTATCTCCCAAGCAGATTATCTCCATTGCTGCCGGTCTTATTCCCTTCCTTGAGCACGACGACGCTAACCGTGCACTCATGGGTGCAAACATGCAGCGCCAGGGTGTGCCTCTTATGGTGAATCAGGCCCCGCTCGTGGGTACCGGTATTGAGGCTAAGTGCGCCCGCGACAGTTGCGCTGTGGTGGTGGCTCAGGCTCCCGGTATCGTGGCTTCTGCCACGGCTGAGTACATTGTGACCACTCATGACGGCCAGCTTCCCGTGGCTCCTCAGCGCTGGCTGAGTGATCCCGAGAGCGTTCGCACGGATGCAGAGAGGGGTATCTACGTATACCAGCTGCGCAAGTTCATGCGCTCTAATGCTTCCACCTGCATCAACCAGAAGCCCATCGTGTCCCGCGGTGATGTGGTGAATGCCGGTGATGTGCTGGCTGACGGTCCCTGTACGGATGGTGGTGAGCTTGCTCTCGGCCGCAACGTGCTGGTGGCTTACATGTCCTGGTACGGTTACAACTTCGAAGACGCCATCATCATCTCTGAGCGTCTGGTGCAGGAGGATGCTTATACATCCATCCACATCGAGGAGTTTGAGGAAAAGGCTCGTGACACCAAGCTCGGACCGGAAGAAATCACTCGCGATATCCCCAATGTGGGTGATGAGGCTCTGAAGAACCTCGGCAGCGATGGTGTAATCCGCATCGGTGCTGAAGTGAAGCCCGGCGATATCCTCGTGGGTAAGATTACTCCCAAGAGCGAGACTGATTTGGCTCCGGAAGAGCGCCTGCTGCGCGCCATCTTCGGTGAGAAGGCTGCTGACGTGAAGGATACTTCCCTGCGCGTTCCCCCGGGCACTGTGGGTACGGTGATGGATGTTCGCATCGTGCGTTCCAGCGCTCCCGGTACTCCCCCTGTGGACGTGGAGAAGGAGAGCCAGAAGCAGCGTAAGAAGGTGGACGCCGAGTACGACCGCGATAAGGACGCTCTCATTGAGCAGCTCACCAGCAAGCTCTCTGACCGCCTCCTGGGCGAGAAGATTCCGCTTGAGGTGACCCGCGCCGGTACGAACGAAATCGTTATCCCCGCAAACCGCAAGATTACTAAGACCCTGCTGCGCAAGCTCGCTGTCTATCATGACCAGATTGAGATGAGCGCCAGCCCGGTGAAGAATCAGATTTTCGAAATCATCAATGCCTATGCCCCCCGCTTCGAGGACCTGGATGAAGAGCGTGATCGCAAGCTCGACCAGATCGAAGCCGGTGCTGAGATGGACCCGGGCGTGGTGACCGAGGTGAAGGTCTACATCGCCGCCAAGCGCAAGCTGGGTGTGGGTGATAAGATGGCCGGTCGTCACGGTAACAAGGGTGTGTGCTCTCGCGTGCTGCCCATTGAGGATATGCCCTACTTGGAGGACGGTACTCCGGTGGACATCATTCTGAACCCGCTGGGTGTGCCTTCCCGAATGAACGTGGGTCAGGTGCTTGAGGCTCACTTGGGTGTGGCCGCCAAGGCCCTGGGCTTCAAGGTAGCTACTCCGGTGTTCGACGGTATCGAAGAGTCCAAGATTTGGGACTACATGAGCCAGGCCAAGCAGGTACCCGGCTTCACATGGGTGGGTGACGGCAAGCACGGCTCCGTGGCCGGTAAGAGCCGCCTCATTGACGGTCTCACCGGTGAGTACTTCCACTATCCTGTGGTGGTTGGTTACACCTACATGCTGAAACTGAACCACCTCGTGGCTGATAAGGTGCACGCACGTGCCGTTGGTACGTACTCTCTCGTTACCCAGCAGCCCCTCGGCGGTAAGGCCCAGCACGGTGGTCAGCGCTTCGGTGAAATGGAAGTGTGGGCCATGGAAGCTTACGGTGCTGCCTATACTCTTCAGGAGCTCCTTACAGTTAAGTCTGACGACGTTCAGGGCCGTACCCGAATCTACGAGAACATCGTTAAGGGTGACAACTCTCTGGCTGCCGGTACTCCCGAGTCCTTCAACGTGCTCATTAAGGAAATGCAGGCTCTCTGCTTGAACGTCCAGCCGTTGGAGAAGAAGGACCTCGAGAATGCTCCGCAGACTACGGATGAACTCTTCGACTTGCTGGCTGACGGCGGTGATGACGAAGAGCTCTTCGGAGATGAGCTGGACTTCAATGGCGACTCCGTCTTCGATGATGACGACGATGACGACGATGCCGATGACCTGGAGGCCGATGATGATGCCGATGAGGCAGATGATGACGACTCCGACATGTAAACCTGTAACCGCTACCCGCCTTTGCGGGCGGGTAGCACCCCAACCTTTCACTCACTAACTTCTTTATATGTCTTACATTGACCTTAACAACGAGAAGCCTAAAAACTTCGACCAGGTTTGCATCACCGTTGCTAGCCCGGAGAATATCCTGAGCTGGTCCAGCGGCGAGGTCAAGAACCCTGAGACCATCAATTACCGTACGTTCAAGCCGGAGAAGGGTGGCCTTTTCTGCGAGCGTATTTTCGGCCCGACTCGTGACATGGAGTGTTCTTGCGGCCGCTACAAGCGCGCTAAGAACAAGGGCATGGTGTGTGACCGCTGCGGTGTGGAGGTGACCTCCGCCCGTGTGCGCCGTGAGCGCATGGGTCATATTGAGCTGGCCGTGCCTGTCACTCACATCTGGTTCTACAAGTGCATGCCCAGCCGCATCGGCCTCATGCTGAACCTTACAGCCCGTGATTTGGAGCGTGTTATTTACTATGAGGATTACATTGTGACGGATCCTCACGGTGTGAACGGTATCGAGCGCGGAACTATCCTCTCTGAGGAGGAGTACGAAGAGCTGCAGGATGATTACGGTGATGAAGCACCGGAGGCCGGCATGGGTGCTGCTGCTATTCAGCGCCTTCTGGCTACTATTGATTTGGACGCTCTCATTGATGAGCTGCGTCAGGAGATGGAGAAGACCAACTCCAAGCAGAACAAGCGTAAGCTTGCCAAGCGTCTCCAGCTTGCTCAGGGCTTCAAGAACAGCGGCGGTCATCCCGAGTGGATGGTGCTCACCATCCTTCCCGTGATTCCCCCGGATTTGCGCCCCCTCGTGCCGCTGCCCGGTGGCCGTTTCGCTACATCTGACCTGAATGACCTCTATCGCCGTGTTATCAACCGTAACAACCGTCTGAAGGAGCTCGCTGCTCTCCAGACTCCCGAGGTGATTAAGCGCAATGAAATGCGCATGCTCCAGGAGGCTGTGGACGCTCTGTTCGATAACGGCCGCCATGGCCGCCACGTGACAGGCGCCGGCAACCGCCCGCTGAAGTCCCTCTCTGACATGCTGAAGGGCAAGAGCGGCCGTTTCCGTCAGAACCTGCTTGGTAAGCGTGTGGACTACTCCGGCCGTTCCGTGATTGTGATCGGTCCGAACCTGAAGATGAACCAGTGCGGTCTTCCCAAGAAGATGGCTCTGGCCCTCTTCGAGCCTTTCATCATTCACCGCCTGAAGGAGCTTGGCTATGTGCACACTGTGCGCTCTGCTAAGAAGATGATTGACCGTAAGGAGTCCATCGTGTGGGATATTCTGGAGGAGGTGACCAAGGGCCACCCCGTGTTCCTGAACCGTGCTCCTACGCTGCACCGTCTTTCCATTCAGGCTTTCGAGCCTGTGCTTATTGAAGGTAGCGCTATCCGTCTGCACCCGCTCGTGTGTACGGGTTATAACGCTGACTTCGACGGTGACCAGATGGCCGTGCACGTGCCGCTGAGTGTGGAGGCCCAGCTTGAGGCCCGCCTGCTTATGCTGGCTCCCAACAACATCTTCTCCCCCGCTTCCGGTAAGCCCATCAGCACCCCGTCCCAGGATATCATTCTTGGTTCCTACTACCTGACGCACACCCGCGCCAAGGTGGTGAAGGAGAACGAGGATAACCAGAACCTGCTGCCCCTCTTCGAGTCCATCTCTGAAGTGGAGTTCGCTATCGCTGCCCGCAAGATTGGCTATCACGAGTGGATTCGCCTGAAGAACCCGGATTACGGCAAGACCGGTCGCGAGTTTGACCGCCTTTCCTTCAACCAGGAGAACGTGGGCCGCAAGACCATCGTTACCACTGCAGGCCGTGTGCGTTTCAACGAAATCTGGCCGAACGAGATTGGCTACATCAACCGTAACGTCGGTAAGAAGCAGCTCGGTGAAATCATCTGGCGCTGCTATCAGACCTGCGGTCAGGCCAAGACTGTGGAGACTCTGGACGCTCTGAAGTCCCTCGGTTATAAGGAGGCTACTCGCTCCGGTTGCTCCATCGGTATCGTGGACATGGTGGTGCCTGAGCACAAGAATGAGCTTATTGCCGCTGCTTATGACGAGGTGACCAAGGTGACCGAGCAGTATGAGGAAGGTCTTATCACGAACGGCGAGCGCTATGAAAAGGTGGTGAACATCTGGTCCTCCACGACGGACGCCATCCAGAAGGAGCTCTACACCAAGCTGGAGTATAACGACGGTTCCGCCGTGGCTAACCCCCTCTACATGATGGTGGACTCCGGTGCTCGTGGTAACAAGGCTCAGATTAAGCAGCTCTCCGGTATGCGTGGTCTTATGGCCAAGCCCAGTGGTGAAATTATCGAGCGCCCCATTACCTCCAACTTCCGTGAAGGTCTGAGCGTGCTGGAGTACTTCATCTCCACTCACGGTGCCCGTAAGGGGCTGGCTGATACCGCTCTTAAGACGGCTGACTCCGGTTACATGACCCGTAAGCTCGTGGACGTGGCTCAGGACGTTATCGTACGTGATGAGGACTGCGGTACCCATAACGGTATCACCATGACCGCTATTTACGACGGTGATGACGAAATCGCCAGCCTTTCCATGCGTATTTACGGCCGCGTGACCTGTGATGACATCTATGATCCGACCAGCCATGAGCTCATCGTGGCTAAGAACGAAATCATCACGGATGAAGCTGCCAAGCGCATCGAGAACGTGGGTATCGAGAAGGTGAAGGTTCGCTCCGTGCTGACCTGTGAACTCACCAAGGGCTGCTGCGCCAAGTGCTACGGCCTGAACCTTGCCACCGGTAAGGGCGTGAAGGTGGGTGAGGCTGTGGGTATCATCGCCGCTCAGTCCATCGGTGAGCCCGGTACTCAGCTTACCATGCGTACCTTCCACGTGGGTGGTACCGCTTCCGCCTCCGCTAGCCGTCCCGAATACGTGGCTAAGACTGATGGTATGGTTATCTATGACGAGAACCTCCGTGGCCGCTGCGTACAGGACGAGAACGGTAACAACGTGGTGCTCTGTAAGAACGGCTGCGTGAAGGTTTACGACGCCGAGGGCAAGGAGCAGGAATCTTACCAGCTTACCATGGGTGCCGTGCTGCACGTGAAGGATGGTGAGAACATCACCGCTAAGACCCTCATCGCTGAGTGGGATCCCTTCGCCATTCCGGTTATCTCCGAAATCGGCGGTACCGTGGAGTTCGCTGACATGATTGAAGGTATTACCTGCCGCACCGAGTCCGGTCACACCGAATCCGGTAAGGGTACCACCGTTATCATCGATCACCGTCAGGACCTCGCTCCCCGCATCATCGTGCACACCGCTAAGCCCGGCAGCGCTAAGGACCAGCCCCGCGTGTACTCCATTCCCACCGGCGCTTACCTTGCCGTGAGCAACAAGCAGAAGATTTCTGCCGGTACTCCCGTGGCTAAGACTCCCCGTAAGGTGCAGAAGACAAACGATATTACCGGTGGTCTTCCCCGTGTGGCTGAGCTCTTCGAAGCTCGTCGCCCGAAGGATACCTGCACACTGGCAGAGATGGACGGTATCGTCGGTATCGATGACGCCATGATTCGCGGTAAGAAGGTAGTGACCATCTATCGTGATGCTGAGGCTAAGGAGGCTGCCGGCAAGAGCCGCCGCCGCTCTTCCAAGCTGGAGAATCATGATGAGAACGAAGGCGGTATCTCCATTAACCACCTTGTGCCCATGGATCGCCACATCATCGTTCATGATGGTGACTTCGTGCGCGCCGGTGAACCCCTCTCTGACGGTTCCGAGGCTTCTGATGAAATCCTCCGCATCTGCGGTAAGGAGGCCCTCCAGGAGCACCTCGTGAATAAGGTACAGCAGGTGTACCGTGTGCAGGGTGTGGAGATTAACGACAAGCACGTTGAAATCATCGTTTCTCAGATGCTGCGCAAGGTGCGCGTGAAGGACCCGGGTGACACCGGCCTGCTCTGGGGTGACGAGGTGGATCGTACCACCCTCGCTCGCATCAACCGCGAGACCATGAACATGAATGGCCGCCCGGCTGACAGTGAGCCCATCCTTCTGGGCATCACCAAGGCCTCTCTGAAGACGGATTCCTTCATCTCCGCTGCATCCTTCCAGGATACCACCCGCGTGCTCACTGAGGCCGCAACCCTGGGCAAGATTGATATGCTGGAGGGCTTCAAGGAGAACGTGATTCTCGGTCACCTCATTCCTGCCGGTACCGGTTTCGACAAGTACCGCAACATCGTGGTGGAGGCCGCTCCCGGTGCTACCCCCATTCCCCGCGCTCGCTGGGAGGATGACGAGGATGATTTCTCCGCCGCTGAGGAGTCCATCTCCGTGGGTATCGAGGAGTAATCCCGCCTGAGGTTGTAATCCCAACATTTTCCGGCCCGGCTGCTATGATAGCAGCCGGGCCGATTGATTTTTTGCTCGGCTAGTAAAAATAATCTTGTCATTGAGAAAAGAAAGCGTTAAGATGGAGAAATGAGGAAATCTGATTATTTACTCCCGGCAGGTTGCAGTCTGCTTTTTTCAGCCATGGTATATGCTGCTGAACTACCGTCATCTGTTTACGATGCGGCAGAAAGAGGAGATATACAGGCTTTGCGCGCTATTGTGGAGGATAAGGTTGATACCAATGCGCCGGACGAGCAGGGGCGCACTCCTCTTGATATTGCGGTGGCCGCTGGGCATGCAGAGGCCGTGGCTTTTCTGATGGCAAATGGCGCTTCTCCCACGATGCGTACGATGTCGCTTGTCACTACGCCGGAGGTTTTGGAGGTCGTACAGGCGGCTCTGGATGCCCGAAATTTGGAATTGCAGCTTAGTGAGGCAGTAGCGTCCGGAAATCTTTCTGAGGCTCGCAGGCTGCTTGCACAAGGGGTGAGTGCGAATGCTCTGACGCCGGATAATCAGATGTCCGTTCTGATGCAAGCCGTGAAAGCACGCCGAATCTGGATGGTGCGGGTACTTTTGGAAAATGGCGCGGATCCGAACTATGTGAATCCGCAGTCAAAGAGCGTGCTTCATGTAGCCGCTACGGATGCCGGTGGCCCCATTGTGCGCCGCTTGCTGGCTGCGGGAGCTAATCCTATGGCGGCCGGTAGTAACAGGGTCACGCCTTTGCATGATGCTGTCTGGGCGAATAATGCGGATACGGTGCGAGCGCTTCTCCCTGCTTACCGTGCCCAGAATTTTAACCCGGATGGCATGAATGGATTGCCCCTCATCATGGCTATCACGAAGGGAAATCGGAGTATGGTGCGTGATTTTATTGCCGCCGGTACTGATTTGCGTGGGGAATGTTTCAATGAGAACCCACCGCTGGCCGTTGCCGTAAAAGCAGGGCGGGTGCATATTGCTCGTGATTTGCTGCGTGCCGGAGCGGACCCGGATGCAAAGGATTCAGAGGGGCACTCGGCCCGTGATTACGCCGCCATGAGCGGGATGAACCTGTTTTAATTGATTTTTCAGGTGCACTTTGTGGTGTATCCCCCTTTAGCCAAAAACCTGCTTGCGTATCGCAAGCAGGTTTTCCTGTGTGTGAAAGTGAAGACTGTTTTATTACAGACTGTAAGTGTCAATAAACTTGTTTACAGCCTCTTCAAAGGGAACTTTCTTCACCATCTGTTCTACGGAAGGATGCTGGTATCCTACCTTTGGTGGATAGGCCATGTAATCTCCATAGAAGAACTGCAAGTACGCGCGCGATTGGTTAGGGGCATTCAGTTCGTGCCCCTCAAAATTCAGCTTTCGAAGCGGGAAGATGGTGTCAAATGTAAGAGCTGTATTTTTGGTGAAAGTAATGGCAGGGGAGAGGTAGATGCCGGGGCAATCACTTTCCGCCGCAGGGACCTTGTTATCTAGGATTTCCGTTGAAATTTTCTTCTGTACCTGTTCATCCGTGTAGTTCAGGTACGGAGGCTGGAAAACGGTGGTTTTCTTGAATTGGGTAAGTTTGCGTTCTACTGCTGCTTTATTGGCCTCTGTGATGGGTTCGGAATACAGGTGATAGGGGTACACGTCTATGTTGAGCGGGGTGCCTTCGTAGCCTATCTGGAGGAATGCATGTTTTTTCCACGTGAAACCTTCTTCTTTCGGAAAAAGCTGCGGGAGCTTTTCCTCCAGTTTTTCGTAATCTGTGCGCAGCATGCTGACGTCCAAATCATCATCCCAAGGGATAAAGCCCTTGTGCCTCACTGCTCCCAGCAGGGTGCCGTAGTCCATCCAATAGCGCAAGCCGTTCTCTTCACACTTCTTCGCGAAAAGGGCCAGCAGTGCCGTATTACCATCTTGTAACAGTCGAAGCTTTCCAGTGGCCGGAGGTACGGAGGTGATTGGATATTTGAAGGTGAGGAGAGTTCGTATTTCTTCCAGTTTGGACGATGGACTTTGCAAATGTTTCTTTCGTCTATTGGCAAGAATCTTTTTTATCCTGCTGCGTATGCAGAAGGGTAACAGGAGGGCGACTTTGAATCTGAAGTTGTTCGAACTCATCTGCTGAACCGGTCTATGAAGCTGCTAACTGCATCTTCAAAGGGAAGGTGCTTAACCATGTCTTCTACAGTCTTGTGCCAGAAACCGACCTTAGGAGGATAGCTCATATAATCGCCATAGAAAGAGCTTAGGAATTGGCGTGTCTCGCGGGGGACGCTAAAGGAAAAGCCCTCGAAGGTTAATTCTCTGAGCGGGAATATCCTACTGTATGGCATGACCATGTGTTTGGTGAGGGCTGCGGGCGGAGAAAGGAAAATCAGAGGATTTTCGCTTGTTGGTAAAGGAGCGTTACTCTTCAGAATATGTTTTTGTATCTTACCCTGCAATTCTTCATCAGTACAGTTCATGCGCCCTTGGGTGAAGAAAACATTTTTTGAGAGTTCCTGAAGGGATGTGCGCAGTTCTTTTTCCGCTTCGGGGGACGGCTGTTTGTAATACGTATGGTAGGGAGTAATGTCCAAATTGAGAGGCGTGTCTTTGAATCCCAGTTGTATGAAGGCATGATAACGCCATGTGAATCCTTCTTCTTTCGGGAACATTATGGGCAGAAGCTTAATGAGCTTCTCATAATCATCTCGCATCATGCTGACATCTAAATCGTCATCCCATGGTACAAAGCCCTTATGACGCACGGCTCCCAGTAGTGTGCCGAAGTCCAGCCAGTAGTTGAGGCCATGCTCTTTGCAGCGTCGTGAAAATAAATCCAGAAGGGTAGTGTTCCCTTGTTGGAGCAGCCTAAGTTTCCCCGTTGCCTGAGGAATCTGGTTGATAGGCATGTTGAAGGTAAGTATATTGCGAATGTCTTCAAGCTGGGCTTGGATGCTGCTGTTTTTCTTTTGTCGTCTTTTCTTTAGGAACTTTTTGATGCAGTCTCTCAGAAAAAATGGCAGAATACAAGCTATTTTAAATTTGAATGAGGAGAAAGATTTCATGCTGATGTAAGGTAAAGAAAAGGCACTGCCGCCAGTTTTGCGCTGAGGCCCTTTATTGTATGCAGTAAGGATGTATTTGTACAGCTTTTTTTCTTGCTCATAATGTCAGTGTTGGAGCGTTTCAACCCTGTAGGTAGACTGAATGGACGGTTCGGCGTTTTCTTTTGAACATCAGGAAAGTAAACTTGTCGTAAGTTTGACTTGCCCGAAAGAATAAGAGGGGGTATATTGTAAAACAAAGGATTAAGCCAAGCTCTTGATTTAAGTTTCTCACAAAGTGATAAGCGTCGTAGCAAACTTAAATGCCTGCAAGCCTTGGCCCTGTAAGCGTTGGTGCATCTGATTCCTTGGTGTTTGATTTTCCTTTTCGAGCATCTGCAAATCTGGAACAGACCTAGGCTTTGTCAGAAATTATACTGGACAATGGTCAGGAAATAGGATATTCTCTGAGCACTATGAGGCTGTTATCAGCAGCAGAAAGCCCCCAGTGTTCTTTTTTTGCTGGTTATCATGGCAATGGTGTGGTAAATGTCGCTGGAGTGAAAGACGAGGCGCTGCGATAGTATAGATGAATGGAAAATGAGGCAGCGCAGAAATCACTAGGGTTGTAATAATGGTTTAAAGTTTAGAATATAGAATATCGATAATATGCAAGCAATTATTTTGGCAGCGGGTATGGGGAAGCGTCTGGGTGAACTCACTCAAAACAATACCAAGTGTATGGTGAAAGTGAATGGTGTCACTCTTATTGAGCGTTTGCTTCAGCAGTTGGATAATGTGAAGGCCTGTAAGTTAAATCGTATTGTTATAGTTACGGGGTATGAGGGGCAGAAGTTGAGGGATTATGTGGCTACTCGTGAGGTTAAAACTCCGATTGAGTATGTGGATAATCCCATATATGCTTCTACAAATAACATCTATTCTCTGTGGCTGGCAAAAGATTTCTTGCTGGAGGATGATACATTGCTTTTCGAGTCTGATCTTATCTTTGAGGATGAAGTGGTGGAAAAACTTCTCACGAATCCGTATCCGAGTTTGGCATTGGTGTCAAAGTATGAGAGTTGGATGGATGGTACAGTAGTGAAATTAGGCGAGAACTTTGAAATTGACAAGTTCATTCCCGGAACAGAGTTCCGTTATGAGGAGTGTGCATCGTACTATAAGACGGTCAATATCTATAAGTTCAGCAAGTTATTTTCCACCACTCACTATGTGCCGTTTTTGGAGGCTTACAGCAAAGCTTTGGGCAATAACGAGTACTATGAGCAGGTGTTGCGCGTGATTACGCTATTGGATAAGCCTGAAATTAAGGCTTTGCCGCTGAATGGTGAATCTTGGTACGAGATTGACGATGTTCAGGACTTGGATATAGCTGAGTCTATTTTCTGTCCTGCGGATGAAAAGTTGGAACGAGTTGAATCTCGCCTTGGTGGTTACTGGCGCTACCCTGAGCTTCTGGACTTCTGCCACCTGTCAAATCCCTATTTCCCGAATGAGCGCATGATGTCAGAGCTGAAGGCGAATTTCGAGAATTTGGTTTGCAATTATCCCTCCGGAATGCGAGTTAATAACTTGCTAGCGGGTAAGTATTTCGGGATTCGTTCGGAATATGTATGTATGGGAAATGGCATAGCCGAGCTTGTTAATGCTCTGATGATATGCCTGAGCGGCAAAGTCGGCGTTATGTTGCCCATGTTTGAGGAGTATCTCAAATGCCTAGATATGGAGCGCGTGGAGGGGATGCCGACAGCTCAGAACGATTTCACGTATACTGTAGATGATATCATGAGCTATTATGCGGATAGGGATATCAGCGCTCTTCTTCTTGTGAATCCGGCTAATCCGGTCGGGAATTATATTCCTGTTGAGGATTTGTTGCGTCTGAGTTCATGGGCTGCAGAGAAGGGCTGCCGCTTAATAGTAGACGAGTCATTTGTGGACTTTGCAGAAGGCAATCCGAAAAATACATTGTTGACAAATGCGAGGTTGGAGCAAAATCTATATCTTACGGTCGTGAAATCCATATCTGAGCCCTATGGTGTTCCGGGGCTGCGATTAGGTATACTTGCCTCGGCGGATAGCATGTTTGTTACAGCGCTTAAGAAGTATGTTCCGCTTTGGAATATAAACTCTCTTGGGGAATTTTACATGCAGATTTTCGGTAAGTATGAAAAGCACTATCACCGTGCATGCGTAGAGTTGAAGCAGGAACGTGAGCGTTTTATGGCTGAGCTGTCCAAGGTGACGTTCCTTCGGGTGCTGCCTAGTCAGGCTAATTACTTTGCCTGTGAGGTGCTGCCTCCTTATACGGCGTCCGGTCTGACTAAGATGTTGTTAACGCGCTTTAATATACTTGTTAAGGAGCTGAGCGTAGACGAGGCCTTGGCGGGACGTGAGTTTATCCGCATTGCTGTGCGCGGAACAAAGGATAATAATGCATTGATAGCAGCTATTTCTCAGATATCCTGATGAGTATATCATAAAATATCAGAAGGCCTGCCGTATTTTCGTACGGCAGGCCTTCTGGCATTAGTATTGGAAAGGGGTGTTTACTTCATGTAAAGCTTTTCATCCGGCATTCCGGTAAGCTTCATGAGTGCTTTGCCGAGGTAGCGCATGACGAGGAATAGCGTGGCAAGGAGGGGCACGCCGATGATGAGGTAACCCATCCACGTCATTTTGCTGACGGCGTAATTGTATTGTTCAGCCTGTTCCGCGGCGGGCATATCAGGCACGGGCAGGAGGAAGTAAAGGGCGAGAGCAAAGTTCAGCAGGGCGGAGAAAAAGAGGGAGCCGGACGTCATGAGCGCGGCGCGCTTTAGTACACCCTCATAGCCACTCTGCAGGTTTTTCTCTGCCACTGTGCTCTCGATGCGGCGGATGTCAAAAATGGCATCAGAGTACACACAGGCGCGCAGCAGGGAGCCCTCCTTGCCGCCACTTACCAGCATGGCGCCGGCCAGCAGCAGGGCGATGATGGCTTCCTTTGCAGCGTACCACCAAGGGGTGTCCGGACGGATGGCGAGTGCTTCCCCCGTATTGGCGTAGATGGTGACCACACCGGTCAGGATAGTACCCAGAAGGCCGAATGCCGTCATGGCTTCGATTTTTCGCTCCGTTATGAGGCTGTAGATGCCGCAGCCAATGGGCAGGGCAAGTGCCACCACCATGGCCCAAGTGGTTCCCAGATGCCAGAACTTGTCACCGGTGGCGGAGCAGTTATCCAGAATGAGAACAGGAGCGAGAACGCTCAGCAGGACGTTCAGAAGGCTTTTGGTCGCTTTGTCCATGGTGACCTTCTTATTTCATGCTTGCGATAGCGGCTGCCATATCAGCTGCTCGGAATGTGCTGCTGCCCGCCACGAGGCAGTCTGCGCCAGCTTCTGCGCAGAGGGGGGCCTGTGCGGTGCCGATGCCGCCATCCATCTGGATAATGAACTTCAGCCCTTGCTCCTTACGAGCGGCGTCCAGTACACGTACTTTTTCCAGCACTTCACCCATGAAGCTCTGGCCGCCGAAGCCCGGTACTACGCTCATCACCAGCACCATGTCCAGCTCGGCGAGGTAGGGCAGCACTTTCTCCACTGGGGTGGCCGGGTTCACTGCCAGGCCGGCATGGGCACCGCCTTCGCGAATGGCTGCCAAGGTGGCGTGCAGGTCCACGTGCCCCTCGCGCTCCACGTGAATGGTAATCATGTTCATGCCGGCTTTCAGGAAGCGGGGCAGGTAGTGATCCGGCGCGTCAATCATGAGGTGGGCGTCCAGATAGGCCTCTGCGGGCACGCTGTTACGGATGGCTGCACAGATATCCGGGCCAAAGGAGATGTTGTCCACGAAGGAGCCATCCATCACATCCAAATGCAGCCAATCGGCTCCGGCACTGAGGGCACGGGCGGCTTCATCACCAATACGGCGGAAATCACAGGCAAGCATGGAAGGCGCTATCAACATGATGGTATAAATGGTTATATGTTTTACGGCTACAAGCATACCTGTAAACGTTTTGTTTGGCAAGTGAAAATCGTGTGTGTGCTTTTTGTTTTGTCTTGCATTGTGTGTAAAATACTGTACAATTACACGCGTTATGGCAGACCGTACCTATACAGACCCCGTTCGAATGGAAAAAATCGTCAGTCTTTGCAAGCGCAAGGGCTTTATCTTCCAGGCAGCTGAGATTTATGGCGGCCTTAACGGTTGCTGGGACTACGGTCCCCTGGGCGTGGAGCCCAAGCGCAACCTGAAGGATTACTGGTGGCGTGTTCACGTGCAGGAGCGCCCCGACATTCTGGGTATGGATGGTTCCATTCTCACGCACAACTCCGTGCTGGTGGCTTCCGGCCACGTGGGTGGTTTCTCTGACCCGCTGTGTGACTGCTTGCTGAGCAAGGAGCGTCTTCGCGCTGACCAGATTCCCGCTCAGAGCGGTGTGGCTCTCTGGTGGAAGGGTGCTACCACAAAGGATGGCTCTTGGAGCTCCAAGAAGGAATTCTCCATGCTGACTGCTGAGGGCAGCGAGAAGGAGGTGAAGAACGCTCGCCGCAGCGCTGCTCAGTACTACAGTCAGATTTCCGGTAAGAACATCCCCGTAGCAGAGCTTGAGCTGCTTGAGGAGAGCCCTGAGACTGTGACCGACAGCGTGCGCTACAATCCCGCTAATGGTTCTCTCGTGACAGAGGCTCGCTCTTTCAACCTGATGTTCAAGACCACCATCGGTGCTACATCCGATGAGAATGATCCCTCCAGCACTGGTTGGCTTCGCCCGGAGACTGCTCAGAGCATCTTCTGCCAGTACAAGAACATTCTTGATTCCTCCCGTACCAAGGTGCCCTTCGGTATCGCTCAGATCGGTAAGTCCTTCCGCAATGAGATTAACCCCCGTAACTTCACCTTCCGCTCCCGCGAGTTCGAGCAGATGGAGGTGGAGTACTTCTGCCGCGCTGAGGACGGTTTCCGCCTGACTGATGAGTGGCTGGAGAAGAGCCTGCAGTTCTACGAGAACATCGGTATCTCCCGCGATAAGATTCACATCCTCGACGTGCCGGACGACGAGCGCGCCTTCTACTCCAAGAAGACCTACGACCTCGAGTATGAGTTCCCCTTCGGTATTCAGGAGCTCATGGGTATTGCCTACCGTACCGATTACGATTTGGGCCGCCATCAGGAGGGCTCCGGCAAGCCGATGGAGTACTTCGACGAGGTGACCCGCGAGAAGTTTATCCCCCACGTGGTGGAGCCATCTGCCGGTTGTGACCGCTCCGTACTGGCTGTTATCTGCGAGGCCTTCGACGAGGAAGAGCTGGGCAAGGACGGCAAGAGCGACATCCGCACCGTCATGCGCTTCCATCCCCGCATGGCTCCCATCAAGGCAGCCATCTTCCCGCTGCTGAAGAAGAATGCCGAGCAGGTGCGCATCGCTCGTGAGATTGAGGCTGAGCTGCGTCCCTTCATGAACGTCTTCTACGATGAGACCGGCGCTGTGGGCCGACGCTACCGCCGTCAGGACGAAGTGGGTACTCCCTTCTGTATCACGGTGGACTTCGAGACGCTGGGTGAGGAGGGTGATCCTGCGCTGAAGGATACGGTGACCATCCGTCACCGTGATTCCATGGAGCAGGAGCGCGTGGCCATTAAGGACCTGCTGCCTTGGTTGCTGAAAAAGATTCACTGATAACCCTTCAGCCCGCAGGTGCTCCGGTACCTGCGGGCTTTTCTGCAATAAGCTCTATGATATCTCTGGCTTCACTGCCTGAAAAATTACATGAGCAGGTGCTGCGTGCCATGTGGCCCGGGGAGGAACCTGTGCTGGTTGCGCGCCCCGTACCCACCATAGTGAACCGCGTATCGCAGCCTTACATCTTCTTTCTTGTATTTGCGATTTTCTTTGTCTCTCTGCTTGTTTTTTGCAGCGGTTTTGCAGCACTTCCTTTTCTGGCGCTGTTTATTGCCTTGCCAGTGGGCGGCATCTGGCGCACGTATTGGCAGATGCAGCGCACGGTATACATCATCACCGAGCGCCGGGCACTCGTAGTGCGTGCAGCTGGCAGAAAGGATTGGCAGACTCTCTCATGGCCTCTTACCGCCGGGCTGGTGAAAGAGCGGGTGCTGCGTGCCGATGGTAGTGGAGATTTGATTCTGGGGTACGAAAGCTCTCGTGATGCTGAGGGTGGTACCACCAGTGTTCCTCAGGGATTTTTTAATCTGCCTGAGCTGCGCCGTGTGGAGCAAATGCTCATGGACATATCCCCTCTTCCGAGAAAGAATACCCCATATCAATCACATGACGGCAAAGAAATGGATTGAGCAGGAGCTGTTGCCCGGGGAGCGGATGCTCTACTTGCATCGGCAGAAATGGGGCAAGAAATGGTGGTGGCGCTGGGTGACCGATGTGTTTGAGCGTGCGCTACCGATATTTTTCTTGTTGATGCTTCCGCTGGGGTGGTGCTGTTTGCCACTGGCTCCGGATTTGCTGTTGTTCTGGTCCACTGTGGTGTTGGTGGTATTGGTCTGCCGACTGCTTGGCTATATAGGCGCTCGCATGAGGGAATGGACCTATCTGGCTGTTACGTCTCAGCGTGTTATCTGCATGCAGCGTGCAGATGGGCGAATCAGCCTGACGAGTTACCCGCTGCCAATACTGACCGCCGTGAGTGACGGGAGTGAAGTCAAACTTAAGGGCTGTTGGTTTGGGGCAGATGTCAGGTTTCGACATGTGGAGAATGCTCCGCAGCTCGTTGCTCTCATCAAGCAGGCTCAGGCCGGATATTTTCCTTTTTCTCAACCGGTGCCGCAGGCAGGAAGTCACCCCTTGTTGCCTGCCGGAGAGCTGTTGTACGGGGCAGGGGTGGAGGTTGCTGAACACCCTTCGCGGAGAGAATGGTGCATTCTTGCGGTGCTGTTCATCTTCTGCACATCCGTAGTGGTGAGTGCTCTGGTTGAACCTCAGGACGGCTCGTATGTCGGCTTTGGCTGGGTGGTACTCGTGTTGATGGTGGGCCTTGTGATGCTGATGTTGTGGGCCTATGTGCGCAGATTCCGCCGCACTCCCGATTCCTTTGCTATTGGCGACAATGGGGTATATATGGAAGGGTGGGCGCCATGTCCGGCCGCTGATTGTTACCCCTTTTCCAAGGATATACTTGCAGATGGTAGTCTTCTGCTGTTTTTTCTGCCGGGGAAGGATATAACTCATTTACCTGCCCTTCACATACGTGACGAGTTTCGTCAGGTGGAGAGGCTGCTCATGGCTATAGCTACCCCGCTAAAAGAGAGTGTGTCCTCAGAGCAAACTCTCGATACCCAAGCCGACAAGTAGCAGGCCTGCCGTGGTTTCGAGCCATCGGGTGGGCAGGTGGTGCAGCAGACGGGCTGAGTGGAATGCAGCCAATGAACAAATAAAGGTTATGATGCCAATGATGCTGACATTGGTAAAGAGCCGGAGCATACTGAGGTCGGTGCCGCCGATATCACCCAGAGCCATGGCCACACCCACGGCCAGAGCATCAATAGCCGTGGCTACACCTACAAGCAGCAGGGCAATAAGCCCCAGCGGATTGCAGTCTTTGCTGCAACAATCGCACTCATCCTCCTGTCCTTTCCACGCGCCATAGATAACGTAGGCCCCCAGAGCGCAGAAAACAGCGGCCACAATGCCGCTCTGCCATTGTGCCACATAATCGCGCACGCTTTCGCCGCCCAGATAACCAAGCAAGGGCATACCGGCCTGAAAGGCACCAACCGTCAGCGCCAACCACAGGGAGTTCCTTAACCGGCAGCAGCGCAGTACCAAACCGTACGAGAAGGAGTACACGGTGGCGTCTACCGCCAGAGCGAACGCGATGATGATGATTTCGAGCATGTGATTACAGAAAAGCAGGCGGACCGAAGCCCGCCGTGCTTTTTCAAAATACTTTTAACGGATTAATAGTGACCACCGTTGGGGCCGTTGTGCCACTTCCAAGCGGTTTCCACAATCTGAGTCACATCCTGGTACTTGGGAATCCAGCCCAGAATCTCAGCCGCCTTGCGGGAGTCGGCAATCAGGCGGGGCGGGTCGCCCTCACGGCGGGGACCGTACTCCACGGGTGCCTTCATGCCGGTTACCTTCTCAGCAGCATCAATAATCTGCTTCACGGAGAAGCCATTGCCGGTGCCGAGGTTGAACCAGTTGGTGTCACCACCCTTCATGAGGTAATCAAGTGCACGCAGGTGAGCGTCGGCCAGATCGTCTACGTGGATGTAGTCACGGATGCAGGTGCCGTCCGGGGTGTCGTAGTCCGTGCCGAACACGGTGATGCCCGGGCGCTCGCCCTTGATGGCCTGCAGAATCACCGGGATGAGGTGAGACTCGGGCTCATGGTCCTCGCCGATAAGGCCGTCCACGGAGGCGCCGGAAGCGTTGAAGTAGCGCAGGAATACGCTCTTCAGGCCGTAAGCGCGCTCGCAGTCCTTGCACACCTTCTCCAGCATGAACTTGGAAGCGCCGTAGGGGTTGATGGGGTCCTGCTTCTCGGTTTCAGGAATCGGAATCTGAGTGGGCTCACCATAGGTGGCGCAGGTGGAGGAGAATACAAAGCGCTTGCAGCCGCCCAGCATCATAGCACGCAGCAGCACCAGAGGCTTGGCAATGTTGTTCTCATAGTACTTGAGGGGATCCGTAACGGACTCACCCACCTGAATGAAGGCTGCGAAGTGTACCACGGCGTCGAACTTGCCGTTCACCATCAGGGGGTATACGACGGCGGGGTCGCCCAAGTCACCCTTGACCAGCTTAACCTCTTTATCAACAATGGCGGCGGGGTGACCGTATACCATGCTGTCGAGCACGGTCACATCAGCACCGGCCTTCACCAGCTGACGTACGGTGTGCGAGCCGATGTAGCCGCAACCGCCTGTAACGAGTACTTTCATGATGTTATTGGTTGTATGCGTTTGAAAAATCTTTACAGCATGGCGGCCAACATGGCCTCCAGCTTGCGGATGTCAGCGGCGAAACGGCGGATGCCGTCGGCTGTCTTCTCGGTAGCCATGGCGTCCTCATTGAAGAGGAAGCGGAAGCTCTTCTCATCAGCGGGAACGCGCTGAATATCGCTGGCCTTGGCAGCTTCTTCATTCAGGCAGGGAGCCACGGGTTCCACGCTGGCGGCAAGCTCAGCCAGAAGGTTGGGGGAGATGGTCAGCAGGTCGCAACCGGCCAGAGCCAGTACCTCGCCCTTGTTACGGAAGGAGGCGCCCATAATCTGAACCGGGTAACCGAACTTTTTGTAGTAGTTATAAATGGTGCGTACAGAAACCACACCGGGGTCGGTCTCGGCGGTGTATTCCTCCTTGGTGTTGGCCTTGTACCAGTCCAGGATACGGCCCACGAAGGGGGAGATGAGGCGTACGCCAGCCTCAGCACAGGCTACGGCCTGCACAAGGCTGAAAAGAAGGGTCAGGTTCGTGTGAATGCCTTCCTGTTCCAGAATGCGAGCGGCCTGAATACCTTCCCAAGTGGAGGCAATCTTGATAAGCACACGCTCACGGGGGATGCCGGCGGCCTCGTACATGCCCATGATGCTGCGGGCGCGGGTCACCGTGGCCTCTGTGTCAAAGGAGAGGCGGGCATCCACCTCAGAGGATACGCGGCCGGGTACGCGCTTGAGAATCTCCAAGCCGAAGGCCACGACCACCTTGTCCACGATTTCGTCCATCAGCTCGGGGCTAATCTCGCGGCCTTTGTAGGGTGCCACGGCTTCTTCCACGATGCTGCGGTATTCAGGCTTGCCGGCAGCGGCAAGGATGAGGGAGGGGTTTGTTGTGGCGTCCTGCGGGGAGAACTCTTCCATCTGGCGGAAGTCGCCTGTGTCTGCCACTACGGTGGTGTACTGCTTCAGTTGCTCAAGTTGTGTAGCCATAAGCGTGAGGAATTAGCTTGTAGCGGCATCATACCATATATGGGCCGCTGAGGCAAGGCTTTTTCAGCAAAAAGCCCCGCGGCAGAGTGCCCGGGGCTTCTTGTTAAGACTGTGTATGAGTTCTACTCAGTGTGTGCGGCGGCGGCGTGCTGCGAGTGCTGCCAGAGCCAGCAGTGAGAGGGTGGCTGTGGCAGGCTCAGGCACTACCGGGATTCCCCAGCTATTGCTGACCTCAGGATTGATAGTGAAAATGCCTGTGATGGAGATATCCTCATCCGCTTCATAGTAGCCATGTTCATCTCCCGCCAGATAAATTTTGTCGCCTTTCATGACAATCTGCTCAGCAAAGAGGCCCTGAGGAGCTTCCGGGTTGTGTTTTGCACGGTCTGAGTCCGTCAGCCACAGGCCGGTGAGGTTGCCGTCAGCATCAACGTCTACACCCCACAGGGTTACAACGTGGCCGATGTTCAGGTTCAGAGCAATACCACAGCCATTCTGAACGGCCGAAATGATATCATTTGCGGTGATACCACTGGTTTTTTTGTTGTAAAAACTGTTGAACTCATCAGCGAATACTGTCGTGCTCAGGTATTCATCGTAATAGAAGCCTTCGAACGTTTCCAGCAGCTGATCGCCGTATTCGTAGACAGAACGCTGTTTTTCTTCTTCTGTCTGAGCTGTATATACTCCGGAAATCCACCACTGAAGGGCGTTGCCTACTGTGCCACCTGCGTCTGCAGCTGCGGCTTTATAGGTCTCCCAGATAGCGTCCGCACTACTCGGCGTGCTGGGGAGGGTGGTGTAGTTACGCTGCCACCAAGTAATAAGGTTGGATGCCACAGCTGCGTAGCACAGATTGTCATCAGCGTCGCCCTTGGTGGAGTTTTTGTTCACATCCACCCAGCCACTCTCCTGATTAACGCCGCTTACCCAGAGCGTCTGAGTATCAGCCTGCGCCACGGAGGTCGTGAGTGTTGCAATCAGCATGTATTTTGCTATAATACGGGAGTTTTTCATATTGCTCGCAGACAGACTACACTTTTATTATATAGACGTCAATAAAAAAGTATTTTGAGGGGATTAAAAAACGCAGAGGCGGGAGGCCTCTGCGTTTTTTTTAGGAATTGTTTTCTCAGAATTTACTTGCGGCGACGGCGTGCGGCAAGACCAGCCAGAGCCAGCAGGGAAAGGGTGGCCGTGGTCGGCTCAGGTACTACTCCTGTGGCAGCCTGCTTAGTCAGAGTAGCTACTTCTTCCCCTGTTGCGACTCCGTAGTAGCATGCGGCTGACTGAACTGCGTCGCTCGTTATGGAAACGGAACCCAAGCTTGTCTGAGTAAATGTGCCGAAATTTACTGAGTGATATTCTCCAAGGTTTGGCTTATTTTCAAGGTCTGTCTCATATCCAAGGACTGTCCTAAGAACGGTACCATCGTTCATAGTAATGTACTGATAGATGGAAACCGGAATCGTTCTGCTTTTGGTTTTATCTGTTCCGACTACGAGAGTAAGAGCAGCGCCTGATACATCGTCCCAGCTGAAACCTTTGGTCAGGGCACCGGTGGCACCGCTTATATAGCCATCATCTGTGGTCGGCACAAATTGGGCATTGTAGCCACCACCCGCGGCAAAGTAACCAACGCCAGTGGAGACGCTGCCCTTATCTTCGGTATCGAAAGTCAGCTTAAAAATCGGGGTGTGATTCCTGCTGTCGGTGATTTTTGCAAGTTCAGCCGGGTCAAGTGTGAGAACGAAAGTCCAGCTGCAGTCAAGGGTACCAGCATCTTCGCCGGGGATGTTCAGGGCGGTCTCGGATGCGTCCGTAAGCGTGAACAGTTCCTGAATGCTCGCCTCAGCCACGGTGACTCCCACGAGTGAGAGCAGTATGGTAAGTGTTTTTTTCATTTCTGTGAGTAAAAGTTCTTAGTCAATGAGTAGATTTATTTGCGCACTAACTGTGATCAATCTACCATAATTGATAAGCTGAAGTCAAGAGAAATATACCGATTTATATAAGAATTTACGGTCATCTGTTACGTTCTCTATTCCGCGTAATCAAAATAGTTGAAAATGAACATATGATTTAGGGGAAAAGGGAGAAATTGGGGCGGAAATGAAGGGGGTATTGTGAGATTCTGTAATCCTAAAGTAAGCTCAAACACACTGTTTCTTTTGTTTGTAGCTTTGAAATAGGGGTAAATACGATAATTTTTGAGCATTTATGCTTGACTGTGCCACTGATATCTGTATAATCGCGGCGCGCTGCGACGGTAACGCAGCCTGAAAGACTATGAAAGCTGATCTGCATCCCAAGTACAATCCTGTAGTGTTCGTGGACATCACCACGGGCCGCCGCTTCATCACCCGTTCCACCGCTACCTCCGCTAAGAAGGAGGAGATTGATGGCGTGGAGCACTATGTGATTTCCTGCGGTATCACCTCTGACTCCCACCCCTTCTTCACCGGTAAGAACCAGTTCGTGGACACCGAGGGCCGCATCGACAAGTTCCAGAAGCGTTTCGGTTCTGTTCGCCGCGCCAAGAAGCCCACTCTGGGCTAAAGCACCGCGAAACAACAAGTTTATCCGCCTGCAGCGTATGCGCTGCAGGCTTTTTTTGCATTTCGCGCGCGTAATATATGAGCTAAAAGTGTTTTTTTCTTGCATATCTCCCGAAGTATGAGATACTGAACAGAGAAGCTATGCAAGAGGAAGCTGAAAATTTTTACAAAGAACCGTCACGGAAGGAGTGGGCGGGATTCTGGACACTTGTGGCTGTGCAGGCGGTAAACGCCTTTAATGAGAAGGCTGTACAGTTTTTGCTGATTCCGCTGGGTGTATGGTTATGGGGCACAGCTGGGAGTGATTTGGAGTATTTCTTGGGTGCCATCTTTGTTTTGCCGTACATTTTGTTTTCTCCGCTGGTAGGCTGGCTGGCGGACTGCTTCTGCAAGACTCGCATCATTCAGGTGATGAGTATCATGCAGATTCTGGTGATGAGCTGCATGCTGTTCTGCTTTTATCAGCATGATATGGAGGCGGCTATTATATGGTTTGCGGTGTTTGCCATGCAGGCCACCATTCTGAGCCCGGCGAAGAAGGGTATTGTGAAGGATTTGCTGGGCTCGCGTTACATCGGCTTCGGCTCGGGCATTATCGAAATCAGTTTGGTGTTTGTGCTGCTGCTGGCACAGATTGGCGTATTCTTCTGGTTCAGCTACCTGCTGGACGCCTATAATGCGGAGATGCCGCCTGCGGTGGCTGAGGAAGAGGCCGGTTGGAGCGCGGTTAAGCTGCCCACTATCACATTTGTGGGTATCGCGGCTGTGGTGTCTGCCTGTGCCTTCCTGCTGCCTCGCTACGCTGTGAAGCCGAATAAGCCCTTCGCATGGAGTCTTTTCTATGAGCACTTTGTGCAGGTGAAGTACCTGTGGAAAGACCGCCAGCTGCGCCTCAGTGAGCTGGGTATTGCATATTTCTGGAGTCTTGCCGGTTCCCTTTTCCTCATTCTGATTCAGATAGCCAAGGAGATGGCCGCGAATGACCCGAGCATTGATTTCTCAATGCAGTGCGGTATCCTGATGGCCTGGCTGGGTGGCGGTGTAGTGGTGGGCGGCGCTGTGGCGTCCATGCTTTGCCGTGGCAAGAATGAGCTGGGGCTAATTCCCTTTGGTGCTATCGGTATCACGGTCAGCACTTTCATGCTGACGATACTGGAAGTGGATTGTCTGGCCAGCAATATTTTCCTGCTGCTCACAGGTGCCTTCGGTGCGGCATATCTGGTGCCGCTGAATGCTTACCTGCAGGATAATTGTGACCCCTCTAACCGTGGTAATATCATTGCCGCCGGTAACCTCATTGATAACCTGATGGGCCTAGTGGCTGTGATTATCATGTGGCTCATGAATAATTACGGTGCCGGCCCTAGAGACCAGTTCCTTGTGCTCTTCCTGCTGAGTGCCTTCATCATGGTGACCTCTCTGCGCTTGATTCCTCAGGAGTTCATCCGCATGATTGGCATCTGGTGTATGAAGTTTTTCTACCGCCCGCGTGTGCTGAATGCTGACAGGATTCCCCCTGTGGGCGGTGCTCTGCTGGTGTGTAACCATGTGACGTATGCTGACGCGCTGTTCCTTACGATGGTGTGCCCGCGCACGATTCGTTTTGTGGTAGCCAAGGAATTCATGGCAGCCAAGCTGCTTGGCTGGCTGTTGGAGCTTTTCAACTCCGTGCCGATTTCCAGCCACAATCCCCGCGAGGCTATTCTGGCGGCCGCCCGTGGTATTGAGAACGGTGATTTGATTTGCATTTTCCCTGAGGGGCAGCTTACCCGTACCGGTTGCTTGACTCCCATCCGCCGTGGAATGGAGATTATCGCGCGCCGAGCTCACGCGCCCATTATCCCCATTTATATGGATGGCCTCTGGGGCAGTATCTTCTCCTTCTATCGAAACCGTTTCTTCTACACCTTGCCCTTCAAGCTTCCTCGCCACCTGCCATACGGCTATACTGTGAGAGTGGGCGAGCCTATGCATGAGGATTTCAACTCCGCGGCTGTGCTGCGTGCTTTCCGTGAGTTGTCTGCGGATTGTCTGGAAGCTGCCGGCAGCGGCAGCCGTGATGACCTCATCCGCATGCTGGAGGCCCGCGGGCGCAGCGCTGTGGTGCATTGGCGCGGTGGCTCACTCAGCGGTTTCCAGGTGGCTGGTGCCATTATCAGTCGCGAGGTTCCGGATGGTTGTCCGGAGGTGGCTGCCAAGTGGCTGCAGCTGCTTATCCGTGGTACGCGTGATTTGGTGCTGTTGAACCGCCTGATGCTGAATGTGGAGCAGGTGCGCCGCGTGAATGCGTTGAAAGAGGGGCGCCACCGCCTGCTCACTTCTGTGGGGCATGATGAGCCTCAGGAGATGGTGCTTTCCGTGCTCTGGCCCATAGTTACACGCACACCGGTGCACCTCATCGAGTCTGCAGATGAGGTTATCGAGAACGGCATCTCTCAGATTGTGGGTGGTGCTCACATGCGCCGTATTCTGTTGAAGGCTATTCCGCCGCGCCAGATGCCCTTCTATGACTTCAGCAACGCCCCGGATATTTCTACGCCGAATATGCGCTGGCGTCCCTGTTATGCAACTCCTGAAGGTATCATTATCTCCATGAGTATGGTGAACAGTGTATTCAAACTGGCAGACGGCACGATTCAGCTGGGCGTGCGCCCGCGCACGCGAGGCATGCTGCTGCCCTGTTTCCGGGTGGATAGTCAGGAAGGTGAGGAGACCGCGGTACTTTCCGGTCCCAGCTTGGCTTCTCCGCACACCTGTTCATCCAAGCTGTATCTGGATGAAATCGGCTTCCTGAAGCAGTTGTTCTGAGGCAGCCCTGAAAGATATTAAAAGGCACGGCGCATGAGGCACCGTGCCTTTTTTCTTTTTCGTATATTAACCGTGCTTATGGCCGGATTATTGTATCGCTTGGCGAACAGTTTCTGCGGAAATATGCTCTATTCTGTTATATTTCAGGGTAGGCTCGCCGGCAGCATTGCGGCTGATTTCGTCCACGCGGTTTGAGCCGATGAAACGCTGCCCCAAACGAGAAAAATCGCGCACGGCGCCCACATCATCCGCGGCTGTTTTTTCCTCTGCGCAGGAGAAGATGTAGTAGAGCTTCTGCCCGACTTCACAGCCGCACATGGCTTCCAGTACCGTGCATTCCATGAGGTATTCTAAATCATATGCATTCTCACCTAATGGCTTTCGGCTGATGCAACGGCCTGCACCATGTTCCACGAGTGCAAGCACACTACAGGATTTGACGATGTTCTGCTGATGGGCATGCTCGATGGCTGCCCGGATGCTTGCCTGAGCGGAAAGGGGGAAGATTCCGTGAGCACGGGCCTGAATAAAGTCAGAATTAGCGTCGGCTCGAGTGAGGGAGGAGAAGGCGAGGATGTACTGCTGAGAGGCCGGGCCGTTTGCCGGGCGGAGAGGGATGAGTTCCGGGGCGGAGGGTAGGTCAGTAAGCAGGAGGTACTTATTGCATCTCGGGTAGGCACTTTCGACACGTGGGGAGGAATAGCCGATAAATTGTGTGATTTTCATCATGATGGGAGCCGGGGCTGCTGGCCAGTGCACAAGCTCAGCCCGTACCACATATTCAGAGGCAAGCACTGCTTGCTGGATTTGGGCTTCATCCGCAGCCGTCGCCACCGTACAGATGATAGATGCCGGAATAAGGAATAATCCGTGGAGATTCATGCCGAGAAGTATAGCAGCGTAGCTATTGATTGACAAGCGTATTCTAATGGGGTGTAAAATGCGGAGAGTTGTTGAATCTATGTGTTATCAGTGAGTTGTGTGTGGTGGGATGCGGCGGAGTATTTTCTTTTCATTGAAGGGTAACAGGGAATCATGCATGCTGTGTGGTATGGCAATACGCATGAAGGAATGGGGGATGCTCCGTGCGCCGTCTCCCTCTGTACAAATCCCGGTGCAAGGGGTGATGGGTTGGGGCGAAGTGGCGCAGTCTCTTGGTGGTGGTATATCAGCAGTGATTCTCGGGAGCACTGAGCTAGCTAAGGAAAAGGAGCAGGTGACCGCTACCGGTGAGTTGGCTGCTTTTTCCCGGCAGCTTCATGAGATAGCGGATGATGTGCGCACTCGTCTTTCCGAGCATGGGGCGCAGGATTGGGAATATGCATGGGAGCAGTTGAGCGCCCCGCGATTCTCTGAAGCCGTGGCACAGCTGCCGCCGAATGCTCGCCGTGCCGGCCGCCAGCTGGCGGAGGATTTTAGCCGCCGCGCCGCCTTGCAGGCTTTTCGTGATAGAGAGATGCAGCAGCTTGATAAGGCCAGAGATAATTGGCAGCAGCGGGTGGAGTCTGCTGTGCAGGCCGGGGATGCCACCATGGCGGAGCGCTGGCTGCAGAGTGGTGCCGGTGTGTTTCTTCCTCAGGAGCAGCTGGAGCAGGAGCGCCGCAGCGTTCGTAGCCGTGCCGGTGCAAGCCGTTGGATGAGAGGACTGGAAGAAAGCCCCATGAAAATGCTGGCGGAACTGGCAGGTGCTAGTGAAGATTCCCTACCGCAGGAGAAAGAGGACATGCGCCGCTTGCAGTCCGCCGTACAGCGTTCACGGAAGGTGGCTCGCGCTGAGCTTGTTCAGCGTATGGAAGCTCAGCTCGCTGCCGGTGAGGACTATGATGAAGCTGAGCTAGAGCTGGCCGGGCGTGCAGAGCTTCTGAGTGAACGCCAGCTGGCAGATGCCCGGCGCAGCCCCCGTTCTCTTACGCAGAATGAGCTGTGCGTGTGGAATCGCAGGGTGGATGAGGCTCCGGCTGATAGCCCGGAGAGAGAAGCGCTGCAGCTGGATATCCTGACGGCGCCGATTCCTCTATCCCAGCGCCGTAAGCTATTGAAGCGCTTTGCCTTGTGCGGTAGCGTGCCGCAAGAGGATAGACTCTCCCTTTCCCGTGGCCTGTGGCAAATGTACAGCAACGGGCAGTTTGGTTGCCCCGGGGATGAGATGGCCCTTCAGAGGCTGGAGCAGTTGCAGAGCGTTGGCTTGCCCCTGCTGGCAGAGAGTGGAACTGAGGCCGCCGCTAACTGGATGGAGCAGGTAAACAGTGGAGGTATTCACTGGGTGTGTTTTTCTGAAAAATAATAAATAATACTTTATGACAATGTTGAATAATACTCTTCCGGAAGGAGAAGAAACAAGGGAGCCGGAACTCCGGCAGATGGCGACGACTGATGCCGGAGAAGCGCCGGCTGAAACAATGCTTGCGCAAAGTGAGGAGGCGCCTGTTGAGCCCGGTAATGCAGCATACTCAGTTTTGGGTGATGCTTCTGAAACTGAGCCTATGCATGAAATCGAGGCACAGCAGCGCTACTGGCACTCCGTGCTGACGGGGAATGCTGATACTGTGCCGATGGATGTTCGAGAACGTTCCGGGGCGAATGATGTTTCTTTAAGTCCGGAGCAGCGTGAGTATAATCTTTGTTCCTCTATTAACCGCTCATGGGTGGCTGACCACAGAAATCATTCTCGGGAGGAAATTTCTGCAAACTGGAATCGGCACCGTGCTCAGCTGGCTTCTGAACTTTCCGTGGCTGATGATGAAAGGGAGGTCTTTATGGCGCTCTCTGCTCGTGAAGTTGAAGCACCCCGGCGCGAGATGGGGCGGCGTGTTTATGAACTTGCATACAAGGCCGCGCTGCATGGTGAAGAAAGTTATGACTTGCGCGCGATTACCTCACAGCTGAATCAGGAGGAGCAGGGGGTGGCCGAACGCGTGGCCATGCTAGCGTTTAATGAAGGCGAGGAAGCACGGAATCGCTGGTTGCCACTTGCCATGGAGTTAAGCAGGGCTATGGATGTGTTTGCCGCCGTGGAGGAAGACGCCTTTTCAGCTCCGCGTGTGTTCAGGAATGCTCCTTCCCTGTGTAGAACTGTAGATGCACTGGCGGATATGGATTTTGAGGACAGGCAGACGGTGACATATTTGGCGCTGCAGCTCAGCCGCCAGGCTCAGCGTGAGCGTGGAGATACGCCTGCTGAACAGGGGCTCTTTTCGCGTGGTATACGCGCAGTGCGCCGAGGTGCTACCTCGCTGGGGTTTGGGGCCATGCAGGCGCTGAATCATGCAGGAATTGCCACATTGGATAATCTGGGTTCTAAGTTAGGTGGCGAATGGGGTGAGAATATTCAGAGCAATTCACGCGCATGGGATCGCCGCATGCGTGTGCTCAATGATGTGCGTCACTTGGCACAGCAAGAAGTGGTGCCCCTCACCATGCCGGGTGCCGGGATGGCGGAGGAGATGTTCATCGAAGGCGCTCAGGCCATTCCGTCTGCAGTTCTTTCCTGCTGTGGTGGTGCCGGGTTCGGAGCTCTTTCGATTGCCGGGATGGGCGAGTCCGTGGCTGAGGCGAGGCGGCGCGCTCCGGAAGGCCCCCAGCAGCTACAACTGGCTGCCGGGGTGATAGGTGGTGTGGTGCAGGGCGGTATATACATGGGGTTGAACCGCATCGGCGGAAAAATGTTTGAGCGCTCTCTTTCCAACTTTTTGCGGGCACGTGGAAGCGGGGTGATGGGGTATTCACTGGAAGCCTTGCGGACGGCGGGTGGATTTACCGCTGATGGTGTGAAGCTGATGCTTGCCGGTAAGGCCGCTCAGGCTGCTGATTTAGGGGCGCACGAGCTCGCAGCACAGGCGTCATCCACGGCCTCGAACATCAACTGGCAGGCCTTCGGGGATAATATTACGGATATTGAGGTGAACCTTCGAGAAGCCGCCGCCACGCTACCCTTCCTACTTATCGGTGCCGGGCATTTGAGCCTGCATCATTTCCGCTCAGCTGATAGTGTGCTGGGCAGCGGGAGACGTTTGTTGGAGTGGAAAGTGCCTGGGGAGAAGGTGGAAGCGATATTATCCGAGGTGGATGTTCACCGCCGCAATGAGATGCTGCGTGAGGCATTACGAGAGAGCGAGCTTTGGTCTTCTCGCCGTTATTCATTTGATATTATGCGAGCCATGCAACTTCTGAATACTGATGGCAACCCGGTGTTCCGCCATTGGAGTGATGTAGCAGACTTCTTGAAACTGTCCTCGGATTTTGCAGGTTCGGAAACGTTGGCCCCGCGTCCTACTCCGGCGTCTGAGCGTGCCCGCCGTGGACTTATGACCCGTGATGACTGGGCGCAGCGGGCTCACCTGAATGACGCGGAGCAGGACCTCACCATCATTCGTAGTGAGAATGGCAGAAATAGGCGCGGGCTCATGAATGGCCGTGGGCGTTACCGTGAGTCATATATGTTCTCATATGAGAATATGGCGCAGAAGTTCTCCTTTCTTCACAATACCGGTATTTATGCGCCTCAGGCTGAGGAGATGCGGCAGGCTATTCTGAATACATACTCGGAAGAGTTGCGCCGCTGTTCGTACCGCTTACTGCTGCAACTTTACAGTCAGGATGCGATGACGCAGGAGAGCGGTTTGCCCATTGAAGACGTGGAGAAGGATGCTGAGGAAACTCGCAGACGTTATCTTAACATGGCTGCCGGTACCATTCTTGATATAGCAGGTGGTAAGCCTCACAAAGAAGCATATGATGCACTCGCTGCGGAAATGGGTTCCATGCTAGCGGACTTCCGTAAGGGTAGGAGCGGCTTGCCGGGGCTTACGGCTCAGTGGTTGCTCTGCACTCCTGAGCACTTCGTGAATGATATCACCTCGCTTTGCCTTACCTATGATAATAAGCGCATGGATGATTACCCGGATATGCGTAACATATACCGCTTGTTGCACCGCACGCGAGTGTGTGCTGCTGTACTGCGTGATTTCCTCCCCATGTCAGAGCAGTTTCAAACGGAGCTGAGCAATGGTAAAACTCCGCAACAGGCTTTTGCCAACTTTCTGGAAAATGAGCTGGGGGTTGATTCTCTCCTCCCGGAGAATCAGCAGCCCCTCACTCTTTCCGTACAGCGCAGGGCTTACGAGGAAAATAACGCGCGCCGTGTGCAGTTGTACATGGATATGACCGGCCACAGCATTGAGAGCGTAGCAGGTGATGATGGGAATACGTATTACAGGCTCATGAAGCCTGATGGCCATTATTCACCATGGTATCCGGAGAAGCGGCAGCTTCATAATGCCATAGCCTCATCTGCCGACCTGATGTTTATGCCTCTCGGCACGCGGGCTGATGCCTTGTTTGTACAGGAGTTTGAGAGCCCGGATTCGGTGCTTTCGCTCCCATCAGCTGAGGCGATGGAGTATTCCGGTTATGATCAGCTCTGTGCTATTGCTCTTCAGGAGCTTGCTTATTCTTGGTTGCAGGATGCCTCCACTCTTCAGCCTGGTATGTTTCGCTCATATAAGCTGAGTTTGGGGCGTTCGCTCAATCGGCGTTCTCTTGAACGCCCCATCATTTTCCATAATCCCGGAAGCATGGATTATGGCGCGGACCATTACTGCACCATGACACCCCTTGGGCTGGCACTGGCTCGCTTTACCATTTATTGGGCGAGACAGCTTAATTCCGGAATTATCAGCGCGGAACACGTCGGTAATTATCTGAATAATGTGTTGGGCGATAGTCATTACGCTCCGGATTCTGATTTGCCTTCAGGGGTGCTGGCGGAAATGCCTCATCGTATTAATCTACCGCTGAGGGAAGTCTTGCCGGGAGATGTGTATAGTGTTAACGTAGAGATGGCGGAAAAGATGGGCCGCTACACTCTGCTGTATTTTCTTGCTCATCAGGGGAGGCTGCAAGTGCCGTCATCTTTCAGAACCTGGTATGGCGGAGCCGCTTTCAGCCCTGAATTTCAGAGGATGGAAACATCCCCCGTAAACAAAGATAATGTTTATGAGTTCGAGGTGCGAGATAGGGAGACTAATGCTTTGAGATGGATTAATAGCCAAGTTTCCATTCGTATGCAGGAGCTGATGCCCCATGTGCGTTACTATCGTGATGAATTACAGACTGAGATAAGCGATGAGCTCATAGCTCGTCTGATGCCGGCAGCTTTTTCCATGGATGCAGGCTTGCGAGCTGAGCAGGCTTGGGGGCATTTTTTAAGTGGGGATGCCATTTTTCGAGCCGTTGATGCAGGGTATTGGAATCTGCTGAAGTATCCGATGGAGGGGTGGCAGGCTTACAGCCCGGTGCACCGAACAGCTTTGGAAGAGTATTTGCAGGCGTTTTGTGAGGAGCATGCTCATCTTCTGGATGGAGTGGAAGGTCTGCCGGAGAATCCGGTTCTTGCTGCAATTAGTAACCTGAATGATGTGCTTCAGGAGCACCCGGAGCTGCATCATTACAGTTATCGGCGGAATAGTGAAGGCCTAGTGAATACACTTGTTTACAAGGAGCCACGGCGTCAGACAGAGTATACGGCGGAGTACTTAGGAAATCACGAGGATAATGAAGGTGTTCGTTCGGATTATGATGTGCAATCCGTGCTGATGCCGGATTTGCTGCTAAAATCATCCCGAACCCATCACGCGGTGATGACTTTGGATTTACTGCGTGCTTATCCAAGGAATCTGCCATATAGTGAGGATGGTGAGGTATGGTGGCAGGGGAAGAGGTATGGTGGGACCCGAACTAATCCTCAGGGGTTGGAGAAATGGCAGCCTCGTGAATGTTTGAGGGGGTTACGAAATGTTCTATGGGATGTGATTCGTGATAATGTGAGTCTCAGAGAAAGCTACATCACCATGGCGGGGCAGCAGCTGCCGTTGCTCTTCGCCGAGGAGTTGGAAAGTAATGCGCTGAGCAAAATCACTGTATACGAATCCCCGGCGTATGCTACGAATATGTCTTACCGCCTGATGCCCGGCATGATAGATAGTGCCTCAGAATACACTCGCCTGCCATATGTGGTGGGAACGCGTTACGGTGTTTATATAGGAACACGCCCCTACAGCGAGGAGAAAATGTCGGAAGATGTGATGGTGCCTTTACATTGTTTTATTCGGGGTGGCAATTTATTTCCGCGTTATTACCAAAAGAAATTGTCGGAGCGCAGGCGGCGGATTGTGCGCGATAATCTGGCGCAGGTGTTCTCCGTGGCGGATAGTGGATCATGTTACGTGTCCGATTTAGCGTATCAGCGCGTCTATATGCCTGAGCTGATGATGCGTCTGTTTGAAGATACCGGATTTTCTGAACGTCTGGTGGGAACGACGGTGGATGAACTGAATGTGGGGGGACTGCGGGCTCTGCGATTGGCATCTGATATGATTTCCTGTATAGCTGCGCCGGAGGTGCTGGCCGCTGATGGGCGGGGGGATGCTCTTGCTCGTTTGAAAGAGACCTCTGATATGTTGCGAGGAAATCCTGTATATCTGGATGAATTAACAGAGGCTTTGGTGACAGGCAATGAGGTATCTGTACCAGTGCCCCCGGAGGAGCTCGCTCATCAAATTCAGTCTGAATCTTCTGGAGAAAATAACTCGAAGGTGGAGCCGGATGATGAGCTGAACTGGATGAAGCAATATACGGATGAGTGGCGCCGTGAGCTTTTAGTAGGAGCTCAGGAGGCTGCCGCCCAATATGATGAAATGATTGCTCAGCCCGGTTGGGAAGAGCAAGAGGCCGAGCGTAAAAAGAGAAGGCAGGAGCGTATTCGTGCGAATGCTCCCGTTATCGATAAATATGTCCCTCCTTCACTCAGTGGTCTCAGAAATTCACCTACCCCGGGGCAAAATGACTCTCAGCCATGATTCCGCAACTGATGAAAACGACACTCCGCGGGCGCCTGGATGACCCCTTCTGGAGACTGAATAATCTTTACTGGATAGAGAATAAGCGAGGGGGGCTGCAGCGCTTTCGTATGAATGCGGCCCAAAGCCGCCTTCACCGGAACTTGTGGACTCGGAATGTGGTGCTGAAAGCGCGACAGCTGGGCATATCCACCTATGTGGCACTTTACATGCTGGATTCATGCTTGTTCACGCCGAACTTTCATGCAGGTATCATAGATAAAACGCTGCCGGATGCAGAGCAGAAGCTGGAGAAGCTGCGCTTTGCATGGGAGCACCTTGATTACTTGCCACCGCATGCGGATGAGCGTGAGCGGGCTCTGGCATATCTGGGCTCACTGGTGAAGCAGTTCAGCGGTTCCTGCAAGCGCCATGAGTGGCACCCTCATACGGATGCTCGTACGCGCTTGGGATTCGTGAATGGAAGTGATATCCGCTTGGGTACCACACTGCGTGGTGGCACTCTGCAGCTACTGCATGTTTCAGAGCTGGCTCATGTTTCCGTGCATGCTCCGTGGCGGGCGCGCGAGATACGCACCGGCGCTATTAATACGGTGCCGGCGGAGGGGCGAATTATTCTGGAGAGCACGCATGAGGGTGGGCGTTTCGGGGTGAACTATGAGCTTACCTCGCAAGCCATGCAGAATGTCCCCGGGACAGCATTATCACCGCTGGATTTTCGCTTCTTCTTTTTCAGCTGGTTTGATAACCCGGATTATGCGCTCAGCAGCGGTAGCGGCTGGTCGGAGCCGCTGGCAGAGTACTTCGAAAAACTGGAGCAGGATTATGGCCTTACTTTGTCGCGTGAGCAGAAAATCTGGTACGCTCGCATGGCGCGAACTATGGGGTCCGCCATGCGTCAGGAATATCCCAGCACTCCGGATGAAGCCTTTTCCACGGGTAATGAGGGTGCCATATACGGCGCGTGTTTAACAAAATTGCGAGAGCAGGGGCACATCGGTACTTCCTTTGATTTCCGCCCGGAAGAGGCCTTGTATACGGCGTGGGATTTGGGGCTGAGTGATCACACTGCCATATGGCTTGTGCAGTATTACGGAGGGAATGTGTACTGGCTGAATCACTATGCGGCGAACCAGTTTCCGCTGGAGCATTATGCTGCTCATATTCATGCATGGCAGAAGCGATATGGCCCCATCAGTGCTCATTTTCTACCGCATGATGCCGCCCACCGTGACCCGCATGGGCATTCCTATGTGGAGAGTCTTGCGCGCTGCGGTATTCATGCTGTACGAGTGGTGCCTCGCACACCGGACGTGTGGCGCGGTATTAATGCTCTGCGCAAGCTTCTGGAGTGCAGCTGGTTTCACCCGGATACTCTGTCTCAGAGAATGAATTCCGCCGGAGAGCCGGAGCCTTCAGGTGTAACTTGCTTGGAGATGTACCGCACTGCAGCGGAGGGGAGTGGTGGAACCTGCCGTGAGGCTCCGGTGCATGATGCAGCGTCACACTCAGCGGATGCTGCGCGCATGTTCGCTGAGGCATATGAACATGGTATGCTCACGCCACTACGAGCGTCCTCCGGTAACCGCCTTGCTAGGATGAGGTAGGCAGTAGCAATAAAGCCGGCGTCCTCAGGGGTAGGCGCCGGCTTTATCAATTTACCTGAGAGGCGGATTATTCCACACGCCTGAGGTTGGGAACGGCCGTGCGGCGCAGGGTATCATTTACTGCTTCCACGGTAGCACGATCCAGATAGATAGTATAAGGGGCTTTGTTAATGGTGATTTCCACGATGCCGTTTGGCGTGGGTTCATCCAGCATGCTGGCGAACTCCGCAAAGTTGTGAGGAATGCGGCCGTTTACCTTCTCCACGATGCAGAATCCCTGAGTATCATAACCGAGGGTAGCGGGAGTAGGGATGATGAGAGTGAGGGCTGTTAGCTCCTTGTAGCCCATTTCGCTCAGCTCTTTTTCAGCGTCCTGAGCTCTGAGGAATTCAGTGGGCAGATTGCCTCGTGCCTGGGATTTGAGAGCTTGCAGGTAGGTGGTCGTCAGTGGCTGGAATACCATGCCACCCCACACAATGTAACGCGGTGCCGTGTCCGGATTTTCTTCGGGGATGAGGGTGTTATCCCTTGCCGTGGTGTTCAGTGGGACGTCAATTTCCTGAGATTCTCCGCCTCGGCTGATTGTCAGGCGGATGTTATCCCCAATGGGGCGCAGGTACTTGCTGGCTGCACTGATGTGGGTCATGCCGTAGATGGGCAGGTCGCAACGGCCGAGGTCATCCACATTCATGCCTTCAATGGCAGTGATGACATCCCCCACCTGCAGCCCGGCCTCGGCAGCGGCGCTAACGGGCTCCACCTCACTGATGTAGACCCCGGTTTCATGATCCTGCAGCTTCAGGTACCTACGGAAAGCCGGGTCATTCAGAGAGGCCAGCTTGATACCCAGCACCGGGGCTCCTGTGGGGGTGTCCTGGGTGCGGTTCAGGAATCTGCGCAGGATCTCGGCGTTAATGATGCTGAGATTACGCCCGGCGGATTCGTAGCCTGCGCTCATGCCTGCGAGTTTACCATCGCGTATGATGGGGGCGCCATGAGTGAAGCCGTCCGGTACAGCGGTGTCAGCCTGCAGGATGAGGCGGGGCATGCCATCGCTTACACCACCGGTCTGGGCTCTAAGCGGCACTCGGTGGGATTCATTGCCATTTAGGGTGCACCAGAGTTCTGCCGTGTTGTTTTTTTGCAGCGGTTCCCCGAGCGGGCAGGCAGTACGTGAATCAAAGATGGAGGCATCTGCTTCATTTGCTACGGTGAGCAGGCCGAGGCCATGGTCATAATCATAGCTGACGATTCGGGCCGGGACTGTTCTAGTGCCGTCCGGCAGGCTCAGCTCGGCGTATGTGGTGTTCGTCAGCCCCTTGCCGTATGTCAGCACAAGTCCGTTCCCTAAGTAGGTGCCGCAGAGTCTAGCCTGAGTAGGAGCCTGCTTTTCCCAAGGGGTGAGGCGGTTGAAGCCCTGGCGGGTGACTTGCACGGTGAGTAGTGCGCTTTCCGCATTCACGGCTTCATCCTGCTTACTTGCCGGGGTGGGTGTGGCAGATACCGGCTCGGCAGGTGTGGGGGTGGCTTGTTCTTCCGGGGTGGCGGAGGTGTCCTCCGGTTTTGTAGGCTGCTGGGGTTCCTGCGTCTGCTGCAAATTACGCAGGCGAGCCGTGCGGGGGGTAGGCTTGCAAGCGGTCAGACCGAGGGCCGCCAGAGCGAGAATGGTAATGGTTCTGAACATATGTCGTATCAAAAGGCTGATTATTCCAGACATGCGGGGGCGGGCACGCCGTATGTGGCGTGGATTCGGGCATTAGCCGCATCTATGATAGCATTATCTATCACCAGCGGGCGTGCAGCGTCCGCGAACTCGATAACGGTGAAGGCCGGGCGGTTACCGTCCTGCGGGTAAAGAAGGGTGTACAGGTGTGTGAGCCCTTTCACATCCACCCCGTTTACTCGGGTGATGATGCGGCGCCCATAATCTTCAAAACGTGCATTTACTTCATCCTTGAGAACCTTGGTGACGATGACGATGTCTTCTCTCTCGGCAGATGTGCCGAGGCGAAGATGAGCATCCAGCTCCAGCGTGAAATCCGTGGAGTTCAGGGAATGCGCTGCGATGACATTAAAGTGCAGGGGTTGGAATACGAGGCCGCCAAATTGGATGTAGCGCGGCAGGGCATCATATTCCTGAGCCATGATGCGGTGTGAAGTCAGCGGGGCAAGTTCCACGTCCACCTGCTGCTGTTGGCCATTGCGCAGCACTGTGAAGTGCAGCACATCACCCTTGAAAGCTCGCTCGGCGAGTTCTTCCAGCATCACGCGCTCACCGTCCAGTTCTATCATGGCGGAACTGTCCACAGCGTGACCGTTCACGGCTAGTACCACGTCACCTACCTGCAGGGCGCCATCACTGCTGCCGCCTTTGATAACCTCGCTTACCAGCGCGCCCATAGCATTATCGGGGAGATTGTAATGGCGTCTCATGGCCGGGTTGATAAGGGGCATGAAAGATGCCGCAAGGTCCACATAGGTATCATAGCTGCCATCTTCCACATCCTTCAGGAAGCGCTTGATGACGGGCATGGGAATCATGTATCCGGTGGAGTTTGCCTGCAGCAGGCCTTGGAACGCCACGCCTACCACGCGGTCGCCCATCAGGACGGGCCCACCGCTGTTGCCGGGGTTGATAGCGGCATCCACCTGTACAGTCAGGTGGCTTTCATTGCGGGGGTGGGAGTATGTGGTGGTATCAATGCGTGATACGATACCGCGCGTTACGGAAAGGCGATTGCCGCCGATGGGGTAGCCCACTGCGCGAACTTCATCTTCCAACTTCGGAAGGGTGTCACTGAACTGAAGACAGGGTATGTCCGCAAAGGCCGAGGCATCTTCTACTTCGATGAGGGCCAAATCGGCATCATGAGCCACGTGCTTTACGCGGGCTCGTATTTTGCGAGCATCAGCATACGGTGAAACATAGATGCGCTCAGCATCTGCCACTACGTGTGCATTCGTCATGAAAAGGCCGGGCCCGACCATAAAACCGGTGCCGTTACCGGTGCCATAGCGGCCGGTCTGCCACGGCGTGGCATAATCTGGTTTGCGGACTGCTACCTCAATCTTGACGATGCCACGGTAGGCGGAATTGACAGCCTGAGCTTCAGCTTGAGGTTCCGGCTGAGGCTCCTGCTGAGGTTCCGGCTGAGGTTCCGGCTGAGGTTCCGGCTGAGGTTCCGGCTGAGGCTCCGGCTGAGGCTCCGGCTGAGGCTCCGGCTGAGGCTCCGGCTGAGGCTCCGGCTGAGGCTCCGGCTGAGGCTCCGGCTGAGGCTCCGGCT